>JACNJE010000048.1 GCA_014382705.1 Verrucomicrobiota bacterium | reverse complement strand
CTCTCCTCTCAACCCTTTCCAACCCTTCGGTGTCCTTTTTTATGAGTCAACACGGGGAAAACAGCGCTTGGCCAAGCGGGGCTTGACATGGGGGCGGCTGGCGGGTAGAACAGCCGCCGTCTGATCGCTTGGCGGTTAAACTAGGAGCCAACAATCCCCGGTCTCCATCCAGCCAAGCTCATTTCGAAGTCGCCATTTCGGCGATTCATTTTCCTCTAACTCAAGCCGGTAGGGATTACGAATGAAGGTTGCCGGCTTGGTTGCATAAATGAATACGACAGAGAGGAAACCCCGCAAAAGGGGCGATAAAAAACGTGGGCGATTTGGTGGAAACAAATCGCGACGACGCGGCAATTCGGGCAGGGCACGCGACGATCAATTTCGTCCGAACCAAAAACCGCGTCCCCGCGAGCAGGCCGAGCCGATGGAGGCACTCGGGATGGAGGGCGTTTTTGGTTCATTGATCCCGGAGATCCAGCATGCACTGAAAAAGGAGGGTTACGCCATCCCGACGCCGGTGCAGGCCGAGGCCATCCCGCCGCAGGTTGATGGCCGCGATTTGTTCGGCAGCGCGCAGACCGGAACCGGCAAAACCGCCGCGTTCACCATCCCGTTGCTGCAGGAGTTGGCCGCCGAGAAAATGAACCCGGAGGGCCGCCGCCCCCGGGCGCTGATCCTTGCGCCGACGCGGGAATTGGCGGCGCAGATTGGTGACAGCATCACGGCTTACGGCCGGTTTCTGCAGGTTTCCCACACCGTGATTTTTGGCGGCGTGGGGCAGGGGCCGCAGGAGAAGGCGATGAACCGCGGGGTCGACATTGTCGTCGCCACGCCGGGGCGCCTGCTCGACCTGATGGGGCAGGGGTTCGTGCAACTCGACGCCGTTAAGTCGTTCATACTCGACGAGGCGGATCGCATGCTGGACATGGGGTTCGTCCCTGACGTCGAGCGCATCATCGCCAAGCTGCCAAGCGAGCGGCGCACCGGGTTTTTCTCCGCGACACTGCCGACCGCCGTGGAGACCTTGGCCAAGCGCCTGCTGGTCGACCCGGTTCGGGTCACGATCAACCCCGAGCAGCCGACGGTGGAGAAGATTTGCCAGCGGCTGCTGTACGTCGACCGGGACCAGAAGGATGACCTGCTCGTGGCCCTCCTTCGCGACCCAGCGGTGGGGCGCGCGATCGTGTTCACACAGATGAAGTACAAGGCGAACCGTGTCTGCGAGCGGCTGGAGCGGGCGGGGATTACCGCAGCACCCATCCACGGCAACAAGACGCAGGCGGCGCGGACCCGGGCGCTGGAGCAGTTCCGCGAGGGCCGGGTGAAAGTGCTGGTTGCCACCGACATCGCCGCGCGCGGCATCGACGTCGACGGGATCACGGATGTGTTCAACTACGATTTGCCGACCGAAGCCGAGACGTACGTTCACCGAATCGGCCGCACCGCTCGCGCCGG
The DNA here is from genome assembly GCA_014382705.1 of Verrucomicrobiota bacterium. GTDB lineage: Bacteria > Verrucomicrobiota > Verrucomicrobiia > Limisphaerales > UBA1096 > UBA1096. The sequence goes on along the minus strand of JACNJE010000048.1, from coordinate 31,338 downwards.
CAGCGAAGGCCAGGCGTGGACGTTTTGCAGCAAAGAGGAGGCCGGCCTGCTGCTGGACATTGAGCGGTTGATCAAAAAGCAAATCCCCGACGATCGGGAGCACGATTTGCATTCCGAGCGTGCCTTCAAGTCGGTGCGATCCCCGAAGAAGCAGCAACGGCGGGAAAGCCGAAACGGCTCCGGAAAAAAGAAGCCGGCCAAGAGGCGGCCAAGGCGCGCCGCGCGGTTCGCCCGGTAGCCGCTTGGCCAAGCGGCGTCGGTTCAGGCCAGGCTCCAGCCTTTTCGGTAGTCGCGTTTCAGGTATCGATCCGCGTCCGGGGCGTTGGGAATCTTCATGTTTTCCGCGTCCCACTCGATCTTTTTCCCGGCGCGGTAGGCAACATTGCCCAAATGGTTGGCCTCGGTGAGCGGCCCGGAATACCCGAAGTGACAGGTGGTCGGCGCGCCGGTCTTGCAGGCGTGCAGCCACTCGGCATGGTGCCCGATCGAGGGCGGAATCCACGGTTCGGGAGCCTGATACTCTTTGAACTCCTTTTCGGGTAACAGCATGTGTTTGCCGTAGTCGGAAAGGAGCATGCCGTTGTCGCCGATAAAGAGCATGCCGCTGCCCCATTGCGGGATGCCGTTCTCCTTCCAGATCTTCGGCTTGTTTTCGCCTTGGTGCCACGTGAGCGTGACCGGCGGCATGTCTCCGCGTTTGCCGTAGGTGTACTTCGCCGACATCGAGGCCGGAGCAATATCGTTGTGCGGCGGCGGCCCCCACGCCTCGACGGTTTTCGGGGTGTCGAGCTTGAGCGCCCAGAACGGGAGATCGTTGAAGTGGCTGCCAAGGTCGGACATGGTGCCGTTGCCGAAATCCCACCAGCGATACCACTTCGGCCCGGGGAAATAGACAGAGTGAAACGGCCGGTGCGGCGCCGGGCCGATCCACAGATCCCAGTCAAGGTGCGCCGGAGGCGTCTGGGCTTCGGTCGGCGTTTCGAACGACCAGACGATGTCGCCGTTGCGTTTGGCCGCCTCCTGGCTTTGCCAGCCCCAGGCGCGGCCGACCCAGACGTGGGCCTCGCGAACCGGGCCAATGGCGCCGGACTGGATTTTCTCGACGACACGCCGGAAGTTATTCCCGGCGTGGATTTGGGTGCCCATTTGCGTGGCGACGCCCGCCGCCTTGGCCGCCTTCGTGAGCACCCGCGCCTCGTACACGTCACGCGTCAGCGGTTTCTCGCAGTAAACATGTTTCTTGGCCTGCAGCGCTGGCAGCACGGCAAACGCGTGCGTGTGCTCGGTCGTGCTCACCACCACGGCGTCGATGTCACCGGTCTTTTCGTAGAGTTTGCGGAAATCCCGGTACGTTCGCGCCTTGGGATGTTTTGTTGCCGCGCGGTTCAGGTTATGGGCGTTGACGTCGCAGAGCGCCACGACGTTCTCAGTCCTTGCCGTGTTGGCCATATTGCTTCCGCCGCGGCCCCCGCTCCCGATGATGGCGAGGTTCAATTTGGCGTTGGGCGACTTGGCGCTGACAATGGCCGGAAATCCCACGGCGGTTGCAGCCAAGCCGGTGGATTGGATGAATCGACGCCGGGATTGCCGGTGGGTGGGAAGTGAGTTCATAGCGGCGCAACAGTCACCCGATCGTCAGAAACTGGCGAGTGCAAAATCAAACCTCGCCCGTCCGGTTTCAGCTTTCCAAGACCGGTTCGCTGTGAGAAAAGGGGTTCGACCAATTGATCCAATGACAAAAGCAAGATTCATGAAACGCCGAACTTTTCTCGCCGCAACCGCTGCCGCACCGGTCATCCTCCCGCGCACCGTTTTCGGGGCGAACAACCGGCTCAACATCGCCTTCATCGGCATGGGCGGCCAGATTCAGGGCCACGTCAAAAACACGTTGCAACTCGGGCACAACGTCGTGGCATTCTGTGACGTCGACCCCAACCAGATCACCAACTCCCAAAACCGCCACAAGGCCAAGGCCGGGAGTGTCAAGGCGTACGCCGATTACCGCGAGCTGCTCGAGAAGGAGAAAACGCTCGACGCCGTGGTGATCGCCACGCCGGATCACTGGCACGCACCGATCTGCACCGCAGCAATGAAGGCCGGCCGGCACGTGTACTGCGAAAAACCGCTGACCCACACAATCGCCGAGTCGCGTGCGTTGCGCGAACTGTCCCGCACATCAAAAGTCGTCACGCAAACCGGCAATCAGGGCAGCGCCTCGTCGAATCTTCGCCGGAGCATCGAGTTGATTCAGTCCGGGCTGCTCGGGCAGGTTTCCAACGTGCACGTTTGGCACCCGGCCCACGGCTGGCCCAACGGCGGCACGCGCCCGCCCGGCGAGGATCCGGTGCCGTCGGGGATGAACTGGGATTTCTGGTGCGGCCCGTCGCCGACGCGCCCTTACAAAAATGGAATCTATCACCCGGCCAAGTGGCGCGGCTGGTACGACTTTGGCAACGGCTCCATCGGCGACTTTTGCTGCCATTCATTCAACATGCCGGTGCGCGCCCTCAACCTCGGCTACCCGTCCCGGGTGGAGATCAGCAACGTGCAAAAAGCCGGGCTGGAGACCTACGCCAAGACCGTGACGCACTCGTTTCACTTCCCGGCCAAGGGCAGTCGGGCCGCAGTCAACCTGATCTACTACACCGGTGGTGTTGACATGCCACCCAAGCACATCACCGATCCGCTGATCGGCACCTTCGGGAACATCCCGCGCGTTGGTGCGGTGGTCGAGGCCGAGCACGGCCTGCTCTCCTCCGGGCTATGGAATTCACAGTGCTACGTGAAGCTGAAAGGCGACCAGAAATTCGCCGGACACGCCAACCATTCGGAGGCGAAAAAAGTGCCGCAACGCCTGCCGCGTGTGCGGGGGCATTTTCAAGAATGGACTGATGCGATCGTCGAGAACGGCAAAACCTTCGCGCCGTTCGAGATCGGCGGCCACCTGACCGAGATTGGCTTGTCCGGCATCGTCGCCCTCAAGCTGCAGCAAAACCTCGACTGGGACGGCCAAGCGATGAAAGCCAACGGCTTCCCCGAGGCCGCCGCCCTCGTTAAAAAACAAAACCGAACCAAGTGGCTTTAAGCCAAGCTCGCGCTTGGCCAAGCGCTACAGGTTTGTCATCTCGATTTTGCGGAAATCGAGCAGGCCGTGTTCGGCTTGGATGCCGATATGGCCATCCCGGTTTTTGATGCTCGTCGCGGTGGTGATTTGTGTGCCGTTCAACTTCACCACCATCGTCTCGCCGATGCAGGTGATTTCGTAGGTTTGCCATTGGCCAAGCGGTCGGTACGCCTTGGCCAAGGCGGCCAAGTCGGACTTGGACTCGAACGGCTGCGCGCCATACGGGATCATCGTGGCCAAGGGTGCCCTCCCAGTGATCGTGTCCATGCACTGCACCTGGTAGCCGTTGTTGGGCCAGCCGTTTTCGTCGTTGTGGCTCGTCGGCCCGGTACGCACGAAAATCCCGCTGTTGGCTTCGGCCTCAAGAAAGCGGAACTCCATCACCAGCGTGAAGTCGGCATAAACCTCGGCCGATCGCAGCCAGCCGGTACCGCGATTGACCTTGAGCACGCCGTCCTGCACGGAGAACTGGCCGTCATTTTCGACGACCCAGTTGTCGAGGCTTGTGCCGTTAAAAAGCGACACGCTTTTGGACGTCTCTAGCGAGGCGCAACCCGCGAGCAGGGTGGTGGTGAACACGGCTGTCAGCAGTGATTTCATGTCACGGGAACCATCACCGGGCGGTCGATGGGTTGCAAGTGGTTTTATCCAGCGCTTGGCTAGGCACTGGGCTTGCTCTATTTGTTTCGGCGTGGCTATCCTTCTGGTAATGAAAAAAGCAATGGTTGTAGTTGATCGTTCTCTCCCTCACCCCGTCCCTCACCCGATTGGGATGGGAGCTTGGCCAAGCGCGTCGCGTTTAGATTCCTACTCCCAGTGGGAGAAGGTGGCCGGAGGCCGGATGAGGGTGAGTGGGGTTGGGCGAAGCATCGGCTTGGCTGTTCTTTTGATGTTACTTTGTGTCCACTCTAATTCAGCCGAACCACCGAAGGTTCCCGTGAGGGTGGGCCTGTTCCCGCAAGAGATGCGGACGTTCCACACGGAGGCCGATGGGTTGCCGGGCAACGACGTGCGGGCGGTGGCCTTGGCCAAGGGCGGACGCGTCGTGGCGCGGACGGCGAAGGGCGATGCGGTGTTCGTGGGAGGCAAGTGGCGTGCCAGTGATGAGTTTGCCGCCCTGTTCGCAGCGAAAAAAACCGTACCGCCGGCGATGCGGCCGCGCTTGGCCAAGGCGGGGGAGGTGTTGGCCGTGGCGCTCGGGCCGGATGGCCAAGCGGCGGTGGGGACGGAGTCGGGATTTTTTTTGTCCGACAGCGACGGCGTGCGGCAGGTGTTTCCCCGGGACGGACACAAAAGCTGGGCGCCGATGAATGTCACCGTGGCGTACGACGGTTTGGGGCGGCTTTGGTTCGCCAGTTTTCAGGGGGCGGGGTGTTACGCGGACGGCAACTGGTCGCTCTTCACCGGCGCGGAGGGATTGCCGTATGACGACATGACCGCCGTCTCGGGCGGCGCCGACGGCACGGTGTGGTTTGGCACGGCGATCGGCGTGATTCGCTTTGACGGTTCAGCCTGGGCGTACCGGCAGGGGAAGCGCTGGCTGCCGAGCGACGCAGTGCGCGACATCGCCGTGGACGCCGACGGCAATGCCTGGGTGGCCACGGCGGGCGGGGTGTCGTTCATTCATTTCAGCGGCATGACGCTCGCGGAGAAGGCGAAGCATTACGAGGAGGAGATCGACAGATACAACCGGCGCACCCAGTTCGGTTACGTCATCGAGGCCCACGCGCACCAAGCGGGGAAGAAAACGGACACCCGCGTTGGCGACAGTGACAACGACGGCCTGTGGACGAGCATGTACGGCGCGGGGGAATGCTTCGCCTACGGCGCGACGAAAGACCCCTTGGCCAAGCGCCGGGCCAAGCGCGCGTTTGAGGCACTGCGTTTCTTGAGCGAGGCACCAAAGGGTTCGGAGCATGAACCGCCGCCGGGCTTCATTGCCCGAACCGTTCTGCCGACCTCCGCCGGGCGCGATCCGAACACCGGCGGCTACACGCTGGAGGGCCAGCGAAAGTTCCGAAAGGAGCGGGACGGCTATTGGCGCGTCTATGAGCCGCGCTGGCCCAAGTCGGCCGACGGCAAATACTATTGGAAAAGCGACACCAGCTCGGATGAACTGGACGGGCATTATTTTTTCTACCCGCTCTTCTACGACTTGGTGGCCGACACCGAGGCGGAAAAAAGCAAGGTGCGGGAAATTGTGCGGGCCAACATCGACCACCTGATCGCGCACGACTTCAGCATGCACGACCACGCCGGGAAAACACGGTGGGCGGTGTACGGCCCCGGCGACCTGCATCACGATCCGGAGTGGCACACGGAGCGCGGTCTGAAGTCGCTCAGCATCCTGTCGTACCTCAACGTGGCGCATCACATGACTGGGGACGGCAAATACCGGGACGTGGCCCGGCGGTTGCGGGAGGAGCACGCTTACCACACCAACGTCATGTGGCCGAAGTATCAACGCGGCATCGGCTCCGGCAACCAGTCCGACGACGAGATGGCCTTCATGGCCTATTACAACCTGGTCAAGTACGAGCCGGATCCCGGGCTGAAAAAAATGTACCTCGCCTCCTTTGCCAACTCGTGGCGGCAGGAGGAGCCGGAGATGAATCCGTTCTTCAATTTCTGTTTCGCGTCGCAGGCGATGGGTGTCGAGTACACGACCATCTGGGGGACGTTCGACCTGTCGCCGTGGGAGACCTGGCTCGGGGACTCGATCGACACGCTCAGGCGGTTTCCGCTGGATCGCTTCGACTGGCGGCATACCAACCGTCACCGAAAGGATTTGATCCTGTTATCCGACCATTGGGCCGATGCCTACGACGACACGATCCGCGGGCACGGCTACCGGAACAACGGCAAGGTGCTGCCGGTGGATGAGCGGTTTTTCAACCATTGGAACGCCAGCCCGTGGGCGCTGGACACCGGCGGCAGCGGCCACGTCATCGGCTCGGGAACCGTGTACACGCTGCCGTACTACATGGGCCTGTATCACGGTTTTATCGCAGCGGAATAATTAGCCGAGCAAACCATGAGCGATTGCCGGACACCGTTGGCTGCGTTGACCTCGCGGAATCCGGCGTCGTGGCTGACGATCTTCGGGCCGGGGGCGATCATCGCCTCGCTGACGATCGGCTCGGGCGAACTCATTTTTTCCTCCCGGGGCGGGGCGCTGTTCGGCTACCCATTGCTCAGCCTGTTCCTGTTGGTTTGCGTGTTCAAATGGGCGCTGGTGTTTGCCACCGCCCGGCACATGGTGCTGACCGGCGCGCACCCGTTCCAACGGTGGATGGATTTGCCCGGCCCGCGCGGGTGGCTTCCCCTGGCGTTTCTGTTGTTGGCCATCGTGTCGTTCCCGATCTGGGTGAGCTTTCACGCCGGGACGCTCGGCACGCTGGTCTCCGGGCTGTTGCATCCGCCATCGACCGGCACGGGCATGCACCTCCTGTGGGGGATGGTCATCCTGATCGTCGTCGTCGGGTTGGCCTTCACCGGCGGCTACAAGCGGCTGGAGAAGCTTCAGTTGCTGTTCGTCCTGCTGATGCTGCTCGCCGTGACGGTTTCCCTGTTTCTGGTTCATCCGGATTGGGGTGCGATGTTGGCTGGGTTCGCCAACGTCACTCCACCCGGTTACCCGGATTGGGTTGCCGAACATCCCGACATAGCCAAGCGCCCGGTCTGGGTCGAACTGAGCACTTACGTCGGCGTGATCGGCGGATCCGGCTACGATTACCTCGCCTACGTCACCTACCTGCGCGACAAGCAGTGGGGCCACGCCTCCAACGACCGGCCAACCCCCGTGCCGGTGGACGCCCACGACGAGGCGGCCCGTGTCCGGTTGCGCCAATGGTGCCGCGCGCCCCTGATCGACTGCACGCTGAGCTTCGCCATCGTGCTGCTGTTCAGCGCGGTGTTCGTGGCGTGCGGCACCGAGATCCTTGGCCAAGCGCACAAGGTTCCGTCCGGCAACAACCTGCTGAATCTGCAGGCGGCGTTCGTGGAGGCCACCTCGCCGTGGCTGCGCCCGTTCTATTTCGCCGGTGCCTTCCTGGCGTTGTTCGGCACGCTGTATGGGACGATTGAGGTCGCTCCCGCCGTGATGCGCGAAATCCAAAACGCCTTCCCCCGCTCGGCGGCCGGGATGGCCCCGGCCAAAACCCGGCGCATCACCCTCCTGTGGGTGGGCCTCGGCGGCCTGCTCGTGCTGCTGGGCAACCTGGGCTGGCAGCAGTTCACCGGCGCGGAAAAGCCCACCGCGTTGATCGCCATCCTGACCCCGGCCAACCTGTTCACCGGCGTGCTGGCTTGCGGGATCCTATGCCTCCTCTCCGGCTGGGCCGATCGGCGTCACTTGGCCGCCCCGTTCAAGGCACCCCTCCCGCTGACCCTCCTGAACGCAGTTGCTGCCGTCCTGTTCATCGCGCTTGGCCTCAAGGCGTACTGGGATCACAGCGAATGGATGGCCTTCCTCATCCTGGCGTGCACGGTTGCCGCCGCCTGCCTGGCGGCGGCCTGGCTCAACCGCCGCTTGGCCAAGCGCGGGGCGGATTGAGGCTTGATTGCACCTTGACAGAGATCATCCGCCTTGCTCAACTTTTTGGCCCAGATGAGCCCGGACATTTTCATCAGTTACTCCCGCGAAGACCAGCAGCAGGTGGTCCAACTGGTGGAGTATTTGAGAGGGCAGGGGCTCAGCGTCTGGATGGACGAGACGGATATTCACGGTGCCACCATTTGGACCAAGGAGATCGTCGAGGCCATTCGAGCCTGCACTCTTTTCATCCTCGCCATTAGCGGTCACTCAACCGGGTCGAAGAATGTCGTCAAGGAACTCGCCTTGGCCAGCGAGCGGGAGAAGATCATCCTGCCGATCTATCTCGAACAGTGCGAGATCCCGGAGACGATGGAGTACCAGTTGGCCGGCATCCAAAACATCGCGCTCTACACCCTCGACAAGGCCAAGGCGTACGAGTTTGTCCACCAAACCATCCGCCGCCTCGGCGTTGGCCAAGCGAGCGAGGAAGGCCAGGCGCTTGGCCAAGCGGCCGCCGCGCCAAGCCAAGGCCACGGTTCGCCCGTTACTGGCCATATGCCGCCGCCCAAGGCGAAAGGCTCCGCCGGCATGTGGGTTGGCATTGCCGCTGCCGTTGCCTTGGTTGCCGCTGTTGGCGGGTGGATCGCATTCAAGGGCGGAAGCGGATCTGCGCCATCCTCGCCACCGTCCACACCCCGGCCGGCAAACGGGGAGGCCCGAATCGCGCTGCTGCCGATCGAGGTTAGTGCGGCAACGGAGGATGACCAATGGGTCGGCGGCGGCATGGGCACGCAGCTCAAGGCGGCCATCAACAAGCTGAATGGGGTTACCGTGATCTCCGGCGTGTCCGTCAACGCCTACCGGGGCGCCAACCGGGATATCAACAAAATCAGGGACAACCTGTCCGTGCATTACATCCTCGATTGTGAAATGGCGGTTGCCGGAAAAAACGTCACCGCGACGGTTGATTTTATCAACGCCTCCGAGTCCCGAACCGTCTGGAGCGAGATTTACGAGGATAACGTCGATGCCATCTTTGCAGCCAAGTCTGCCATCGCTTCCAAGATTGCGGAAACGGTTGGAATCCAGGTGGGCACGACAACGGCTCAGGCCATCGGCAAAACATCCACTGAAAACACCGAGGCGTTCAAACTCTACACCAAGGGACGCGCGCTCTGGTACACACGAAGCGAAGCCGGGATGCGCCAAAGCTTAAGGCTTTATGAACAGGCGATCGCACTGGATCCAGAGTTTGCCGAAGCCTATGCCGGCATGGCGGATTCCTACAGCATGATGGGCGTGTACGGTTTCATGGAGGAGGATGTCGCGTACCCGAAGGCGCGCGAGTTCGCCATTGAGTCCATCACCCGAAACCCGAATCTTGCGGAACCGTACGTGTCCCTTGCATGGGTTCAATACGCGTTTGACTGGAAATTAAAGGAGTCGGAAAAAAACTACCGCAAGGCAATCGAGCTAAATCCCAAATCGGCACAGGCGTATCTGTGGCTGGGAATCAACCTCGCCTCCCGCGGTCAATTTGAGGAGGCATACTCGACGTACGAAAAAGCATTGAAACTGGATCCGGACAACCATGTGATACTGCTCCAATTCGGCCGAATCGCCACCACACTGGGCCGATTTGAAGAGGCGGAATCCATGGCGAAACGGGGATTGTCCGTCAATCCGGATTATTACAACAACTGGTTGATGTTATATTCAAATTATGTGCGACAGGGCGGGAATGAGGATGAGATCGAAAACCTCGTGAAGGAAGTAGAGTCGTTCACGAACAAGAATGAACATATTTACCGGATCCTGGTTCACTATTATAAAATCAATAACAACGAGAAATTCGAAAAATTACTCAAGCTTGGCCGGGCCTTTGATGAATCGACCAAGAGGTACAATCTGGACAGCTACCTGCTCTTTGAGGGCAAATTTGATGAATACATGACTGCTGCGGAACAGGCCTTTAAAGAGAGAAAGTTGGGGTGGGGGTTTTGGGATCAAATCGGTTTGAATGAATACTGGGATGATCCCCGACTGAAGGCATTCATGGAACAATTTTGGGTCCGAAACGCCAATTAACAGGTTGCGCGTTGAGGCGGACGGTTGATGCCCCGTCTGTTTCTTCGGTTGGTTCGGGCGGTATTTGCGGGTACGGTGCACCGTGTGTTATCAACCCGGTGAGCAAGCAGTGGCTTCACAAAAAAACATCCCGCGATTCACCCTCATCCGCCCTGTGGCCAGCTTGTCCCGGAGGGAGGAGGACACAAGCCGGTCGCGCTTGGCCAATGCGCAAGCCCCGGAGGGGCGGCACGAGAACGAACAGGAATGGACAGGATTATTGGGGGTGAGGGGGATCGCGAAACTGTCACCACACCATGCGGGTTGTTGCTAAATCGTCGAACGAGTGATGGATAACGCCGGTCATCCATTTTTGAAAGGGGTCATCGAGGGCTTTTACGGACGTCCGTGGAGTCAGCAACAACGGTTGGAACTCCTCGGCTGGATGCAGGCGCTTGAACTGAACACCTACCTGTACTGCCCGAAGGACGACCTCAAGCACCGGGCGTTGTGGCGGGACTGTTACACCACCGACGAACTGCAGGGGCTGCGCGAACTCATCGAGGCGTGCCGGGACCGCGGCATCGAGTTTCTTTACGGCATCGCCCCCGGCTTGACGATTCGTTACTCGGTTGATGGGGAGATGGAGTTGTTGCGTGCGCGGTTCCGGCAATTGGTCGAGGCCGGTTGCCGTTCCTTTGCGATCCTGTTTGACGATATCCCGGACGAGATGGCTGAGGTCGACCGGGCCGCGTTCGGCAGCTTGGCCAAGGCACAGTGCGAGACGGCAAACACAATTTTCAACGAGCAGTTGGCCAAGCGGGATGGCCGGTTGATTTTCTGTCCCACGCCGTACTGCCAACGGATGGCCGACGACCAACACGGCGGGGCGGATTACCTGGGCGAAGTCGGCCGGCACTTGGCCAACGGCATCGACATTTTCTGGACCGGCCCGGAGATCATCTCCCGGGAAATCACGGTTGAAAGCCTTGTGGCGTTGCAAAATGCGGTGCGGCGCAAACCGGTCCTCTGGGACAATCTGCACGCGAACGACTACGACATGACGCGGCTCTTTCTCGGACCGTACTCCGGCCGGCCGCTTGGGCTTCGGGAGCAAGTGGCCGGGTTTATGATCAACCCGAACTGTGAGTTCGAGGCCAATTTTGTCGCCCTGAAAACCTTGGCAAGCTACCTGGGTGCCACCGGTTCGTGGAGCAGCAGGGACGCCTGCGGGGAGGCGCTTGCGGCTTGGCTGCCGCGCTTTTCAACCGTGGGCGAGGACAGCGTGACGCTCGACGACCTGACACTGCTGTGCGACGCCTTTTATTTGCCGCACGAAAACGGCGAACTTGCGGAGCAACTTTACGACGACGTTCGCTGGATCGTGACGCAGTCTCCCGGCGACTGGGGCGAGCGGCAGGATCGGCTCCGCAAACGAATCCGGCAGGTCGTTGGGTTGGCCCGCAAGTTGACGGAGGTGCATCGACGGGAACTGTTTTACGCGTTCAACCGGCAAGTCTGGGAACTGCGCGAGGAACTGGAATTGATTGAACAATTCATGGAGTGGAAACGGGCGGGCGGAGACACCGCAACAAAACCATTTCACTCCGGGAACTACCTGCCGGGCACCTGCCGGGGCGGGCTGGTCCGGCGGTTGCAGCAACTGATTTCGTTCCGGGCCGATGGGAGTTTGGTTCCCGCCGACGAGTGACAACACAGGATGCCGGGAGAATTCAGAATCAGAAAAGCAACGCCTGCGGACAAGTCGGCGGCTTACTGGGTTTGCTTGAAAACCGGCGACCACGGTGCCGATGGCGAGGCGCTGTTTGCCGACGACCCCGACGCGCTGGGCCGGATTTACGTGGGGCCGTACCTGGAGTACGAGCCGGAGTTGGCCTTGGTGCTTGAGGACGACGAGGGCGTCTGTGGCTACTGTCTTGGCGCGATGGATTCGCGGCAGCTCTACGAACGGTACGATCGGGATTGGCGGCCCGGCTTGGCCCGGGACTTTCCCGCGCCCAGCGGCGACTCGGCCCGTTGGACACCGGTGGAGCAGGCCCATCACCTCTACCATCACCCGGATTATTTTTGCCCGGAACCGTACGACCTGTATCCCTCCCAACTGCACATCGACCTGTTGCCCAGGGCGCAGGGCAGGGGCCTCGGCCGCAGGCTGGTGGAGGAGGTCGTCTTGCTGATTGAGGCTAACGGATCGCCGGGCGTGCACCTCGGCATGAGCGCGAGGAACGAGCGCGCCCACGGGTTTTACCTGAAACTTGGCTTTGAAGAATTGGCCCGCGACGGCAGCGGGGAGAACGAGGCCATCTACCTCGGCAAACGACTCAACAAACGGGGTGGCTCTGTGTGATGGGGGGGGCGTTTGTCATTGGCATCGACGGCGGCGGCTCGCGCAGCCGGGCCGTTGCGTTGTCTGCCGAGGGGGAACTGCTTGGCGAGGTGGACGGCGGGCCGCTGAATTTCAACACCACTTCGCCCGGCATGTTCCGGGAGTCGCTCGGGGACATTCTCCGCCAGTTCGGCGATGTCCACGGACTGGGCCCGGTTGCGGCGCAGACGGTGATTGGCACGGCTTCGCTGTTCACGTCGCTTAACCCCGGCGAGGCGGCGAAGGTCTGCGACGGGTTGCTGCCGGCGGAGCGGTTGGCAGTGGTCGGCGATGTCGTGACTGCGCTTTACGGGGCGACACTTGGGACGGCGGGGATGCTGGTGGTTTCCGGCACGGGATCGATCGCGGCGGCGATGGACGGCGACGGCCAATGCCACACGAGCGGCGGTTTGGGCCCGGCGATCGGCGGCGACCCCGGGAGCGCGCGCTGGATCGCCAACGAGGTGTTGCTCCACGCCAGCGCCGAGTCGTGCAACGGCGAACAGCCCACCGAGTTGACCAATCTGGTTTGCCATCATTTTGGCATTGAGTCGTTTCAGCAATTGATCCCGGTGATTTATTCCGGCACCGAGCCGGCCAAGCGCCTGGCCGGGCTGAGTCAAGCTGTCGCCGAAAGTGAATTGGCCGGGCAGCCGTTTTGGCAGGGTATCCTGCGGGAGGCGGGGGCTCGCTTGGCCAAGCTCTGCGTGCCGTTGCTGACCAGGCTGGGCTCGGGCGGCTGGCCCGGGGTGGTGCATGTCACCGGGTCGGTGCTGGCCCACAGCGAGCCGGTGCGCGCGTCGTTTGCGGCGGAACTGACGGCCAGGGCCAAGCGCGAGGTTGCCGTCGAGTCGCCGGCCCTCCCGGCCGCGGAGGGGGCGGCGCTGATGGCGTTGCAAAAAGTTTCACCGGCCAAGCGGGACGAAGCTGCCGCCCGCTTGGCCAAGCGAAGGCCGTGAATCTGCCGAGAATTATCTGCAGGCGGTTCACCGGCTGTTTGACTGTGCAAATGATCGCCTGCCGGCCCGCCGAGATGTTAAACGTTGCCGGCCCGCCGCCGGCCCTGTACCAAAGCGGCGACGCCCGAGACGCGGCACTCATCGCCGAGCGCACGCAAACCAATCCGCCCCTTAAAGCCACCTTGCAATGGAAGCCGCGGAAAGCCTGCTGACACCGATCGATACCGTCATTATCGCCGCCTATCTTGGGGCGGTGCTGGTGCTGGGCTACCTGTTCAGCCGGTACGTCAAGTCGTCCGGTGATTTCATTTTGGCTGGCAAGTCGCTCCCGTTCTGGGCCATCGGGATGTCGGTCGTGGTCAGCGACATCGGGGCGATCGACATGGTTTCCGGCGCCGGCTCCGCCTACAAGTACGGCTTGGCGCAGGCCAACTTTGACTGGCTCGGCTCCGTGCCGGCGATGGTGATTGTTGCGTTCGTGTTTGTCCCGTTTTACTGGCGCAGCGGCGTCTGCACGCTGCCGGAATTTCTCGGGAGACGGTACGGCCCGGCGGTCCGTTTTTTTCAGGCCGTCATCTGGCTTGGTTTCCTGTTGTCGATGCTGGCCGTCATGCTGTGGACCTCGGCGGTGTTCCTGAACACCGTGCTCGGAATCTCCAATCAAACTGCGATCTGGCTGACGGTGTTCGTGGTGGGCATTTACACCATCCTCGGCGGCTTGGCCGCAGTGGTGGTGACTGACGCCATGCAGATGGTGATCATGTTCATCGGCGCCGGCGCGCTGCTGGGCTTGAGCCTCTGGGAGATCGGCGGTTGGTCGGACCTGGTGCAGACCGTCTCGGCTATGGGCCCGCAGTTCGAGCAGCATTTCAACCTGCTGATCTCGAGTCAGGTCGACACCCCGTATCCCTGGTCCGGGATGCTGATGGGTCTGGGGATCGTCCTGTCGACAGCTTATTTTTCCAGCAACCAGGCGGTCATCCAGCGGGTGCTGGGCGCGCGCTCCGAGTGGGATGCCAAGGCGTCGATGCTGCTGGCCGCGTTTCTCAAGCTGTTGATACCGGTGCTCGTGCTGCTGCCGGGGCTTGCCGCTCTGGCCCTGTACCCGGAACTGGATGATCCGGACAAGGCCGTTCCGAAACTGGTGCGCGAACTGTTGCCTCCCGGCTTGGCCGGGCTGGTCTTCGCAGCGTTCTTCGCGGCGTTGATGTCCAGCGTCGATTCCTACCTCAACTCTGCCACGACCATCATCATCTCGGACGGGTACAAGCCGGCCAAACGGGCCTTGTCCGGGAACGATCCCGACGATCGCCTCTGCCTGATTTTGAGCCGGGCGCTTACGGGAGTCTTGATCATCACGGCCGGAGTTCTCGCGCCATTCATCGACCAGTTTGAAACCATTTACACCGCCATGCAGACGTTGTTTTCGCTGTTTCAGGGGCCGACGCTTGCCGTGCTGTTGCTGGGTGTGTTCTGGCGGCGGGCCAACGCGTGGGGCGGGTTCGTCGGCTTGTTGCTGGGGGTGCTTTGTTCGGGCAGCCTGAGCTTGGTGGGCGACAAATTATTCCCGTCCGGCGATCCGTTTTTGTACGTGGCGTTTTGGGCATTTGTTTTCTCCCTGATTGTTACCGTGATGGTTAGCTTGATCACGCCTCCGCCGTCAAAAGAGCAAACCCGGGGACTGGTTTTCGGTGAAGTCGTCCACGATGAGGCCACCCAAATCCTGCTGAAACAACGAATCAAAACCGACTGATTACCATGGAGAAATTAACCTTATTTTTGGAGCAAAACCTGGTGCCGCTGCTGAAGCCGTCCGTCGACGCGTTCCACGCTGTGATCGATCCGTTGCCGCCGCCGGTCTGGCGTTTCAGCATTTGCGCGTACTTGGTGCTTGGGACGGTCTGGGTGTTGTTCCTGCGGAAGGATTATGTTTTGCGGGGAAGCCCGGATGCGGCCCGCTGGCGAGATTTAAGATTGTGGATTCCCGTTCTGCTCGTTCCCTACCTGTTGATTTACCTGTTCGTTTGACCCCATGAACTCACCCAAGGATGGCAACACGGAAGCCGCCGGCAGCCGGAATCACGAGAGGGATGCGGTCAGCCTCAAGTTCATGAGTTGGTGCTTCCTTGGCTTCGCGGTTCTGCTTAGCCTGGGCCTGTTCTACGAGCAGCCGACCGCCGGCCGGGTGGTGAACGTGGTGTCAGCGACCTTGTTGGCAACGGTCGGCGGCGTCTCTCTATTTCTCAGTTGCAGACTCTCAAAAAAAGGCAAACCGGCCGACCGTTGACGGATGTCCCCACCGTGTGGGCGGAATGCCAGGTCAGCCCAACCCGGGCGGAGGGGATCCTGCGGCCGGGTGTGATCGGGCGTTTTTTTCGCCTGTTATCCGGCCGCTCCCGACTGCTCAAGACGGAGACCGTCCACCTGCCGTTTTGCCTGCTGCGCTGCGAGCTTGAAAACTCGAAATCGAACCTCGGCCTTTCCATTCTCGTGGATGGTTACCGGCGTGAGGCGCGGCACATGAGGGAGACGGAGTTGCCGTTGGGCGACAGGCCGGATGGTGCCGACGAATTCCCGTACCCGCTGGACCTCGACGAAACCGGCGAGATCGCCCGCAATTATCTTTCGTCACTCCGCTTGGCCCGGGCATTCTCCGCCGGGGTCACATTTACCCAGGCACCCGCCATTCAACATCTGGTCCAATACCCGTTTTGCGTGATTTACAGGCAGACTCGGGGAGGGGCCGTGTTGTTTGATATGGTAGACGGGTTAACCGGCCGGCGGGGCGGCACCTTGGCCAAGCGGGCGTTCCTTTCAGCCCTTCACAGGCGAAACGCCGGCGATCATTGAACGGATCCGATCAGGCCAAGCGGGCGAATAATTCCCTTTATTTTCTTGCCAATTGAAAATTTTGGGGCAGTCTCGCGCCCTTGCGCCCAAAGTGGGTGCGTTTTAATAAAGAAAAAGATTATGGCTAAAGGTAAAGTTGCTCGTTTTTTCGATCAAAAAGGTTACGGTTTCATTGAGCCGGAAGGTGGTGGCAAGGACTTGTTCGTGCACATCAACGAAGTTGAGGGTGGCCAACTCCAGGAGGGGGACACCGTTGAGTATGAGGAAACCGAGGGTCGCAAGGGATTGCAGGCCTCCGGCGTCAAGGTTGTGTAAAGCCGGAGGGTTTTGCGGAATTTGAACTATCAAAACTGGAAGAACTCCTGACGCGTAATTCCAGTGGCAAAAGGCGGCGAGGAAATCGAGGTTGTCGGGGTAGTGAGTCAGGTCCTCCCGGGAACCATGTTCCGGGTCAAACTGGAGAACGACCATGAAGTGCTGGCGCACATCGCCGGCAAAATGCGGAAGCGCCGCTGGATTCGGCTCGCCGTCGGCGACAAGGTGAAGATGGAAATGTCACCGTACGACCTCGACAAGGCCCGGATCATCTGGCGTCTCAACGACTAGTCCGCCAACAAGATTCCCAATTCAGGCCAGGCCCCGTACGGGCCTGGCTTTTTTTATGCCGCTTGGCCAAGGGCATCGGTTGTTGCGCGTTGGCGTTGAATCTTGCCAAAACTCAACCTTCCCGTAACATCCCCGAAAAGAAACTCGGCACATTACGGAACTGCATACCCCGATGACTCCCCAAATTTTTGTCAGCTACGCCCGCTCAGATCAGGAACAAGTGTTCCCGATCGTTGAAAAGCTGCGCGAAAAAGGGCTGCAGATCTGGATCGACCACGAGGGGATTCACGGGGCCAAGCTGTGGAGCCAAGAGATCGTCCATGCGATCGAGGGCTGTAAGGTGTTTATCCTGTTTGCCAGTTCCACGGCGTTCCAGTCGCAGAACGTCACCAAGGAACTTGCGTTGGCCTCCGAATCCCGGAAGCACATCCTGCCGGTTTTTATCGAGGACGCCCAAATTCCCACGGCGATGAAATACCAGTTGGCCGGTATTCAGCATTTGATCCACCAAAAGGGCCAAGCGCAGCAGACCATCGACAATATCCTTCGCACCCTCAGCAGCCTGGACATCGACTCGGCCGAGGCACCCCCTCCCGCGCCGGCTGTTTCGCATGCCCCGCAACGAACCAAGCCGGCGTCGAAGGCACCGTTCGCCATCGTGGCGGTTGTGGCCCTGTTGGCGGTGCTGGCGTTTTTCCTGACCAAGGGCGGATCGGAACCTGGGCCGGACAAACCGCCGGCAACGGCCAAGGTCTACAAATCCACCACCGACCTCTGCATCGTCACGGTGCACAACACCGGCGACGGGCAGGAGGTGTCCGAGGGCAACCGCGAGTTGCGAGAGGAACTCGACGCCAAGTTGACCCGGTTCAAGGATTACAAAGTGGCAAAAGGAAAGGCCGTCTCGCCGGACGCCACCACGCAGGAACTGCTCGCCGTTGCGAAAGAGTTGGACACCGAGTTCATCCTGCAGGCCACCATCAATAGCGACAAAAACCGGATCAGCGCCAAGCTGTTGAACGTGGAGGACGGCCGCAACTTCTGGTCGAAAACCCTCCGGGAAAGCGACATCGAAGGTGAAGGTGAATTTATCGACGAAGCCACCGGCCTGATCGCCGCCCACATTGCAGGCCACGACGGAGCCATCCACCGCGATATTTTGGCGAAAGCCCTCGTGAAAAAAGAGGAAGACCTCACCCCGATGGAACTCCTCCAACTCGGCAAAGCCGTCTGGGAGGAACAGACTGAGGGTGTAACGGCAAGTGGTACCCGTTATCTGGAAAAATGCATCGAGTTAAATCCCGACATTTCAACCGCACATGCGATTTTAAGTGAGATATATCTGGAGGATATCCGAAGAGATTACAACCGCATTCCAGACGCAATGGCCAAGGCGAAGGCGTCCATTTCCCGGGCAATCGAACTGAATCCAAGCAACGCGATCGCACTGATCGAACAGATTTGGATTTCTCGGCATGAAAAGGATTTCACTCACTGTAAACTGCAGATCGAAGCGGCAATGAGAGCCAACCCCTACGAACCACTTGTATTGGTTTCGGCAGGTTCGTTCCTCGCATCTACCGGAGTAGATTTGGAATCAGGGAAAGAATACCTCGATCAGGCGTTGAAGTATAACGAAACGCCTCAAGGTTGGTATTATTATGGGTATGTGAATTATTATCTGACGAACAACGAACCTGACAAAGCGTTGGAGTATGCGTTGAAACAAGGGATCAAAAACAACCATCACTTGGCTAGAGCGGTTTGCCTTTATTGGATCAACGGTGAGTTCGATACGGCTAAACTTTACTACAACCAACTGGTTGAAAAATACCCCACCTATTCCCTGAATTTATTGCGGCGAGAGCAGGAAGTTTGGAGCGCCGCCAAGGTGACCAGAGATCTGCTGCAAGTGGCATTTAAGGAAGTTTTTGACGCTTCGAAGAGCAAAGATGGCGTGGAATAGTTTGCTTCTTCCCATGCAGCACGGAGCGCCGCTCTCCATGGTTGCGCTTGGCCAAGTTTCAGCCTGGCTTTGTTCTGTTGACGCGCCGTTGACTGTTCCTTAGGTTCCGCGTCCCATGTTCGACATGAAACGATTCATCTCTGCAGTTTGTGCGTTCACGATGGCTGCCGCTCTTACCAGTTGCATCGGCCTCAGTATCGGTTCCTCCAAAAAAACGCCCTCTCTCGGGCAGGAGTTGGTGGATCTGAAAACGGCGCTCGACGCCGGTGCCATCTCCCCGGACGAATACGAGCGAGAGCGCGGAGAGATTCTCAAGCGCGACTAGCGCACCGCTCTCCTCGCGAAACTACGCGAGGTAGGGGATCGTCAACGGGCCTTGCGGCAGCACGGCCACGCGGGCGTTTGGGCCGTGCTGGGCCAAGCGCTTGGTTTACGCGATGAGGGGGCCGATGGGGGTTGCGGGGATGACTCCGGTCAGGCGTTGATCTAGGCCGCCGTAGTGAAAGGTCAGTTGTTCGTGATCCAAGCCCATGAGGTGTAGGATGGTGGCGTGGAGGTCGCGAATGTGGTGTCGGTTGACGACGGCTTCGTGGCCGAGTTCGTCGGTCTCGCCGTAGTCGGTTCCAGCGTTGACACCCGCGCCGGCCATCCAGTAGGTGAAGCCTTTTGGGTTGTGGTCGCGCCCACCGTTTTTGCCCTGAAATACTGGTTGGCGTCCGAATTCGCCACCCCAAATCACCAAAGTTTCCTCCAGCATGCCACGTTGTTCGAGGTCGCCGAGCAGGCCGGCAATCGGTTTGTCCACTTCCGGGCAGTGGATTTTCAGGTTTTCGTCCACTCCGTTGTGGGCGTCCCAGTTTTGTTGTTGATGACCCCCGCCGGAGTAAAGCTGGATAAAGCGCACGCCACGCTCGACGAGACGCCGCGCGACGAGGCATTGGCGGCCAAAGTGAGCCGGCGAGATGGCGATCGAGTGGTCGACTTTTTTGTCGTACAGCCCGTACATCGCCTTGGTTTTCCCGGACTCGCTGGAGATGTCCAGCGCCTCGGGAGCGGTGGACTGCAGCTGGTAAGCCAGGTCGTAGCTCGCAATGCGGGCGGCAAGTTCGCTGTAGCCTTGTCGGCTGCGAAGGTGCATGCCGTTCAGGGCGTTGATGGTGTCGATGCGTTCACCCTGCATCCTGTGGGTGCGGACGGAGCGCGATGCGAGGTCGAGAATCGGGTTGCCGGAGGAACGCAGCACGGTGCCCTGATAGGCGGCCGGCATGTAGCCGCTGGTCCAGTTGGCCGCGCCGGGGATGGGGCCGCCTCGTGGGTCAAGCATCACGACGAACGACGGCAGATTCTTGTTTGTGGAACCGAGGCCGTGAGCGATCCACGCGCCGAGGGCAGGGTGGCCCTGCAGCACGCGGCCGGAGTTCATCTGTATGTTTGCGGAGCCGTGGGCGAAGGAGTCCATGTAGAGCGACTTGATGACCGCCATCTTGTCCATGTGCCGGGCGGTATGTGGGAAGGCGTCGGAGCACCAAAGGCCTGATTGGCCGCGTCGCTTGAACTCCCGAACCGGGCCGAGAATTTTCTCCTTACGGATGCTGCGGCGACGCATCTCGATGTCGATGGTTTTGCCGTGATGCCTCGCCAGTTCCGGCTTGTAGTCGAACAAATCCATCTGGCTTGGCCCGCCGTACATATACAGGTAAATGCAGGCCTTGGCCTTCGTCGGGAAATGCGCCCTGCGGGGTTTGAGCGGATTGGTGCGGTCGACCAGAGCGGAGGCAGGGGCGGCGAATACCTTGTCGCCGGGGAAAATGCCGGACAACGACACGCCAGCCATCGCCGTGCCGAACCGCTGCACGAACCCGCGCCTGCTGAACTGCTCTACAAGTTTCGGGTTCATCGCTTCATTCGCATCAAATGGTCTCGGAAAAAGTAAGTCGAACGCGACTCTCAGTCAATGTAGACAAACTCGCTGATGTTAAACATCACGGAGCAAAGATCCTGCAGCGCGCGGCGCTTGGCCAAGCCGGCTTGGGCGTTGGCGAGCCGTTCAACGTCTTTCGATTTGGAGGGGGCGATTTCGTTGATGAAGACATCGTGCTTGGCCAAGTGCAGTTTCAACTGATCGGTGCGGACAGCGCCGCCCCAGGCGCGGATACCGATGTGGCCTTCGCCCTCGATGGGTGACTCGTCTTTGACGGTGAGCAGCGGTTCGCCACTGTCGCCGAGCCAAAAGCGCATTTCGCCCTTGGCCAATTCCGCTCGAAAGTTACGCCAGCCAAACGACGAGCGGAGTCCGCGCTTGGCCAAGATCTTGACTTCCATGGCGTGGCGACGAATCAGCAACTCGTTTTGCTGAGTATCGAAGTGGATTTCGTAGCCGGTGTTGTCAGTTCCGTTGGCGTTGGCCCGAAGCAGAATGCCGGCGTTCTCGACGCTTTGCTCGAGTTTGATCCGGCCGCTGAGTTTGACGTCGGCCTGCTTGGCTGCGGTCATCAGCACGAACGGTCCGCGCCCCGGAACGACGTTCATGATGCCCTCGTAGCCGCCGCCCCATTTGCCGGCATGGGAACGCCAGTTGGCGTCGGGCGGGATGAGGAATTTTTCCTGTGGCAGCTTGTTGCGGAAATCGCGCTCGATGGAAGCCGGGACGTCCGGCGCGAAGACAAGTTGGTGGCGCACCGCGTGGTGCCGCGCTTCCTGTTGGCGGAGGTAGCGCTGGCCAAAGGCGATCTCTTCGGCCGTTGCGTCGCGGGCGAGCGTCTGGCGGAAGAGCGTATTCACTAACGTGGCGGTGTCGCCTGTGTTTGTCGGGGCCAACTCGGCGGCGAGCCTGCGCGCCTGGCCGGAGACAAAGTCGCTGTTGAGCAGGGTGAGCGCTTGCGGGGCGACGGTGGTCACCGCACGAGCACCAATCGAACCCTCGGTCCCGCTGTAGTCGAACACCTCAAGAAACGGTACCATCATCGTCCGCTTTACGAAGGCGTAAACGCTGCGGCGTGCCTGCTCATCGGCCCTGGAGTAGCCCCAGCCGCGGCCCGGCCTGGAAGCGCCGGCGATCACTTCGCCGCTGAAGTTCGGATAAAATCCCCGGCCGCCCATCGCGGTGTTGAGCGAGTTGCTGGTCTTGAGAATAGCATCGCGAATGGCCTCGGCCTCGAGACGGCGAACGGTCTGGCGCCAGACCAGCTCGTTGCCGGGATCGGCGTTTTGGTTCATCGGATTTTGCCATGAGGTGCGGCGGTAAGCTTCGCTGTTCACGATCACGCGATGCATGTGCTTGATCGACCAGTCGCCGGCGACGAACTCCGCAGCCAGCCAATCGAGCAGCGCAGGGTTGGCGCAGGGCTGGCCGGCCTTGCCGAAGTCGTTCGGTGTCGCGACGAGGCCGCGCCCGAAGTGGAATTGCCAAATGCGGTTGGCCATCACGCGGGCTGTCAGCGGGTGCCCGGGGCTGGCGATCCACTTGGCCAGTGCGAGCCGGCGGCCGGTCGTGAACGGGTTGGGCGACTTCTCGATGGCCGGCTTGGCCTTGGCCAAGACCTTGAGAAATTCCGGCTCCACTTTTTTGCTGGGGCGTCCGGCGTTGCCGCGGATCAGCAGGTGCGTGTCCATCGGCTTGGCGCTGTGTTCGCGCACGGTCATCGCGTACTCGCGGCCGTCCCAAGGTGGCTTGGCGTCCTTCGGTTTGTCCGGCTGGTTTTGCCACGCAAAAACTTCAAGCGGCGCGATGAGCGGCGAGTAGGTGGCGGAGTCCCATTCGTACTTGGGCTTGTCGTAGAAGCGGACGTTCCGGAAGAAGGCCAACATCTCGTAGTAGTCCCGTTGCGAGATGGGATCGAACATGTGATCATGGCAACGCGCACAGCCAACCGTCAGGCCCATGAAGGTTTCCGACGTGGTCTTGAGCATATCGTCGAGCCCTTCGAACTCGGCGGCGCGCCGGTCGTCCGGTTCGTCATCCCAGACGCCGAGTCGGTAAAAACCGGTGGCGATTAGGCTGTCATTGTCCACGTCCGTCAACTCGTCGCCGGCGATCTGCTCCATCACGAACCGGTCGTACGGCTTGTCCTCGTTGAACGAGCGGATGACGTAGTCGCGGTATTTCCAGACAAGCGGTTTTTCATCGTCGCGCTCGTAGCCGTTGGTCTGGGCGAAGCGCACGACGTCGAGCCAGTGGCGGCCCCAGCGTTCGCCGTACTGAGGCAGGCCGAGCAGATGCTCGACGAGCAGATGCTCGACGAGCTTTGGCCAGGCGTCGGGCGAGTCGTCGTTCACGAACGCCTGCACCTCGCCATAAGTCGGCGGCAGGCCGATGAGGTCAAAGTACGCGCGGCGAATGAGCGTGGCTTTGTCGGCGATCGGGTTCGCGGCGATGCCCCGGGCGTCGAGTTGCGCTTGGATCAACTGGTCAATCGGCGTTTGGTTGCCGTTGCGCTTGGCCAAGCGCGGACGCTTGACCGGGCGGAACGCCCAGTAGTCACGGTCTTCATCGGTGATTGAAAAACCGTATTCGCGCTTGGCGGTGACTTGTTCGGTCTTGCTTGGCCAAGGAGCGCCGAGACGGATCCATTGCTCGAGATCGGCCACGGCCTGTTTGCCCAACTTTTTCTTGGGCGGCATCTCCAAGTCAGAGTTGGTGTACTTGACCGCCTCGATCAACAGGCTCTTGGCCGGGTCGCCGGGCACGATTGCCGCGCCAGAGTCGCCGCCCCGCAGGATGGTTTTTCGGGAGTTTAGCTGGAGGTTGCCTTTGTGCTTTTCATTGCCGTGGCACTCGTGGCAATGCTCGACGAGCAGCGGCCGAATCTTGTTTTCAAAGAATTGGATGCCCTCCGGCGAAAAGCCGGTTCGTTCCGCTTGGCCAAGAGGCAACGCCAACGTGGCCAAGCCGCCAATCGCCATAAGCGTGGCTAAATGAAAACGTGCTCCGTTCACCTGATAAAGTCGCCCGACGTGTCCGCGGACGCTAGACAACAGGGCCAAGCTTGGCGAGGCGAAACTACGCGAGGTAGGGGATCGTCAACGGGCCTTGCGGCAGCACGGCCACGCGGGCGTCCGGGCCGAGTGTGGCCAAGCGCTTGGCCACCTCGGCGCTGATGTCGGCGCACGGGGTCAGGTGGCAGGCCGAGATGGTTTGATCGTCGAGCATGCTGTGGACGAGCACCTCGGCCTTGCGCTGCACGAGTGCCTGTATCTGTGCCTGCCATTGCTCGGGGCGAACGAATCCCGGCGTTGAGAGCTTGGCCAAAATCTCCTCGATCGATCCGGCACTGCGAAGCAGTTCGTCCAGCGGGCTGCCGCCGGGCACGCCTTCGCGGCACTCGGCGGCGAGGACCAGCGTGCCGCCCTCCTTGACCACGCGCGCCCCGGCACTCATGCCCTTGACGCCCTGGTACAGGTTCAGGTCCAGCGGGTAGCCGCTGTTGGTCGTGACGACGATGTCAAACGGCTCGTCGAACGCCTGCATGGCGGAGTGTTTGACGAAGGCGCAGCCAGCCCGGTGCGCCTCGAGGAGGTCGCCGGCGAACACGTTGGTGATGTCGCGCCGCTCGTTGAGCGTGACGTTGAGGAGGAAACTCGGCCCGGCCTTGAGCGCGATGTTGCGCAACTCCTCCCAAAGCGGGTTGCCCTCGGTGACGCCGAAGGTTGCCTGTGGGTCGCCGATGTTTTTCACGCCGTGATTGCTCATCACCGTCTCCAGCCCGGCGCAACCCGGCATGATGCCCTTCACGCCGCCGCTGAACCCGGCAAAGAAATGCGGCTCGATGAACCCGGTGACGATCCGCAAGTCAGCCTCGACGATGTGTCGGTTGAGCAGGGCAGGGGTGCCGTCCGCCGTGGTGCCGACCTGCACTAGGGCGTCGGGATTTTCCGGCTCGTGATTGAGCACGCGGTAGTTGGCGACGACTTCCGGCGTGAGCATCGTCTCCAGTTCCTCCCGCGTGTTGGGCCGGTGCGTGCCGAGTTGATTGAGCAGCGTGATGTTGTCGCTTGGCCCGCCGAGATACTCGAGCAGCCACGGGATGATCCGGTCGTTCGGGGTCGCGCGGGTGATGTCGGTGAACGCGATGCAAATCTTGGTGTCCGTCGAGAGGCGCTTAAGCAACGCTTGGCTGCCGATCGGGTTTTGCAGCGCGCCGGTCACCGCCGTCTTCTCGTCGGCCAAGCCATCGATGTGCGCCGGTTCAATGACCGTCGTGCGATCGTCGGGAACCTCGATGGGAAGATGGCCGGAGCCGTATGCCAGGTTGACTTTCATTCGTAACGCGTCGGGAGCGTACCGGCACCTTCGCGCCAAGCCAAGCGAGTCAATTCCACGACAGGTCGTCCGGGCCGTCGGCGAGCAGGCGGTGTTGCCAGTCCAAGCCGCGTAGAATCTCGCGCCATGCCGCCTCCTTGGGGTTGCTGAAGACGAGTTCCGTCGTGGCTTTGCAGACGAGCCATGCCTTGCGGGCCAGTTCGCTCTCGAGTTGGCCGGCGCCCCAGCCGGAGTAGCCGAGGAACACCTCGATTTGGTGGTCCGGATTGACCGAGTTGGCGAGGTCGCTCAACTCGCCCGGATCCTGCACCAGCGAGAGGTTGTTCATCACGTTGCCCTGGAACATGAACGCGTCGCTGTGGAGGATGTGCACGGACGACTCGTCAACCGGGCCGCCGCTGCGGGTGCGCCGGTTCTTCACCGACGGCGGCATGTCGATCGGCAGCACGTCGCCGATGCGCTTGTCGCTGGGTTGATTGAGCACCAGCCCGAAGGCGCCCCCGGGCGAGTGTTGGCACATGAGGATCACCGTGTGGTGAAAACAGGAACCGTACATGCCGCCGGCATCCAGCAACAAATGCCCGCGAAGGCTCTCAAGTTTTTCCCTCATCCGCCCGCCACCACCTTGACAATCTCCATCGAGTCGCCCGCCTTGAGCTGGCGATCCGCGAATTCTGACGGCGATACCGCCTCGCCGTTCAACTCCACCACCACGCTGCGCGGCAGCATGCCCTGCGCCTCGAGAAAACCGTGCAACGACACCGGCAACCCGGTGGCGATCTCCCGCCCGTTGGCGGTGACACTCTGTGGCGAATCACTCATCTCGCTGCGGTGACTTTGTCGCCGAACCGTGCCCAAGTCAACGGCCACCGCTTGGCCAAGCGCGCGTCGGGCGGTAGTCTGCCGCGCCGATGCACATTCGCTCCATCGCTGCGCCGCTGCTCAAGTGGTTCGCCGGGAACGCCCGCGATTTGCCGTGGCGGCGGACGCGCGATCCGTACGCCATCTGGGTGTCGGAGATCATGCTGCAACAGACGCAGGTCAAGACCGTGATCCCGTACTGGCAACGCTGGATGGAGCAGTTGCCTGACATCGCATCACTCGCCGCTGCCGCCGACGATTCGGTCATCAAACTTTGGGAAGGCCTCGGCTACTACTCGCGGGCGCGCAACTTGCAAAAGTCAGCCAAGCTGATCGGCGACGAACTCGGTGGCCGCTTTCCCCGCGACGTGGCCGGCGTATTGGCGCTGCCCGGGGTGGGTCGCTACACCGGCGGCGCGATCTGCAGCATCGCGTACAATCAACCGGAGCCGATCGTCGATGGCAACGTCGCGCGTCTGCTCGCGCGCCTGCTCGGCATCGAGCAATCGCCGAAGGACAAGGCTGTCGCCGATCGCCTTTGGTCGGTCGCCGATGACTTGGTCAAACATGCCGTCTCGCTGCAAAAACCAAGGCAACGAAACGCCTCCGCCTTCAACCAGGCGATGATGGAACTGGGCGCGCTTGTCTGTAGGCCGCGCAACCCGCTCTGCGGCGGCTGCCCGCTGCAAGGCTGTTGCACAGCGCGAAAGGAGAACAAGGTCGAAACCATCCCGGCCTTGGCCAAGCGGGCGGCGGCAACCAAGCGGCGCTTCATCGGCTTCATCATCAACTGGCGCGGGAAAGTGTTCGTGCAGCGGCGGCCAAGCGGCGACGTGAACGCCGGCTTTTGGGAGTTCCCCAACTGGGAAGTGAGCGCCGATGCCGGGGCTGCTCACTTGGCCAAGGCCAACCTCGCGCTTGGCCAAGCGGAGCTGCTCTGCGTTATCCACCACTCGGTTACGCGGTACAGGAATAGACTAGAGATGTTTTTATTGAGAGTTTCCCGAAAACCCCGCTTGGCTAAGCTTCATGGGGAATGGATATCTTTGGAGGAAATTGATAAGTTTCCTTTAACTGCAGCGCATCGAAAAGTTGCTAAGCGTCTTCAAACTTAGTGTTACCTAGGACATGTAATATATTAATATGTTTATAATATATTTTTTTCTCGGAGCATAATGTAAAGAGGATTAAGGGTGTTGATGTAATCATCACTCCAGGGCTCACACTCATATTCGTAAGAATCCAGGGAACGCCAATTTGCCCTGAGAAGTGAAGAGATGTCGGATCCTTTGCGAAGAAGCACACAATAAAGCGAATGGTCTTCGAAAGGCTTAAGTTGTTTGTCGCTTTGTCTAGCTAACGCTTCCCATCGTTCCCCACTGGTAGACTTTATAACTCCTTGAAGGTCATAATGCCGGTTTGTGATGTGGAAAATCAGTTTTCCTTCAGAAGCGAGTTTTCTATCGTAAAGGGAAAAAGCCTCTTTTGTTAGCAAGTGAGTGGGAATCGCATCACTGCTGAATGCATCAATCATGATGATATCATATGAGTTGTCTGGGGCTAACTCCAGTTGAATCCGAGCATCTCCTTCTACGTTTGTGATGCTGGCTGAACAATCTGACAAATATGTGAAGTGGTTCTCAGCTATATCCACAATGCTCGGATCCAATTCATAGAAGGTTATTTTTTCTTGTTCTTCAAAGTAAGTAGAGCATGCGCCGACACCCAACCCTATAATTGCTGCATTTCGATTTTTTGTCCTTTCGTTAAGAAGATTCTTTAACGGTCCTTCGCTGTGGTAATAGGATAGAGGGTATTTTCGTGTGTAAGGATGTATGATTTGAGAACCATGCACAGTTGAACCATGCCACAATGTTCGTAGGATTGGGCCTTTTTCATTAAAAAGAGGATCCTTTTCCGACCATTGAGGAAAAATATCTTTGGGGTTTAAAGGTAGTTCTTCTATTTTATATATACCATAGTAGTTGCGATATTGATAAATAGATTTACTGTCTAATAATGAAACAGCCATCGCTTTATTGCGATTAGAAATTGTTGTCATATGGTATAACGGCAAAGCTAACGCTAAAGCTCCCAAGGTTGATAAATATGGCCTTTTTCTTAATGAGTGGAATAAAAAATCTCTTTTAATGGTTAAGAGAGTCATGGCAAAAACTCCAATGATAATAGGGTATTCAATTAGGCTATTGAATGCAGCCGGGGCGATTAAACTTACAGCTATCCCGCCAAGCCAACCACCAAGCGCTATTGCCAGGTAAAAAACTGTCAATTGATTGCTGGATGGTCGAATGCGGTACAACTCGCCATGTCCTACCATGGCTACGAAAAAAAGAGCGATTAAGTGAGCGGCGAGTTCCCAAAGTTCTCCAAGAGAAGGAGTATAAAGTGAGCATAATCCAAATGTTGCTGCGCCTGGCCAAAAGGCATGAAGAAAGGTTGGGGATATAATTTTCTTATGGCTAAAGGTAAACACATAGCTTAATAAGTATAAAACCAACGGAATCACCCAAACAAGGGGTACGGATCCGAGTTCAAGGGTCACGGCGTTCGAGACAGCCAGCATGAACCCCGAAGGGAGGGCGCTAAAAAAGATCCATTTGATTATGGTGCTTACTTTAATCCCGGTTGAACGTAGAGAAGTTGAATTAATATTCTCAGACTTTTGGCTTACTTTTTTCCAGCAGAGCCAAGCCAGGAAGACATACACTAGATAACCCACAAACCATAGGCTTTGTTGAACACGCAAGCCGAACAGAGGTTCGAATAGAGCGATGTAAGCCAGAAGAGCTAAGATGGATCCTGCGTTTGAACTTGCATATAATGGATAGGGGGATTTTTGCTGGATGTTACTGCGAGTAAACCAGGATTGGGCAATAACACTTGTCGTAGCGAGAATGCCAAAGGGCAATGCCACGTGAATCGTTAATTGAAAAAGGAGAAACCAAGCGGGGTTGTGATCACCCGGTGGGTTAAACCCAAAATAATTGGATAATGGGAGCCAAACCAGGGGAGCAGTGACGAGCACCAGATGCCATCCACCTAAACGCTTGGCGAAAAAATGGCAGTACAAATACCCAATAAATAATATGCCTTGAAAGAATGTTAAGGTTGTCGTCCATACATGAAAAGATCCACCATAAAAAGGCAAAACTATTCTGGCGACCATAGGTTCCATTGTGAAAAGTAGAAAGGCGCCGAGAAATACAAAACAATGAAGTTTAAAACTGTCGGATAGTTGCATGAACTCGTATTGGATATCTGAATTAGGACTTAATGAAATAATTATGAAGAATTATTTACTTTTCTGAAATCAAGACAAAGTGATTATATAATTACTTTAAGAATTAATCCCAGTCGAGTTTCAGCGGGACTTCCTTGCCGTTGGCGGCTTTGGATTCGTCGGCGGCCTGCATGAAGGCGTAAATCTCCAGCGTCTCGCGAGCGGCGACCGGCGACTTGCCACTCTTGAAAAACTTGACCACTGCCTCGACGAGCGGCGCGTAGCCGTCGTAACTGCCGACCGGGTGTTCGCCGGTCTCGCACTTTGCCATGCCGCCGTAGCCTTTGCCCTCGCGGAAGATGCCGATGCGGCCGTCCTTCCATTTGCCGGTCACGATGATTTTGCCGTCCTCAGTGGTGCCGCGTTGAACCGACACGCAGCCAGGGCCCATCACGGTGAAGAGCGACTCGACGCCGTGGATGCCGTACCAAAACAGGTCGGGGTGGTGCGGCTCGAGGTGGGCCGGGCTGAAGGTTTCGCAGCGGAGCACCTTGCCGTGTTTGCCGGCGCGGGCGGCGAGGGTGGCCTTGGCAAAGCGCAGCGAGGAGGAACTGAACACCGGCACGTTGTGGCGCTTGGCCAAGCGGTAAATCTTGACGCAATCGGCGAGAGTTCCGGCGAGTGGTTTGTCGAGGAAGAGCGGCTTGCCGGCGTTGATGACATCGGTTGCGTGCTTGAGGTGCGGGCGGCCATCGACGTTTTCGATCATCACCGCATCGACGTGCCGGCAAAGCTCGGTGACGGTGGGGTAAAGTTTGACGCCCCATTTGCCGGTCAACTCGGCGGTGTATTTTTCCACGCGCGAATAGCTTGATTTGATGTCGGGGCTGCTGTCCTTGACGGCGGCAATCATCCGGGCACCGGCGACGTGGTTTTTGTCCGTCGCGTCGTTGAGGAGGCGGGTGAAGGCGGTGACGTGAGAGGTGTCGAGCCCGACCATGCCGATGCGAAGATCTTCAGCTTGAACGGTGAAAGTCAACAAACCGGTGCAAAGTGCCGCGAACCATCGTGAGAAGTTCATGCGGGGATTTGAAATGAATGAGCACCAAACGCAAGGGAATAACGGTTGTCTGGACCCGTCTCTGGGGGTAGTTTTCGCGAATGCGGATCCATTCATTAACTGCCGTGCTAGGTGTGCTGTTGATGTGCCCGCTTGGCCAAGCGCTTGCCGATGTGGCGCCGGATCATGCCGAGAAAATGGCCAACGGCCTCAAGCTGTTCAAAAACGGCGTGAGCCGGACGCTCAAGCAACATTGTGTGAAATGCCACGGTGGCGAAAAAACGCGGGGCGAATTCGATCTCACGACACGCGAGGCGCTTTTGAAGGGCGGGAGCGAGGGGGTAGCCATCGTTCCGGGCAACGCCAAGGCAAGTCGACTGCTCAAGCTGATTTCGCATGCGGAGGAACCGAATATGCCGGCCAAGGCGGAAAAGCTTGCGGCGGCGGACATTGAGAAACTCGCTGCGTGGATCGATACCGGGGCGCCGTACGACAAGCCGTTGGTCGACGAAAAACTGGCGGCCGGTGAGATGCAGATCACCGACAGCGACCGGCAGTACTGGGCTTTTGCGCCGCTCAAAAAACCGGCCACGCCAAAAGTGACAAACAACGCTTGGCCGGAAAACGAGATCGACCGGTTTATTTTGGCCAAGCTGGAGGAGGCCAAGCTGGAGCCGAATCGCCGCGCGAAAAACCGGACGCTGCTGCGGCGTATTTACTTTGACCTGATCGGCCTGCCTCCGACCCCGGAGGAGACGGACGCGTTTCTTGCTGCGGCCAATGGCAATCCGCGTGCGGCGCTAGAGAGCGTGGTCGATCGCCTGCTCAACTCGCCGCACTACGGCGAACGTTGGGGGCGGCACTGGCTCGACCTCGCGCGCTATGCGGACAGTTTCGGCTTCGAGCAGGACACCGACCGGCATCACGCCTATCACTACCGCGATTTTGTCATCAAGGCGCTGAACAACGATATGCCGTATGACGAGTTTGTGCGTTGGCAGATTGCCGGCGACGAGATCGAACCGGACAATCCACTCGCGATGATGGCTACCGGTTTCCTTGGTGCGGGCGTGTTCCCGACACAGTTGACCGAGAAGGAATTTGAATCGGCGCGTTACGACGAACTCGATGACATGGTGAACACGGTCGGCACGGCGATGCTCGGGATGACCCTCGGCTGCGCGCGTTGCCATGACCACAAATTTGATCCGATCCCGACCCGGGATTACTACCGCATGATCACCACCTTCGCGACGACGATCCGCAGCGTGATCGACGTCGACCTCAAGCCGGACGAGACGCGTGTCGCCTTGGCCAAGTGGCAGGCGGGGCAGGACGCCCCTGGCCAAGCGCCGGCCAAAAACGGAGGGGCACACGCCCGAAGCCCCGGCACACCGGGCGACGGTACTGCGTCCCTCCCTT
>JACNJE010000069.1 GCA_014382705.1 Verrucomicrobiota bacterium | reverse complement strand
TCGCTCGACATCACCTCCACCGGCGGCATCCGGCGCATCAAGGCCAAGGAGCCGATGAAGGATTTTAACGACTACGGCAGGAACGGCATCTGGTACGACATGCTGCAGGACTTGACCGAGCGCATCTCGGCGGATCCCGGCAACAAGGCTCTGTTGAAGGAGCGCGGTGACTTGTTCAAGCAGGTTGGCCTACCGGAGGTGGCCGAGTTGGATTACGCCGCCGCCAAGATCGAGGGCTGAGCCGGAAGCTGCCTGTGAAGCATTGTGAACAGCCGGCGATGGCCCGCTGTTTGTTATTGACCCAAACCCACAACGACAGTCCCTAAAGCGTACCTGAATGACCGATCTTCTCCCGATGAAACGATGCGGATTGTTGTCGCTTGGCCTGATCCTGGGCTCGCTTGGCCAAGCGCTTGGTCAAGTCGTCGTTGACAACTCATTCGGCACCGGCGGCGCGTTGGCCGGCCCCAATTTCCAGATCCCCGACTCGCTGGGCAAGACGGTCGGCGGCAACCTGTTTCACAGCTTCACGGAGTTCAATGTGCAAACCGGCGGCTCGGCGACATTCACCGGGCCGGACACCATCGACAACATTCTCGGGCGCGTCACCGGCGGGAATATCTCGGAGATCGACGGCCTCATTAAGTCCGACATCACCGGGGCCAACCTGTACCTGATGAACCCGAACGGCTTCCTGTTCGGCGAGAACGCGAAGGTCGATGTCGACGGGGCGTTCACGGTGTCATCGCGCGACCGCATCAACCTTGGCAATGACGGGGCGTTCCTGGCGGCGGATCCTGACAAGAGCGTTTTCACCGCCTCACCGCCACAGGCGTTCGGGTTTCTCGGCGGCAACCCGGCCGGCAAGATCACGTTCAACGGGACACGCCTCGTCACCGGCGGGCCAGTCAACATCGCTGGCGGCGAGGTGCTGCTGGAGCAGGCGCGTGTGGCCTCGGAGGGGGAGGCGGGTGCCGACTCTGGGAACATCATCGTGCAGGCCGACGCCGTGACGATTCGTGAAAGCCAGATTCGCTCGGAGTCGGTCGGCGGGAATTCCGGCCGCGTGATCGTCAGCTCAATGGGCGACGTGCTGATCGAGAACCCCAGCGCCACGCCGGACACCGGCGAGGGGCTGGATCGCGGCGAGTTTATCGACAACATTCGAAATCGCGACGTGGCGTTTGGCGAGGAGACCGGCCTGTTGAGCCTGGCCACCGGCGGGGGCGGCACGGGCGGTATTCACGTCACGGGTCAATCGATCAAGCTGAACAGCGCAGGGCTGTTCTCGCTGACGCAAAAGGATGCCGGGGGCGCGCTTGGCCAAGCGGGTGGCATCAAGCTGCAGTCCGGCGTGACGCTGCTGGAGAACTCACGTATCCAGTTCGGCTCGGGGTTGTCCGCCGAGACCGCAGGGGGCGTCGACATTTTCGCCCAAAACGGGATGAGCATCGCCGGGCAGAGCTACCTTTATTCGCGCGCCGAACTGAAGCTCTCAGGTGGCGTGGCCATCATCGGCGCGAGCCTGGTTGAGGCCGGATCGTCGGCGGTGCAACTCGGCAGCGGCATGAAGCTGGAAGCCAACAGCGCCTGGAACTCGCCGACTCTCGGGATCCAAGCGGCGACGCTCGAATTGTACAGGAGCAACATGCAGTACGAGACCGAGGCGACCCTCAAGTTGGGCGGAGACTTGAAACTGGCAAACGGCAGTCTGCTCGCCGGGAATCTCCGGCTGCCCAGCACAGTGGAAATCTCGGGGCGCAACATGACGGTGGAAGGCGGCTCTCGGGTGGACAGCGGGCTTGGGGCGGACATCTCCCTCGGGGGCGATTTTATTCTGAGCAGCAACAGTCGGGTGCAGGTCGGGATCGACCGCGGGAAAAATCCCGGCGAGCCGGTCACGTTTCCGGAGGGACAGCAGTTCGGCCATCTCAACCTCAAGGCGGGGCGGATTGCGATCGCCCCCGGGGAACAGGGCAGCCATTTCAAGTTGTTCACGGAGTATGGTGGCGCCTTGTCGCTGGAGACCGGCGGTGTCGTCACGGTTGAGAGCAACGGCGAGGTGGACCTGGTCGATTATGCCGTCAACCCGGACAGCCGGATGACCGTCAAGGCGGGAGCGATGCTGATCGACGCCGCGGGCCTGATGGCCGACGAGATTGATGTCGATGTCGCTGGCCTGTTGCAAATCGGCAAGCCGAACGCCCCGTACTCGAGTGCCATCACCGGCGGGCCGAAAGATCCGCGCCTCGTCGATGTCACCGCCGGCAAGTTGAACATGCACGGCACCGGCGGAATCGTCCTGATCAGGGAGGGCAACCAGAATTCGGTCTACGGCGGGGAGATCAAGGTCAAGGTGGGGGAGACACTCCTGATCGACGGCAATGCGATCAGCACACGCGGCCGAACCTCGAAATATCAAAACAACAACATCGCCGTCGGGTCAATCGACATCGATGCCGGCAACCTGATTCTCCAGAACAACGCGAAGATCGAGATGAACTCGGGCGACGTGCCGGAGGGGGTGGCCGTTGGCGGGATGGACATTGACGTGGTAAACCTCCTGCGAATCAAAAACTCGACCGTTTCCGTGTCGGCCACGGGTGCCGACTCGGCCCGGGCGGCTGTGTCAATGAGTGCCAAGTATGTTGAATTGACCACCGCCGGGATCGAGCACGCGAACTACTTTTCAGAGGTGTACAATCAGGGCGACATTTACCTGAGGGACAAGCCCGAGCCGGTGTTCCTGTCCGGTTACGGCACGCTGGACATCACCGCTTCCGCGACTCTCATCGCGAAAGAAAACAGCGTGATCTCCATGCAAAACGGGGCGGTGAAACTGGCCGCCGGCGGGATGATGCTCGACGGCACGACCATCGAGGCGGAGACGCATTGGTTGCTGGATCCGCTGGGCCGCAACAGCGAGTTGACGCTCTTGGCGGCTGGGCAGTTGCTGCTGCTCAACAGTCAGTTTGACATGGAAACCGTGTCCGCGGGTGGCCGGCAAACTTTCTCGGCGACGGCCCCGGTGGTTCAATTCAAGAACAGCAACCTGACCTTGACGGACGAGGTTGCCGGGGAGTCGGGGTCGGTCACGATTCTTGGCAGCCAGTCGCTGCTGGTCGAAGGTTCCGGGATCAGTTCCGTCGGGATGAACACCATCGATGCCGGCGTGAATGGCAACGACATCACGGTCGGCGGCGGTGCGGTGGCGATCAAGTCCAGCGTCATCAACACCACCGTCCGCGGCGCGGGCGATGCCGGTCGGACCAAGCTCGCCGTCACAAAGTCGTTTTCGTTTGGGGACAGCTGGATCGGCGGGGCAGGTAGCACGCTTGGACAAGTGCGGCCGATGAAAGTGGCCACGGACGATTCATGGGGACAGGCGGCGGCGGTTGGCGAGGCCGTGCCGCTCGATGGGTCGCTCGGCTTGGCCAAGGGCGAAAACCAATTCTTCAGCTTGGCATCGCTGTCGCTGTTCAACGGCCAGCAGTTGGCGTTCGCGAACCTCGGCGACGATGCCCGGCGCGTGATCGCGCGGGTGACCGGCGGCGAATCGTCGGTGCTCGACGGCACCATTCATCTTGGGGCCAAGCCGGCCGACCTGGTCTTGATGAACCCAAGCGGGTTCGTCGTTGGCCCCAACGCGCAGTTCAGCCAGGTCGGTGCGCTGACGCTGTTCGCGGGCAACGCTGTGGAGTTTGACGGAGGAGCCAAACTGGACCTGGAGACGGCCGCCGACGCGCTGCCGGGAACCGAGCCGGTTGGCTTCGTCACCGGGACTCGTGGCGATGTGCAGGTCATCGGCGCAACGCTTGGCCAAGCCGGTTCGGCAAGCGCCGGGTCGGGCCTGTCGATTATCGGGGGGGATGTGAGTTTTCGCAGTGGCGGCGCGGCGTTGACCGGAAACGGGGGCGATGTCCGCGTTGATGCCGCCAGCCTGACCCTGTCCGGCGGGAGCGTCATCGGCACTGTCAGCCCCGTCGGCGAGACCGGTGGAGCCATCCGGATCGATGCCGGTACGGTTAACCTGGAGGACGGGAACATCCGCACCGTGGCCGCCGGCGGGGACGGCGGCGGGGTGCTCATTGGCGGCGGCGCATTCCGCGCCAGTGGCGGATCAGTGCAATCCCTTTCGTACCCGAACGACGCCGGCAACGGGCGCGCTGGGGGCGTTACGATTGCGATGAGCGAATCAATCACCGGCGAAAAAAATCAATTTGTCGATGCCGCCTCGTTCGGCGACGGCGGTTTGTCGCCAGTTACGCTCAAGGCGGCAAGCGTGGTGCTGGACGGGCTGGATCTGGACCGGGCCAGCGGCGTGCAAATGATCGCCCACCAGGGGCCGACCTCGTCCATTTCCATCGAGGCGGATGCGTTTGCCTCGCCGATGGGGCGCCTCATCAACGAGGCCCGCGGCGACGCAGCGCTGACGGTGGGCGATGACTACGGCGCGATTACCATTAGCGGTGGCACGGTTAACCTGGGCCTGGTTCACGATGGGCAGGGACAGAAAACCGGGTCGAACAACATGGCGATTTACACGTACTCAAGGAATGCCGGACAGACCGGCAACATCCGCGTTGTCGCGGAGGGCGACCTGAACCTCGGCGAGGTGTCGTTGTCGCAGGGAGGGTTGTTGCTGGCCGGGAAAGGATTCGTGGAGTCCGGGCCGGCTGGCCGTGGTGCCGATGTGTTGTTTCAGGGCAGGAACGTGAACGGGCAGGCGACCCCCGGTCCGAATGGTGGGTTTGCGTCGTTCAAGGGCTTGTACACCGGCAACCTCACGTTCGCCGCCGAGGATCAGTTGACGCTTGGCCTGGCCCGCTACATTTACGCGAACACAGATCCTTCGGAAACTCACGCGCTGACGTTCAAGGGCCGGAACATCAGCATCGGGCTGGATGAGCAGTACAACCCCAACCGCTGGGGCACGAGTTTCCTTCTGGTGCATGGCGACATCGCCGACTACACCGCCCCGAACCTCGTCATGCGGGCGGATGAAACGATCACGCTTCACCCCGGTTTCCAGACCAACGATGACTTCGACACGGTCGGCCCGAACAAGGGGCTCGCGGGCGGGCACGGCGTCTCGGCGGTCGATATTCAGGCGGCGGACATCCTGTTCAACGCCTCCAAACTGTCGCTGCACAGCAACTTCGAGCACCGCATCGCCGCCACCGGCACGCTCAGCCTGACCAAGCATTCGCAGATTGAAATCAAGGACTCAGACACGGTGGCGAATCCCGCCGTGAAGGGGATCACGATTCAGGCCGACACGCTGGTGATGGACAACACGACCTATCTGCGCAGCGCGAGCGCCACCCGGTTTGCCGCCGCCAACTGGCGGATCGAGGCCGGCAAGGTGCAGCTAAACGGGGCACGCATTTTCTCCGAGAGCCTGGCCAGCGGGCAGGCGGGCGACATCCACCTGGCCGCCGGGGAACTGGCCTTGGCCAACGGGGCGAGGGTGCAGAGCCTCATGCGCGACGCCGGTTCCGCCGGTTCCATCACCGCCGAGGCGGACACCATCCGCTTGGCCAACGGCTCGATGATCGTGAGCGGTGTGCCGCTGCCGAGCACCGGCTACAATCCCGACAAGCACCAGCCGGGCGCCTACGGCGATGCCGGGGACGTATCGCTCTCGGCCCCCTCCATTCGCCTCGACAGCGGCAGTTCGGTCAGCAGCACGGCGCTCGATATCGGCCGCTCCGGCAATATCACCCTCACCGGCGACGACATCCAACTCGACGGCCGAGCCTACGTTTCCAGCACGACCGACGCGACGCAGTTGGCCGGCCGATACGGCATTTTCAACCCCGACTTCGAGCAGGAGGTTTTCCGCAACGGCAGCATCACCCTCGCCGGCGGCAGGGTGGACCTCGCGGGGGGCAGCTTCCTCAAGAGCACCACGCGGATGCCGTACCGCTTGGCCGGCAACATCTCGCTCACCGGCGAACAGGTGACCGTGGGCGACGGCAGCTCCGTCGTGAGCAACACCGAGCCATCGAACATGATCGATGCCTGGCGTCAGCACCTCGGCATCACGACCGCTCATAATTACGGCGACGCCGGTGAGGTGGCGATCGAGGCGCCCTCCGTGGTCATCACCGCAAAAAGCCGGGTGGCCAGCGACAGCTTCACCGACGGCGATGCCGGGAGCATTTCCATCAACGCCGACATGCTGGAGGTCACCGATAACGCCCGCGTGTACGCCGGTGCGCTTAATGCCGGTGACGGCGGCGCAATCAAGATCGACGCCGGGCAGTTGCGCTTGGCCAGGCAGGGCGCGATCGTCGCCGACGTGCGCGACACCGGCGACGGCGGCACGATACACATCAAGGCCGGCGAAATGGTCATCGACCACGGCTCGGTTTACGGCAGCACCAGCGGCTCGGGCGTTGGCAGCCGCGTCCGTGTCGAGGCCGGCGAATTGCGCTTGGCCAACGGCGGCCGGATCGAGAGCGCGGCGTTTGGCCCCGGTCAGGCCGGCGAACTCAATATCGCCGCTGACACCGTGGCCATCAGCGGGGAGGGCGAATGGTTCGATCCCAAGGACGTCGATGCCGCGCCAGGCGGCGATATTGCCCGAAGCGGCCTCGTCACGAGCACCGGGGCTCCGGGAGACGCGGGCACGGTCCC
>JACNJE010000014.1 GCA_014382705.1 Verrucomicrobiota bacterium | reverse complement strand
CATGAGGACATTTTAACTTGAGTTTTAAAGAGGACATTTTAAAAGAGTTTTGACAGCAAGCGCGCTTGGCCAAGGTTGTCTCGTGCGGCAGATTGTGCTTTGATTTCGCGCATGAAAAACGCGGTTTTCGCGATTGCCCTGGCTGCGGCACTGACTGGCTGTGGCGGCGGGGAACGCAGCCCGGAGCCGGCCGCCACGGCACCCAGCCCACCCGCCGCCCCGGCCAAGGCCGAGCCGGTGCCGCAACCGGTTGACCACGCCAACATCGATCCCCAACCCGAGTCGACGGCCAAGCCCGTTCAACCGACCCAGCACGAACCGATCATGAAACCGAAGCAAGCCGCCGAGGAAAAAATCGTCAGGACCGACGCCGAGTGGCGGGCCAAGCTGACGCCCGAGGAGTACCACATCCTGCGCCGGAAAGGCACCGAGCGGCCGTTCACTGGCAAGTTTGACCCTCATTTCAAGGACGGCACCTACACCTGCAAGGGCTGCGGCACGCCGCTCTTTCTCTCCGACACGAAGTACAACTCTGGCTGCGGCTGGCCGGCATTTTTTAAGTCGATCGACAACACCATCGACGAAACACGCGACAATAGCCTCGGCATGGTTCGTATCGAGATCACCTGCAAAAAATGCGGCGGCCACCTCGGCCATGTTTTCGACGACGGCCCCAACCCGACCGGCCTGCGCTACTGCGTCAACTCCGCCTCGATGGACTTCATCCCCGCCGCAGGGAAAGTTGAAAAGCGCCAGTGACCGCCCCGTTGGTTTCGGTGGTATTGCCGGTGCGCGACGCGGCGGCAACGGTTGAGTGGGCGGCGCGTTCCATCCTCGATTCCACCCTTCGCGAACTCGAACTCATCGTCATCGACGACGGCTCCGCCGATGACAGCGCGGAAGTCGTCCGGCAAATTTCCGACCCCCGGTTGCGCTTGATTCGACAGGACGCGCTGGGCGTTTGCGCCGCGGCCAACCGCGGTGCAGCCGAGGCGGCCGCGCCGGTGATCGCCCGCATGGACGCTGACGACGTCTCGCATCCCGCCCGGCTTGAAAAACAACTGTCGCTGCTGCACGACTCCGGCGCAGACATGGTCGGCTGCCAAGTCTGCATCGTCGATGCGCTTGGCCAAGCGGTCGGGTCGATGCGGCGCTACGCGCAATGGAGCAACTCGCTGATCGAGCCAAGCCGGATCGCCGCCATGCGCTTTGTTGAGTTGCCAATCGTCAACCCAACGCTCATGGCCAAGCGCGACATTTATGAATTGGGCTTCCGCGACGTAGCATTACCGGAAGATTACGACCTCTGTCTCCGTGCGCTTGGCCAGGGGCGCACGGCGGCCAAGGTGCCGGAAGCGTTGTTTGACTGGGTCGACTCCGGCGGCCGCCTCACCCGCACCGACGACCGCTACTCGCCCGAGGCGTTCGACCGCTGCCGCCGGACACACCTCCTCGCCGGCCCGCTTGCCGACCGCACGGTGGTCGATCTGTGGGGCGCAGGCCAAGCCGGCAAGCCGTGGCTGCGTTGGCTGCAGGCGGAGGGATTCACCGTGCGCCGTGTCGTCGAGGTCTCGCCGAAAAAAATCGGTACGATAATTCACGGCACCCCTGTCATCGCCGACACCGACCTCCCCCCGCCCGACGACACACCGCTGATCATCGCCGTCGGGGCCGCCGGTGCCCGCGACCTCATCGAGGCCGACTTGGTGAAAAAGGGCTACGTCCCCGGCAGAGACGCCTGGTTTGTCTGCTGACTACTGCCCGAGCGGGATGCCTTGGTCAATGAGCATCACCGGGATGTCTTGGCGAATGGGAAACAAGATTTTGCCGTCTTCGCGGATGAGGCCGCCGTCGATCGGCTCGGTGATTTTTTCATCGACGCGATCGACCAGTGTGCTGGCCTGGATGCGTTTGTTGAGATCCTCGATCAGCTCCGCGCCGGCCTTGGCCAACGGCTGGTGTGTCTCGGGGCAGCACATGATTTCGAGAAGTTTTTCGTCCATGACAGTGATCAGTTTTCGAGCGCCTTCTGCGCGGCGGTGTATACGGCCTTGAGCGGCACCCCGGCCTTGGCGGCGACATCGCGGCACGACTCGTACTCCGGCGCGGATTGCACCAACTCGCCGTTCAGTCTACCGAGCTTGACCCGCACTTGGCCAAGCGGCGTCTCGACGGTGACGACTTCGCGGCGGAGTTTGCGCCGTTCGGCGGCGTGGCGGCGGATGCCCAGCGCGGTGGTTTCGCGCAAAATCTTTTCGCTGAACCGGTCCGCATCCGCTGCGGCGCACAGCACGGTGAGCAACACGCCGGGCCGGTTTTTTTTCATTTGGATCGGGGTGTGGAACACGTCGAGCGCGCCCGCCTCCAGCGCAGTCTCGACAAAATGGCCCAGATGCTCGGCGTTGATGTCGTCGAGGTTCGTCTCGATGACGGTGACGGTGTCGCGCTCCCAGTCGAGCGGCTCGGCCTCGGGCGCGGCGGCCGCTTGGCCAAGCACGGCGCGGAGGACGTTGGGCCGGGTGAGCATGTCGCGCGTGCCCAGTCCGTAGCCGATCCGCTCCGGCGTCACGCCGCGCATCAGCCCGAACGACTCGGCGAACTCGGCCAGCAACGCCGCGCCGGTGGGGGTGACGAGTTCGTGCGGCTCATCGCATTGATTCACGGTGACGCCGCGCGCGCCGAGAATTTCCAGCGTGGCAGCAGTCGGCACCGGAAAGCGGCCGTGGGCGCAATCGACCCAGCCGGTGCCCTCGGTGACCGGCGCGGCGAGCAGGCGCGGTTTGCCGAGCAGCTCGAGCGCGATGCAGCCGCCGACGATGTCGATGATCGAGTCGACCGCGCCGACCTCGTGAAAGTGCACCTCGCCCGGCGGCATGCCGTGAACCTTGCCCTCGGCCACGGCAACCCGGCGGAAAACAGCGATCGATTTATCCTTCACCCAGTCGCTGAGTGCACTGGCGTTAATGAGCGACTGGATGTCGGCGAAGGTGCGTTCGTGCGAGTGGCCGCCGTTGGCATCGTGACTGTGCGAGTGGGAATGGCCGTGCTCATGCGAGTGATCGTCGCCCTTGGCCGGCAGGAGGTGGACGTCGAACTTGACGCCCTCGATGTTGGCCTTGGTTTTGCGGCCGTTGTGCAGTTGATATCCGTCAAGATTAAGCTTGGCCAACTCCGCCTCGAGCGCCGACGCATCGACGCCGAGGTCGATCATCGCGCCGAGAAACATATCCCCGCTGATCCCGCTAAAAATATCGAGGTAAAGTGTCTTCATCCGATCACGGAAATGCCAAGCCCGTGACGGGATTAAACGCTGAAGTAGGCAAAGGGTCTACCAGTAAAACACCGGGGTGCCTGATGTGCGCTCGACCATGCCGACCAGTTTGCGGCCATCCATCTTGGTTTTCTGCCAGGCAACGTGGCCGTCGAGGTAGTTCAGGTTTCCACCGGCCGGGTATTTGCCAGTATTATCCAAATGCGCCGTCTTATGCAGCTTTGCCCATCCACCACGAACCGTATTAAATCCATTGTTCAGTGATGAGGAACAGGTGGCATCGGCGGTGAGAACACGGTCGGAAGGCGACGGCTTGACCGTCACACCCCTTACCTTGATTGGCCGGGTCGACATCGTGTAGTTGATGTTGGTCTCAACCACGCGCGGTGCCCACGGGATGGTCAAGGCATAGCCGATGACCCGGTGACGCATCTGCCCGGTCCACAGCCACAAATCCTTATCGTTCTGTTCAAGAAACGACGGACAGTAAAGGATGTTTCGTTGAAATCCCTGTTTGGTCATCGCATCGGTGACATTGATACCGGCATCCCAGGGCCAATAGCCGGTTCTTTGGCCAAGCTTGTCCCGGTTGTACGGCAGTTTGTTGTTGTTTTCATCCGCGTACATTTGCCACGCCAGGGACATCTGCTTGAGGTTGCTTAGGCAACTGGTGCGCTTGGCGGATTCCTTCGCTCGGGCCAGAGCCGGCAACAGCAGGGCCGCGAGGATAGCGATGATCGCAATGACCACCAACAATTCGATCAGGGTAAATGCTCGAAGCCAAGCGCGTCGGGGAGAAGTTTGGTTCTTCATCATTACAGAATGTTTAGCGTTTGACGGAATCTAGGTCGCCTTCCCGGAGACTTCAACTTTTAAGGTGTGACAAGCTTACTTCAAACTCGCGTCGGAGAGCGGCTTGCCGTTGGTGGAAATGACGTGGATGCCGTGCGCGTTGCTGCTCGGGTGGAACAGCTCCCACACGACTTCCTTTTTGCGGTTGACCTCAAAAATACGCACTTTGGCGGGGTCTTGCTGATGGTAACTGCTGATGACCGTGTTGCCGTTGGGGAGGCGTTGGCCGCCGCACGGATCGTCGAACCGGCCAGCAACGTGCGAGTTGTCCACGCGCCAAACGACCTTCCCTTTCGCGTCAAACTCCACCGTCTTGTTGCCGTGCGTGAGGTTGACGACCGTGTTGCCGTTGGCCAACCGGATCGCCGTGAACGGCCAGTTCTCGGCAGCGCGCCCGCCGAGTTCGGCGAGGTCGGTCCTGATTTCGTTCACCACCGTGCCGTCCGGCTTGTACTCCTTCACCTTGAACGCCAGCAGATGCGGCACGATGTAATTTCCGTTGGGCAACTTGCGGGCCATGCGCGTCTGCATGTGGCCGTTGTCGGTCTCCGGCTTGAGCGGCACCTCGACGGCGACGCTGCCGCCCTGGGTGATCTCGAGCAGGCGCGGCCTCGGCCCCCGCTCCACGACCAACGTGTTGCCATTGGCCAGGCGCCACGCGGTGCCGAGTTCCTTATTCGGCTTGGCCAGGGCGTAACGCCACACGACCTTCATGTCGCGCGTCATCTCCTTGGCCACGTTGTTCGCGGAAAAAAGGATGTTGCCGTTCGGCAGCACTGAACCGTCTCGCGAAGGTTCGTTCACCTGCCAAACGACCTCGTTCTTTTCATTGATGAGCTGGGTCAGCCTGCCGCAGATCAAAATGCTGTGGCGGATGCCCTCGCTGCTCACCTGCCGGATGGCCGGTTTGTCAGCGGCAAAAGAAAATGCATTCATCGCTAACAGCGACAACGCGAGGATGGGATGATGGAGTGATCTCATAATTCGAATTGGTTACTTGCGCCTCGTGAGCGGCTTGGCGTCCTGCACGAAGCCGGGCTCGCGGGTGCCGCTGCCGTTGGCCCCGGTCAGGTCGTCGCCGAGGTCGGCCCGCATCCCGGCGGCCAGCTTGGCCAAGCGCTTGGCCACACCGGGGTGGTCGCCGAGCACGTTTGTGGTCTCGCCGATGTCGCTGGCCAGATTGTACAGCGCCGACGGACTGCCCTTGGGCTTCTGCTTGCCCCGGGTGAAAAACAGCTTCCAGTCGCCGCTGCGAACCGCGTGCAGTTGGCCGCGCGCGTAAAAATAAAACGCCTTGTGCGGTGTCGCCGCCCCCGGCTTGGCCAAGAGCAGCGGGGCGATGTCTTTGCCGTCGAGTTTGCGGTCGGACGGCGTCTTGGCCCCGGCGAACTTGGCCAAGGTCGGCAGCAGATCCATCGACACTGCCATCGCGTCGCTGCTCGTCCCGGCCGGGATCGCGCCGGGCCAGCGCACGACGAACGGCACGCGGTGGCCGCCCTCCCACGTCGAGCCCTTGCCGCCCCGGAGCGGCTGGTTGCTTGCGCCGTGGCGCAACGCCCCGCCGTTGTCGGACATGAAAATAACCATCGTTTTTTTGTCGAGGCCGTTGGCCTTGAGCGCCTTCAATATCTCGCCGGTGGACCAGTCGATCTCCTCCGCGGCGTCGCCCCATTTGCCGTTGGCCGACTTGCCGGCGAAACGCTCGCTCGAGTATTGCGGCCAATGCGGCATCGTGTGCGGCAGGTAGAGAAAAAACGGCTTGGCCTTGTTGCGCTCGATGAACGCAATCGCCTCCCGCGTGTACCGCTGAGTGATGAGCCGCTGATCCGGTTCCTCCTCGATCACCTTCTCCATCCGCAGGAGTGGCAGGGGCGGGTACGGCTTGGTCGGCCGATCCTTCTCCCCCATGTCGTTGGAGAACGGGATGCCGAAATAATAATCAAACCCGTGCCGCGTCGGCAGAAATTCCGGCTGATCGCCCAAGTGCCATTTGCCGACAATGCCAGTGGCGTAGCCGCGCGCCTTGAGCACCTCGGCGACGGTGATCTCGCTGGGATTGAGGCCACGCTGGTTGCCGGGAAAGAGCACGCCCTGCCCCTTCTCGTTCACGTGCAGGCCGACGCGCTTGGGATAACAGCCGGTCATCAGCGACGAACGCGACGGCGAGCAGACGCCGCTCGTCACATAAAAACTGGTGAGCGTGCGCCCCTCCGCCGCCATGCGGTCGAGGTTCGGCGTGCGATGGTTCTCCGAGCCAAACGGCCCGATGTCCGCATAGCCCAGGTCGTCGCAGAAAATGAGGATGAAGTTCGGCCGATCCACCTCCGCCGCCTTGGCCAACGGCAACGCCAAGCCAAGCAGCACACATGCAATCCCCAAACGATACAAACTCAACAACACCTTCATGAGTCGGCGAAGCGTTTCACCGCCAAGCCGCCGGGTCAACCCCCCATCGCTTGGCCACCCGTTCAGTCGCCGATGTGGAATTCGCGGATCCACCTGGCCGGCTCCGGTTTGTAAATC
>JACNJE010000015.1 GCA_014382705.1 Verrucomicrobiota bacterium | reverse complement strand
GCTAACCACAGTCTAGCGCCTCCCCTTCGGTGTCCTTTCTT
The DNA here is from genome assembly GCA_014382705.1 of Verrucomicrobiota bacterium. Classification (GTDB taxonomy): domain Bacteria; phylum Verrucomicrobiota; class Verrucomicrobiia; order Limisphaerales; family UBA1096; genus UBA1096. Next base: position 6,696 of record JACNJE010000015.1, on the reverse strand, counting down.
AATGAGTCAACAGGCACAACTCAATAACCCACAGGTTCGAAGACTGGGGGAATCAAGGGAAGTGTTCAAAAGGGGGGGCGAATGATGGTTTTAGGGGGCTCAAAAGCTGGGGTTTTGGGTCTTGGCCGGCATTTTGTTGGCGTTGGGCCTGGTTGGCGCGGCCTGTTTCAGGCGAACGAAAACCTGCACCGCTTGGCCAAGCTTGGGGACGCGCTTGGGCCAGACGTGGGAACCGAACCGGCCGGTGTCCACCATTGGCTCGACCAGTGCCAGCGCATCCATGTCTGGCTGAAGGCTGAGGATGGAGCCGCTCACGTCGGCAGTAAGTGTTCCAGCTCGGAGACGGGCACCGGTCCACTTCCAGTCGCGTGACTTCAGATCGAACGACTTGTCGGTGACCTTGTCATCGCGCTCGGAGGCGGCCTCGAGCGGGTATTGGCCGATGCAGTCGGAGATCGGCTTGCGCACCCACGCGCCGTCGACCTTCCAGCCAACTTCGACGCGCACTCCGCCGGGAGGCTTGACGTGAAGGAGCAGCATGGCGGCGTGGATGTCGCTTGGCCGCGCCTTCGTGCTGAGAAAACTTTCGTGCACTTTACCGGTCTCGGTGACGAGGGCGTACTCGATGAGGCCGACGATCTGGTTGACCTTGGCCGGGAACGCTGCCACGCCCAGATTGGCGTCCACGGTGACGTCGCCCACGCGGTACAGCCTTGGCTCGAGTTGCTTGACGCGTTCCTTGAGAACCGCGCTTGGCTTGTCGGCGGGCAGACCGTCCCCCGCAAAGCCAAGCGCGATCAGCAGCAGCCAAGCGGTGTGTCGGACTCGATTCACTTGGGCGCAGTCTTCCGCTTGGCGGCGGCGCAATCAACCCCCAATTGCCGCGCTTGGCCAAGCGCCCGCTCACATTGCGGTTGCGAAATGGTGCCGAGCCCATACCCTGTGCGGCCGATGGAATCACCGGACATCCCGTCGCTGGGCATCATCGCGGGGAGCCGCGAACTGCCGTTGTTGATCGCCCGCGAGGCGCGTCGCCAAGGCGTGCCGCGCATCGTCGCGGTGGCGTTTCGGGACGAGACGTCGACGGAGATCGACTCGGTGGCGGATGAGGTGGAGTGGCTGCGGGTCGGCCAATTGGCCAAGTTGATCAAGGCGTTCAGCAACCGCGATGTGCGGCATTGCGTGATGGCGGGGCAGGTTGCGCCCAAGAATCTGTTCGAGTTTCGGCCCGACTTGAAGACGGCCGCGATGCTTTTCCGGCTGAAGGAGCGCAACGCGCACACGATTTTCGGCGCGATCGGCGACGAGTTGGCCAAGGGCGGCGTGGAGTTGATCGAGGCAACCCCGTGGCTTGGCCAAGCGATGCCGGGGCCGGATTTCCTCCTTGGCCCCAAATTAACCAAGCAGCAGCGGGATGACATCGCCCTCGGCTATCGCTTGGCCAAGGAGGTTTCCCGGCTCGAGATCGGCCAGACGGTCGTCGTCAAGGAAGGCACCGTGCTGGCGGTCGAAGGGTTCGAGGGGACGGACGCCTGCGTACAGCGCGGCGGCGAGTTGGCCGGATCCAAGGGCGGTGCCGTGGCGGTCAAGGTTGCCAAGCAGAATCACGACATGCGGTTTGATATTCCTTGCATTGGGCGGCAAACCTTGGAATCCTGCGCCGCGTCCAAGATCGCCGTCCTGGCGGTCGAGCCCTCCAAGACGATTCTTCTGGAGCGCGAGGAAGTTGAATCCCTAAGCCAAGCGAACGGGATTACCGTGACCACGGTCGCCCCCTAGCCGGACGTTTAGACAAAATGCTGACCTTTCATGAGTTGATCGGATTCATGTCGCCCAAGATGGCGAATCAAATCCTCGAAGACACGCAGGCGAACAACCGCGAGGTGTACCGCGCCTTGGTCGCCGCCATGGCCGAAGCGCAGAAAATGCGCCCGGTGTTCATCGGGCGCCAACCCAAGGAGCGCCGCCACAAGAATTTCGTGCAGATGCTCTCCCGAGCCGGCTCGGAGGAACACGCCGGCAACCTGATCCGAGGCTGGCTGTTCAAGGAACACAGCGACGTGCTCACCGATTTCCTCGGCAAACTGGGCATCGAGCACGAGAAAGGCATGGTGGACGAATTGCCCGACTTGATCGAGGACGCCTCGCTCAATGAGGCGGTGGATCTGCTGATCGAAAAGTACGACCAGGAATTGGTGGCCGTTTACCTGACCGCCTTCAACGCCTCCAATGAAAAGCGGTGGGAAAATCTCGACGCCCTGCTGGCCAACGACGAGCGCCTGCAATTCCACGGCTAAAGCGACTCACATCAAATGGAATCCACCGGAGACATCGCGCTGATCGGCTTGGCCGTCATGGGGCAAAACCTGATCCTCAACATGAACGACCACGGCTTCACGGTCGTGGCCTACAACCGCACCGTCTCCAAGGTGGACGATTTCCTCAACAACGAGGCCAAGGGCACCAACGTCATTGGCGCCCACTCGATCGAGGAGATGGTCGCCCACCTTAAGCGGCCGCGCCGGGTGATGATGTTGGTCAAGGCGGGACAACCGGTGGACGACTTGATCGACCGCATCATCCCGTACCTTGAACAGGGCGACATCATCATCGACGGGGGTAACTCACTGTATCAGGACACTATCCGCCGCACTGAGTACCTGCGCGCGCGCGGGCTGCTGTTCATCGGCACCGGCGTCTCCGGCGGCGAGGAGGGCGCACGCCGTGGCCCGTCGATCATGCCGGGTGGCCATCCCGACGCCTGGCCGCACGTGAAGGAGATTTTCCAGGCCATCTCGGCCAAGGTCGATGACGGGGCGCCGTGCTGCGACTGGGTCGGCAACGACGGCGCGGGCCACTACGTCAAGATGGTGCACAACGGCATCGAGTACGGCGACATGCAGCTCATCTGCGAGGCATACCACCTGATGAAATCCGGCCTCGGCATGAGCGCCGACGAGATGCACAAAGTGTTCGCCAAGTGGAACGAGGGCGACCTCGACTCGTACCTCGTTGAGATCACCCGCGACATTCTCGCCTTCAAGGACAACGACGGCGAACCGCTGGTCGAGAAGATCGTCGACACCGCCGGCCAAAAAGGCACCGGTAAGTGGACGTTAATCAATGCCGCCGAACAGGGCATCCCGATCACCCTCATCGGCGAGGCGGTCTTTTCGCGCTGCATCTCCGCGATGAAGGAGGAACGCGTTGCCGCCTCGAAGAAACTCCGCGGCCCGAAACCGGTCATCAAGACCAACCGCGAAAAATTCATCGACGACATCCGTTGCGCGCTTTACGCCTCGAAAATCATCTCGTACGCGCAGGGCTACATGCTGCTCCGCGCGGCCGCCGCCGAGTACGGCTGGAAGCTCAACTACGGCGAGATCGCCCTCATGTGGCGCGGCGGCTGCATCATCCGGAGCCAGTTTCTCGGCAAAATCAAGGAGGCATTCGACAAGCGCAAGCAGCTGCCGAACCTCCTGCTCGATCCGCACTTCAAGCGCGAGATCCGCAAAAGCCAACGCGGCTGGCGCAACGTCGTGGCTGCCGCCGCAAAGAAGGGCATCCCGGCCCCGGCCTTCTCGACGGCGCTCAGTTTTTTCGACGCCTTCCGCAGCGAAACGCTCCCGGCCAATTTGCTCCAGGCCCAGCGCGACTACTTCGGCGCTCACACCTACGAGCGCACCGACCGCGAACGCGGCGAGTTTTTCCACACGAACTGGACCGGCCAAGGCGGCGATGTTTCCTCCAGCACGTACAACGCCTGAGCATGAGTGACCCCGCACAGGTCTTGCGCGACTTCGAGCCGGGCAGCGAATTTTTCATTGGCATCGACTCCGACGGCTGCGTGTTTGACTCGATGGAGATCAAGCAGAAGGAATGCTTTGCGCCGATGTTCGTGAAGCACCACGGACTGCAGGCAGTCAGCAAGTACGCCCGGCAGGTCTGGGAGTTCGTAAACCTCTATTCGAAGAATCGGGGCATCAACCGTTTCCCCGCCCTCGTGCACGCGCTTGGCCTGTTGCGCGAACGCCCCGAGGTGCAGGCCCGCGACGCCAGCGTCCCAAGCTACCCGGCGCTCGACGAATGGATCGCGCGCGAAACCAAGCTCGGCAACGCCACTCTCGCCGCCGAGGTCAAGGGCGGCAACGACGGCCTGGCCCAAGTCAAGATTTGGTCGGACGCCGTCAACGAGCAGATCGCCGACATCGTCCACGGGGTGCCGCCGTTCCCGCTCGTTCGCGACTGCCTTGGCCAAGCGCTTGGCCGTGCCGACATGATGGTCATCTCGCAAACTCCATGTGACGCACTGGAACGCGAATGGGCCGAACACGACCTCACCCAGTTTGTCCAGGTCATCGCCGGGCAGGAGATGGGCACCAAGACCGAGCACCTTCAGTTCGCCGCCGCCGGCAAGTACCCCGCCCACAAAGTGCTGATGATCGGCGACGCGCCAGGCGACCACAAGGCGGCCAAGGCCAACGGCGTGCTGTTTTACCCAATCCTCCCCGGCCACGAAGAGACCTCTTGGGAGCGGTTGCACAGCGAGGCACTCGACCGCTTTTTCGCCGGCTCCTTCGCCGGGGATTACGAAGCCAAGCTCTTCGCCGAGTTCGACGCCAGCCTGCCCGAGCACCCAAGCTGGTAGTTTCTTGACACTGCCCCACTCTGGGCGGACTTTCCCCCAAGTGAACGGGGAGTCTTTCCTTTTCGCGCCCAGAAAAATGATCGCATCAACCGATTCCTTCGAGCCGTCGAGCCAAGACCAGTTGCCCAACTCAAAACGGGTTTACGTCAACGGCACCATCCACCCCGACGTCCGCGTGGCGTTCCGCGAAATTTCCCAAAGCCCCACCAAGTCGCTCAGCGGCGACATCGAGGAAAACGCGCCGATTCGCGTGTACGACACGAGCGGCCCGTGGGGCGACCCCGACTTCGACGGCGACGTCGCCAAAGGCCTCCCGGCCGTACGCGACAAGTGGATTCGCGACCGCGCCGATGTTGAGGAATACGACGGCCGCGAAGCCAAGCCGCTCGACAACGGCTACCTCTCAGACGTCCACGCCGACGACGCCACCCAACGCGACAAGGCCAACCGGCTGACCGAGTTCCCCGGGCTTGGCCGCCGGCCGCTCCGCGCCTCCGCCGGCCATCCGGTCACCCAGTATTGGTACGCGAAACAGGGCATCATCACGCCGGAGATGGAACACATCGCCATTCGCGAAAACATCGGCTTGGCCAAGCGCCGCGAAGACGCCCAAGCGCTTGGCCAAGCGCCAGCCAACTCGCTGGCCCACCAGCATCCCGGCAACCCGTGGGGCGCGAACATCCCGGACGAGATCACGCCGGAATTCGTGCGCGACGAGGTCGCCCGCGGCCGCGCCATCGTTCCCTCCAACATCAATCACCCGGAAGCCGAGCCGATGATCATCGGGCGCAACTTCCTCGTGAAGATCAACGCCAACATCGGCAACTCCGCCGTCGCCTCGAGCATCGAGGAGGAGGTCGAGAAAATGCGCTGGGCCACCAAGTGGGGCGCCGACAACGTGATGGATCTTTCCACCGGAAAAAACATCCACGCCACCCGCGAATGGATCATCCGAAACTCCCCCGTCCCGATCGGCACCGTGCCGATTTATCAGGCGCTCGAGAAGGTGAACGGCAAAGCCGAAGACCTCACGTGGGAGATTTTCCGCGACACCCTCATCGAGCAGGCCGAGCAGGGCGTCGACTATTTCACGATTCACGCCGGCGTGCTGCTGCGCTTTGTACCGATGACGGCCAAGCGCATGACCGGCATCGTCAGCCGCGGCGGCTCGATCATGGCCAAGTGGTGCCTCGCGCATCACACCGAAAGTTTCCTCTACACGCACTGGGATGACATCTGCAAAATCTGCGCCGCTTACGACGTGAGTTTCAGCATCGGCGACGGCCTCCGCCCCGGCTCGATCGCCGACGCCAACGACGAGGCGCAGTTCGCTGAGCTCAAGGTGCAGGGCGACCTCACCCGCCGCGCTTGGGAACACGGCGTGCAGGTCATGAACGAAGGCCCCGGCCACGTGCCGATGCACATGATCCACGACAACATGACCAAGCAACTCGACTGGTGCGACGAGGCGCCGTTCTACACGCTTGGCCCGCTGACAACCGACATCGCCCCCGGCTACGACCACATCACCAGCGGCATCGGCGCCGCGATGATCGGCTGGTACGGCTGCGCGATGCTCTGCTACGTCACGCCCAAGGAGCACCTTGGCCTGCCAAACAAACAGGACGTCAAGGAAGGCGTCATCACTTACAAGATCGCCGCCCACGCCGCCGACTTGGCCAAGGGCCACCCCGGCGCGCAATACCGGGACAACGCGCTGAGCAAGGCGCGGTTCGAGTTTCGTTGGGAGGATCAATTCAACCTCGGCCTCGACCCGGAGCGTTCGCGGGAGTTCCACGACGAAACCCTCCCGGCCGACGGCGCGAAAACCGCGCACTTTTGCAGCATGTGCGGCCCCAAGTACTGCTCGATGAAGATCACCGAGGACGTCCGAAAATACGCCGCCGAAAAAGGCCTCGCCGACAAGGAGGCCATCGAGGAAGGGATGCGCGGAAAATCCACCGAGTTCGCCAACCACGGCGCGGGGGTTTACTCAAACACCTATCGCTTGGGCAGCCTGGTGGGAGCAGCTTTTGCGCTGGGCTGTC
>JACNJE010000053.1 GCA_014382705.1 Verrucomicrobiota bacterium | reverse complement strand
CCATGAGGACATTTTAAGCGAGTTCAAAAGAGGACATTTTCATAGAGTTATGACAGCCAAGCGCGCTTGCTTGTCAGGCCGGGTTGCCCGTGGCATTTTCTGCCGCCGTGAAAAGAGCTATCTCCCTCTTGGGCCTGTTGGTTGCGCTTGGCCAAGCGCAGGCGGTTGAGCGGCCGAACATTCTCTGGATTTATCTTGAAGACGTCAGCGGCTGGTTTGGTTGCTACGGCGATCCAGTCATCAAGACGCCGCACATTGACCGGCTGGCGGCGAGCGGCATCCGGTTCGACCGCTTTTACACCCCGGCCGGTGTCTGCTCGGCGACGCGCTCGGCGATCATTGTTGGCGCGATGCAGACGAGCCTCGGCATCCACAACCACCGCAGCGGCCGGGCGGCTTTTCGCGGAAAGGATTTGGGGCCGGTGTACGACGACATCCGCCTGCCCAAGGGCGTGCGGACGCTGCCGGAGATGTTTCGCGCCGCCGGTTACTGGACGTTCAACGAGGGCGGCAAGGACGATTACAACTTCAGGCACGACACCGCCGCGATGTACGATTTCCTGCCGAGGAAACGCGGCTGGGGACCGGCCGCACTGGTGGCGGGTGACTGCTGGAAGGGCCGCAAAAAAGGCCAGCCGTTCTTTGGGCAGGTGCAGCTCGGCGGCGGGAAACTGGGTCGGCGCGCACCCAAGGTCATCGACCGCGGCAAGGTGCCGGTGCCGCCGTACTATCCGGACATCCCGCTTGTGCGGGAGGAGATCGCACACCATTACGATTGTCTGCTGAAGACCGACGAGCAAGTCGGGCAGATTATCGCCGCCCTCAAGCGCGACGGGCTGTACGACAACACGCTGATTTTTTGCTTCAGCGATCACGGCTACAAGCTGCACCGGCACAAGCAGTTTGTTTACGAGGGCGGCATCCGGATGCCGATGATGGTCGCCGGGCCGGGCGTTGCGGCGGGGCAGGTTCGCAACGACTTGATCAGCGGCATCGACATCGCGCCGGCCAGCTTGGCCGCCGCCGGCATCGGGGTGCCGAAGCAAATGGAGGGCGCGGACTTTTTGGCCAAGGGCTACACCAAGCGCAAATTCGTCGTCGCGGCGCGCGACCGGTGCGACTACACCATCGAGCGCATCCGGGCGCTGGTCACGCCGCGATTCAAGTACCTGCGAAACTACCTCACCGACCGGCCGTTCATGCAGCCGAGCTACAAGGATCCTTGGCCGGTCTCCAAAAAGTTTCGCGAGATGATGGCCAACGGCGAGATGAACGAGACGCAGTTGGTTTTCTTCGGCCCGAAAAAAGCGCCGGAGGAATTGTACGACCTGGCCAACGATCCGCACGAGGTTCGTAACTTGGCCAACGATCCGAAATTCAAAAAACAACTGCAACGCCATCGTCGGTTGCTCGACAACTGGATTACGGAGACCGGTGATCAGGGGCTGAAGACCGAGAGCGATCCGGGCCTGCTGGCCGTCCTCAAGCGTTGGGGTGCCAAGTGCGTGAACCCCGAGTACGACCGGGTGCGGCATCTGCTCGAGGCCGAAGGGGAATGATCATTTACCACAACCCACGCTGCTCGAAGAGCCGCCAAGCGCTTGGCATCCTGCGGGAAAACGGGGAGGAACCGGAGGTGGCGGAATACCTCAAGGCGCCGCTTGGCCAAGCGGAACTGGCCGGCCTGCTGAAGAAGCTCGGCGTCCCGGCGCACGACCTCCTGCGCACCCAGGAGGATGAGTACGACGAGCTTGGCCTCTCCCCGGACACGCCGGCGGAGGACATCCTCACCGCCATCGTGTCGCACCCGATTTTGCTCGAGCGGCCAATCGTCGTGAAAGGTCGCCGGGCTGTCATCGCCCGCCCACCGGAACTCGTCGAGGAGCTGCTTTAGCGACTGTTCGGCCCGGCGCTTGACGTACCTTGGCCAAGCGGATTGAATTGCTCAAACGGCGTTCCCCAGCCGCGTTCCCCGATACGACGATGATTCATTTTGCCAACCCGAGCGCTGACCTGTTCATCCCCGACGACAATGAGTCGAACCAAGCGCTTGGTCGCACAACGCACCTCGGCGTTGGTGCGCACCAGGACGACCTCGAGGTGATGGCGCTGCACGGCATCCTCGCCTGTTACAAGCAGCCGCAGAAGTGGTTCGGTGGCGTGACGGTAACCAACGGCGCCGGCAGCTCGCGCACCAACGAGTACGCCGACTACACCGACGAGCAGATGCAGGTCGTGCGCGCCGAGGAGCAACGCAAGGCGGCGGTCGTCGCGGAGTACGCCTTCATGGCGCAGCTCGACTACCCCAGCTCGGTGGTGAAGCAGCCGGGCAACAGCGACTACGCCGCCGACCTGCGAACGATCCTCGCCGCAACCAAGCCGAAGGTTGTGTACACGCACAACTTGGCCGATAAGCACGACACGCACGTCGCCGTGGCCGTGCCGTTGATCTGCGCGCTGCGCGAACTGCCAGCAGCCGAGCGGCCGCCGGAGGTTTACGGCGTCGAGGTTTGGCGTGACCTCAACTGGCTGCTCGACGACGAGAAGGTGTTGCTCAACCTGGCCAACCGCCCGAACCTCGTCCGCGCGCTCATCAGCATTTTCGATTCACAAATCAGCGGCGGCAAACGGTATGATCTTGCGCTCGAAGGGCGGCTTCGTTCCAACGCGACGTTTTTCGATCCCCACGCCGTTGATGAAATGAACCTCGCCAGTTACGCGATGAACTTGAAGCCACTCGTGGACGACCCGTCGCTGGACATCGCCGAGTACGTCGATGGCTGCGTCGAGCGGTTCCGCGACGACGTCCGCTCGCGGGTGAGCCGGTTCACCGGCGACTGAGCGGTTACTGGGTTTCGCCGCGTGTGACCTGCAGAAACACGTCTTCGAGATCCATCTCATCCTCCTCCAGTCCAGTGAGTTGGAGTCCTCCGTTGACGATGATCTTCGCAATCACGCCGCCGTCGACCTGGCCGTCGGCCAGCGTGACGCGGATGCGGTTGCTCTCCTCCTCCGATTCCGCCTCGGCGATCTCGGGGTGCTCGCGCAGCAGCTCGATCGCGCGCTGCGGGTGGTCTGCCACGCGAAGCCGGAAGCCCGGTTTTTGCGTGAACTGATCCTGCACCCCCTGCACCGGCCCGCTGTAAATCAGGCTGCCCTTTTCGATGATGGCGACGCGGTTGCAGAGCGATTGCAGTTCGCTGAGAATGTGCGACGAGATGAGGATCGTTTTGCCGAGCCGCTGCAGCTCCTGAAGGATGGCCATCATCTCGATGCGCGCGCGCGGGTCGAGCCCGCTGGCCGGCTCGTCGAGCAACAGAATCTCCGGGTCGTGCACCAGCACGCGGGCGAGGCCGATGCGTTGCTGCATGCCGCGACTGAGCGCGCCGATGAGTGAGCCTTTTTTTTCGCTCAAGCCGACAAGCTCGAGCACGTCGCTGATGGTCTGCTCGCGCTTGGCCGCGCCGATGCGGTAGCACGCGGCAAAAAAGTCGAGGTACTCCGTGACCTCCATGTCCTTGTAGACGCCGAAGAAGTCAGGCATATAGCCGAGGATGCGCCGAACCTGATTCGCTTCGTGGACGACGTCGTGGCCCAGGACGCGCGCGGTGCCGGTCGAGGGCGTGAGGAAGGTCGAGAGGATGCGCAGCGTGGTGGTCTTTCCGGCGCCGTTCGAGCCGATGAAGCCGAACAGGTCGCCGCGGTTCACGGTGAGGTCGAGCCGGTTCAGCGCGGTGAGATTGCCGTAGTGCCGCGTGAGGGCCAACATCTCGACGGCGGCGTTCGAGATGGGCGACGGGACGATCGTTGATTCGTCTGACATGATTTAGTTTAGTTCGCGCTTGGGCAAGTTTTGCTCGGGTTCGGTGAGTTCGAGCGGGATGCGGTACAGGGTTCGCGCTTGGCCAAGCTGGGTTTCAAACAGCCCCGTGGATGGAATCGGCGCATGATCCTCCGCCAGCAACAAAAGGACGGTGCCGCCGCGTTCGACGTGGGGGGAGAGGTCGAGTCCTCCCGAGCCGCTGAAGTCGGCAACGAAGGGGAGTGGTTGATTTTTTCCAGTTCTAAGGAGTGTTGGGAAGGAACAAGTGATGATGTTCATCAATACCGGATCGATGCGGCCACCCTCGGTGTCGCCGAATGCCCGGTTTCGGGTGTTCACGGCTTGCTGAAATCTTCCGCCGCGACTGATGCTTCCTAATTCACCCTCGGCATAAGGAGACGCGGCAGTCTGGATGCGGAGCGTGTGCGTGCTACCCGGCGGCGACTGCAATTCCAACTCGGTGATTTTGCCGTCCGCCACCAACACCGCCCCGGTGATCGCCTTGTCGAGCTGGTTGTCAACGGCCAGTTCGTAGACGTCCACGTCGTTCTTTGTGAGGACGGCCGAGAACCCTCCGTCAGCCGGGGTGATCCATTCGGAGCAGAGCAGGCGACTCGTCCAGATCGGCACGCGGGCGACCGCCTCGAGCTTTCTTGTGTTGTGCTGCATCCGTAACGAGTCGCCCACATTACCGCGGGATGCCCCGCCGTACTCGGAGCGGATGCCGCCCCGCTCGAAGCTGCCGCCAAGCCGGTAGTCGTCGTTGACCGGCGAATAAATCGACGCATAACTCCGGCCACGCAGCAATTCCTGCTGCCCCGGCAACACATCGACGATATGCAGTTCATTCAGCTCGAGTTGACCGGCTCGGAGCTTGTAGCCGATGAAATAAATCAGCAGCGAAAAGATCGCCACGTACGCCGGGAAGGTCAGCCAGGTGAGCATCTGTTTGTTGATGCGCTTGAGCCAGATACGGTCCACCGGCCCGATGATGACGAGGTAGGCCGCGAGCAGCAGCAGCAGCCAGACGATCGGCAGCTTGCTGACTTGCCGGCTGTCGAGCATCGCGCCGTACACGCCGTCGATGTGCAAGCGGCCGTACGGGTGGAGTGGCGCTTCCGTTTCAAACCAATCGGCGGGAACCTTGGCCAAGCGCACCCAAAACCAGGCGCGGTTGGTCCACGACTTGAACGGCTCGCGCTCCGGGTTGAAGCCGAGCACGCTCACTTGGCCAAGGCCGCGAATGGCCTCGGCGGCAATGGGCCGGTCGTCGGGTTTGAAGAGCGACGTGCCGTTGGCCAAGCGCACCCCGGCGGCGGCGAGTTGGCCGGTGGCAAAATTGGCATCGGCGCTGCCGATGTTCGTATAATCGGCGTCGGCAATCCACCGGCCAAGCGCCTGGCCAGCGGCGGTGTTTTGCACCGGGCCAAACTGGCCGCGAACGAGGCTGGCCAGCCAAGGCGTGCCGGTGACATCGCCCGGCTGATCGATCGCAAGCATGAGATGCCCGCCGCCGAGCACCCACGTCGAGAGGGCGGCGGCCTGCTCGGGACGCAGGTTGATGGCGCGGGCCGAGTTCAGGTAGAGCGAGTGCAGTCCGCTCAGCGCGATCGGGTCGTCGGGGAAGGTATCCTGCTGCAAGTGTGCCACGCGCGGGGCGTAACGATCGTTATCCCACTCGCGCTTGAAGCGTGTCTTGGGCAGCACCGGGCCACCGGCCTGCTGGCCGCTCAATGCGCCGACGAGGACCGTGCCGGGGTCGGTGCTGTTCAGCAGGAGTTCGTCGTGCTTGGCCACGGTCTTGCGCCCGTTTTGCAGCTTGGCCGACCAGCGGGTATTCCCGTTGCAAAAAACCGGAATCGTGAATCGCTTGCGGGTGTTGGTGGCCAGCTCGACGTTGTGGCGGTGAACCGGGTTATCACCAAAGCGCGGCCGCAGCTCGATCTGGCCGTCGAAGGTCGGGCCGTCGTTGAAGATCTCGAATGTCACAGGGAACCACTCGCCCTGCCGCGCTTTGCCGGCGAAGCCCATAAACACGTCGAACTGGATTTCGCCCTTGGCCAAGCCACCGCCCGCAAGCAGGCACGCCAAGCCCAGCTTGGCCAAGCGGCGGGGGAGTTGTGGGGTGGCGGCGCGCACGTTTACTGCCGGGGAGCTAAAAGCGTAACCGGTTCGCGGTCAATCCCGAACGCTCGATTCTGGCCTCAGCGCGAATAAAACATTGCGGGCGGCGGTGTTTTTGGGTTTCCTCTGCCGTCCCATGAAATTGATGGCGAACATGAACCACAACTTGAAGGGCGCTTTGGCCGCAGCCGTGGCGCTGACGACGTTTTCCGTAATAGCACAAGACAAAGAAAAACTGGCAGACGGCCTGTACGCCGAGCTCGAAACCACCAAAGGAACCATCCTTGGTCAGCTCGAGTTTGAAAAAACCCCGATGACCGTCGCGAACTTCGTCGGCCTCGCGGAGGGCACGAAGCATTACTCGAAAACCGGCGGCGCACCGGCCGATGCCAAGGGCGCGGCGTACTACGACGGGCTGAACTTTCACCGGGTAATCGCCGACTTCATGATCCAGGGTGGCTGCCCGCTTGGCACCGGCACGGGCGACCCGGGCTACAAGTTCCCGGACGAGATCGACTCGTCGCTGACGCACAGCGGCCCCGGGATTTTCTCGATGGCGAACTCCGGCCCCGGCACCAACGGCAGCCAGTTTTTCATCACGCACAAGGCGACGCCGTGGCTCGACGGCAAGCACACGGTGTTCGGCCGCGTCGTCCAAGGGCAGGACGTGGTTAATGCCATCGCCAAGGGCGACAAGCTCACCAAGGTGACCATCAAGCGCGTTGGCGAAAAGGCCAAGGCGTTCAAGGGCGGCGAGGCGCAGTTCGCCAAACTACGTGCCACCATCAAGTCTCCCGCCGACAAAAACAAAGCCGAGGGTGAGGCGTTTTTGGCCAAGGTCACAAAAGAGGAGGGCGTGAAAACCACCGCTTCCGGATTGGCTTACAAGGTGCTGACCGCCGGAACGGGCGCCAGCCCGAAAGCCACAAACCAAGTGACCGTGCATTACACCGGCAAACTGATCAGCGGCAAAGTGTTTGACAGTTCCGTGCAGCGAGGCCAGCCGGCGACCTTCCCGCTCAATCGCGTGATTCCCGGCTGGACCGAGGGGCTGCAGTTGATGAAAAAAGGCGGCAAGTCGATGCTCTACATCCCGTCCGACCTGGCCTACGGCACGCGAGGTGCGGGCGGAGTCATCCCACCAAACGCCACGCTGATCTTCGAGGTCGAGCTGCTGGAAATCAAGTAGGCCTCCATTTTAAACGCAGAGTTCGCGGAGGCACAGAGGGTCGCAGAGAGAGTTGTGCGGTTTTTTTGACGAAGCGACGAGCTGGTTCCCAAACAGGCTGTAAGCCTGAGTTTACATAGCCGAGGGCAACGCCCTCGGAAAATGTTGCAAAATCGATGTGCCCTGTCGGGGCACTTCAACCACAACGTCATGCCGCAATCGATTCATGTCTTGTTTGCTCATGTCATCTTTTCAACCAAGGAACGCCGGCCTTGGTTACGCAACGAAATCCGCCCCAAACTCTTCGCTTACATGGCCACCATCTTGCGGGACAAAGGCTGTCGCGATGTGCTGATTGACGGTCACGACGATCACGTCCACATCCTTTGTAATTTGTCCAAACAACATCCAACGGCCAAAATATTGGAGACTGTCAAAAAGGAATCTTCCAAATGGTTGAAGCGGGAATTTTTTGATTTTGGCAACTTCCATTGGCAGGATGGGTACGGGCTGTTCGGGGTGAGTCCGAGTCATGTTGCGGCGGTTCGGAAATATGTCGCCAGCCAAGAGGAACATCACCGACGGGTTTCGTTTCAGGATGAACTGCGGCGTATTTTGGGAAAGAATGGGGTGGAAATAAACGAACCATATTTGTGGGAATGAGTTTTTGAATTGCCCCTTCAGGGCAAAATTTCTTCTCATCCGTTTTCCGAGGGCGTTGCCCTCGGCTACGCAGAAGTCGACTTTCAGGCGACGTTAAGTGCGGTCGGCCAAGTTGAAACTCTGTTGCGCTTGGCCAAGCGGGTTACGCGCCGGCGTTTTTTAACGACTGCACAAACCGGGCCATCCGTTCGCAGGCTACCTTGATTTGCTCGAGACCGGTCGCGAAGCAGCACCGCAGGTGCCCCTCGCCCGACGGGCCGAAGGCATCGCCGGGAACGCAGGCGATGTTTTCTTCCTTTACCAGCCGTGACGCGAACTCGCTTGAACTGAGGCCTGTGGATCGCACGCTGGGGAAGGCGTAGAATGAGCCGCGCGGCAGGTGGCACTCAAGCCCCATGTCGTTGAACGCCTTGATAATGAAGTTGCGGCGGAGCCGGTACTGTTCCTTCATCTCGGCGACCGGCTCGGTGCCGTTTTGAAGCGCCTCGATCGCCGCTTCCTGGCTGATGATGCTGGCGCACAGCATGGAGTATTGGTGGATGCGCATCATTGCGTCGATCAATTCCGCCGGCCCGCAGGCGTAGCCGATGCGGAAGCCGGTCATCGCGTAGGCCTTGGAGAAGCCGTGCAGAAAAATCGTCCGCTCAGCCATGCCGGGCAGCGCCGCGATGCTGGTGTGCGTTCCCTCGAAGGTCAGCTCGGCGTAAATCTCGTCGGTGATTACGAGCAGGTTGTGGCGCTTGGCCAAGCGGGCGATCGACTCGAGCGCCTCGCGGGTCATCGTGCCGCCGGTGGGGTTCGTCGGGAAGTTTAGCACGAGTGCCTTGGACTTGGGCGTGATCGCCTGCTCGATCGCCTCGGCGGTCACGGCGAATCCGTCCTTGGCACGGCACGGCACGGCCACCGGCACGCCGTGGGCCAGCGCGATGCCGGGCGCGTAGCTGACGTAGCACGGTTCGTGGTAAAGGATCTCGTCGCCGGGGTTGATGATCGCCCGCAGCGCGATGTCGAGCGCCTCGCTGACGCCGACGCTGACGAGCACCTGCGTCCCCGGGTCGTACTCCACGCCGAAGCCCCCGGCAACGTAGCCGCTGATGGCGGCGCGCAGCTTGGGCAGGCCAAGGTTGGAAGTGTAGCTGGTGTGGCCGCGCTCGAGGGCATAGATCGCCGACTCGCGAATGTGCCACGGCGTGACGAAGTCCGGCTCGCCGACGCCAAGCGAGATGACGTCGCGCCGGCCCTGCACGAGGTCGAAAAACTCGCGAATTCCGGAGCGGGGAATGCGCTGAACCTGCTGGGCGACGATGTCGCCGGGCTTGAAGTCACTCGACATCGGTGGGGGTCAGGCAGCGGCCTTTTTTTGCCGGCGCTGGAATGTCGGCTCCGCTTGGCCAAGCACGACTTTGTCGGTGACCTTGACCGAGACGATGTCCGTCGAGTCGGGGATCTCGTACATCGTGTCGAGCATCAGTTTCTCCATCAGGCTGCGCAGGCCGCGCGCGCCAGTGCCGCGCTTGATGGCGGCCTTGGCCAGCTCGATCAGGGCGTCGTCGGTGAAGTTGAGCTTCACGCCGTCCATCTCGAACAACTTGGCAAACTGCTTGATGAGGGCGTTCTTCGGCTCGGTCATGACGCGGACCAGTTGCTCCTCGTCGAGTTCCTCGAGCGACGTGTGCACCGGGAGCCGGCCGATGAATTCAGGGATGAAACCGTATTTGAGCAGGTCCTCCGGCTCGACGTGCTTGAGGATGTCCTTGTCCTCCGCGCTGGGTTTGTCGTCGCGTTGGGCGTCGTCCTTTCCGGAAAAGCCAAGCACGTGTTTGCCGATGCGGCGTTGGATGATGTTGTCGAGATCGACAAACGCGCCGCCGCAGATGAACAGCACGTTGGTCGTGTCGAGCTTGATGTATTCCTGCTGCGGATGCTTGCGGCCGCCCTGCGGCGGGACGTTGCAGACGGTGCCCTCGAGAATCTTCAGCAGCCCCTGCTGCACGCCTTCGCCGGAGACGTCGCGGGTGATCGAGACGTTCTCGGTGCGGCGGGTGATTTTGTCGATCTCGTCGACGTAAATGATGCCAATCTGGGCGCGCTTCACGTCGTAGTCGGCCGCCTGCAGGAGGCGCAGGACGATGTTCTCGACGTCGTCGCCGACGTAGCCGGCCTCGGTCAGGGTGGTGGCGTCGGCGATGGCGAACGGCACGTCGAGCATGCGTGCCAGCGTGCGGGCGAGCAGCGTCTTGCCGGAGCCGGTTGGGCCCAGCAGCAGGATGTTGCTCTTCTCGATCTCGATGTCATCGCCGCCGGTTTCGCTGGGGATGATCTTGTTGTCGCCCTTGGTCTTGACCGCGAGGCCGGACTGGATGCGCTTGTAATGGTTGTGCACCGCGACGGATAGCGCCTTCTTGGCGGCGTCCTGCCCGATGCAGTGCTCGTCCAGCGCCGCCTTGATCTGCTTCGGCTTCGGGACGTTGAGCTTGATCGCCTTTTTCTTCTCCTCGGCCTGCAGTTCCTTGTCGAGGACGTTCTTACAGACGAGGATGCAGTTGTCGCAAATGTAAACGCCCGGCCCGGCGATCAGCTTCCGGACCTCCGAGTGGGATTTCCCGCAGAAGCTGCAAAGGGTGATCTGGTTGGGCCGAGCCATGGGTGCTTAAACTATTTCTTCTTTTTCTCGTCCTTAAGGCTGGCGACGTCCTTGCGGGACTTCACCACCTCATCCACAAGACCGTACTTCTTCGCCTCCACGGATGACATGAAATGGTCGCGATCCGAGTCGGTGACGATCTGTTTAACTTTTTTGCCGGTGTGCTCGGCGAGGATTTTGTTGATGCTGTCCTTGAGCCGCAGGATTTCCGCCGCCTGAATCTCGATGTCGGAGGCATTGCCCTGCGCGCCGCCCCACGGCTGATGAATCATGATGCGCGCGTTGGGCAGCGCGTGGCGTTTGCCCTTGGTGCCGGCGGCGAGGAGCACGGCGCCCATGCTGGCCGCCTGGCCGATGCAGTACGTGTTCACGTCGCAGGTCAGGAACTGCATTGTGTCGTACACCGCCATGCCGGCGGTGATGCTGCCACCCGGCGAGTTGATGTACAGGTGAATGTCTTTCTTCGGATCCTGCATCTGCAGGAACAACAACTGGGCGATGACCAGGTTCGAGATCGTGTCGTCGATCGGCGTACCGATGAACACGATACGGTCGACCAACAGCCGCGAGTAGATGTCGTAGCCGCGTTCGCCGCGGCCCGTCTGCTCGACGACCATCGGCACCAGGAAATTATTTGCCTCCAAGCCTTCCCTCATGGCCGGAAACCATACCGGCTCCGGCTTCACGCCGTCAAGCGCTTGGCCAACGGGGGATAGGGTTGGCAGTCGAGGCCAAGCCTATCGGTCTCGTATCTCGTCATCAACTTGGTTAGCCGTTTTTGTTTCGATTACGAGGTGCGGGGACGCCTCGAGAGCCAGCCCCGCCGCTTGGCCAAGCGCAACAGCAGGCGACGCCCAACGCGCTTCTCTCGATGAAACGGCGTACCGGCTTAGGCTGGTTGACCGAGGCCTGCAGCCTGAAGCATGTCAGCGTCCGGGCCACGGCCGGTGCAACAACCGGCCAGTTCGCCATTGATGGCCACGGCGGGGACGGATGTCACCCCCAGCTCCTTGGCCCGCCCGGCCACGGTGGCATCGTGCATGTCCAGCACGCTCACTTCGCAGGAGGGGCAAGCCAGTTGGTTGACCAGCTCGATGGTTTCCTTGCAGGCCGGGCAATCGGCGCTGAAGACTTCGATGGTTCGTTTTTCACTCATGGGTTTCCCTTTCGTTTATGCTTTTTCCCTTTCATTCACCGGGGTGTTCCCAGCAAAAGTTTCATCCGGAAGACAGGCCGGGCAGGAGGGCTCCCCGGGGGTGGCTCGACTTGGCCATGCATTCCAAATGGCCGCCACGACCAACAGGCTGATTCCAAGATAAAAAACCGGCTCCGATTCAAAAAGAAATTTACCCAGCACCAGCAACCCCGCCGCCACCGCGCCGGCTGCGAATGGCGCGTAGCCGCGGCGTTGGCGGGCACGAAACGCCAGCGCGCCCAAGGCCAACGCCAAGAATATGACGGTGAACGGCAACAGGTAAGCCGTGTCCGCCAGGAACCCAAGGCCGAGCGAGGAGAGGATCCCCGCGTAGGCGGGCCAACAGAGCGGGCAGGCCAGCTTGGGCATGAAGGCAATGCCGATGCCTGGAAGCGCGGGCAACAACTGACGCCAATCTCCGCTGTTCCCGTTGCTATGGGCCGCCTTGAGTGCGTGCGAAATCTGCTCCCGACTGGGTGCGCCATCGGCATATAGCCGGCAGCAATCCGCTTCCCCCGGCCCCTCCGAACCGTCCACGTCGCAACCATTCACAAGTATGGCCGGTGACCCATGACGGCGGGCGTGCGGCGGGCAATCGGGTGACTTTCGATCCCATTCCAGCCACCGCGGTGACAATCCCGCTTGGGCAAAGCCTTCCAGCAGGCGTGTCCTTGCCAAGGCCACGTTGGGACAGTCCAAGTCGTATACCAGTTCCACATTCATCGCACCTCCCCCTCCAGCGCCGCGAGGATGGGGCATCGGGTGGCCGGCCCGTCGCCGGAGCATTCCTGGATGACCTTGTCCAGCGCCCGGCGCAGCCGCCTCAAGTCGCGGAGTTTTTTGTCGATTTCGCTGCGTTTCATTTCCGCCCGCCCTCGCATTTGGCCACAGGTGGAGCGCGGTGAGGCGCGGAGGGACAGCAACTCGCCAATTTCACTCAGTGAAAACCCCAATGCCTGCGCCCGCTTGACGAAGCGCAGCCGCGAGACTGTGCCGGGCGGATACTGCCGATACCCCACGCCGTTGCGCTTGGGCGCGGGCAGCAACTGTTGGCGCTCGTAGAAACGAACTGTCTCCACGCCCACCCCCGCGGCCCGGGCGACTTGTCCAATCGTTTGCTCTGTCACATTCACTTTCACGGCACGATACACCCTGTACATAACTACAGGGTCAAGCGGTTTTTTTATTTTTTTTACGGCCGGCACCGGGCATAACGAATATACAAGGGACGGCTGTTCCCAGCTGTCCGGCCAAGCGTTCGCAGAAAACTCACAATGCCGGCTAGGAGAGCCAGCCCCACCTTCATGCTTGGCCAAGCGCTTGGTTTACTCCCGGGCGAAGGGGCCGTTGTTGCCGATGGCGTGGATGGTGTTTTGGATTCGATGGGAGAGGTATTCCCCGTCTGCGGTGTCGATCTTGTACTCGATCTGCATCTGCATGGTCGGCTTCATGTCGGCGATTTGCAGGAGAACGGATTTTTTGTCCTTCGAGATTTTCACGCCGGTCACTTCAACATTGTCGCGGCCTTGGCTGCCGTCGGCCTTGTAGTCGCGTGAGCCATAATTGCGGGTGCGCCTGTAACTCCAGCGCTTGACGAGGTAGCTCTCCGGATCGTTGGCGGTCTCCGCGTCGAGCGCGTGGCTGAAGGTTAGCGAAATACCCTCCTTGAGTGCGTTAATGGCAATCGGCACGTGAACCGGTTTGCCGGTGTGCTTGAGCCGGTAGAATCCGCCGGGGCGGGTCTTGTTGCCGGCCCAGCCGAACAGGCCACAGGCGTAGAGTTGGCCGTCGCCGGGGTGGAAGCGGCCGCGCATGACGCCGGTCGGGAAATCAAAGTCGGGAATGCGCACCACACCGCCCTGAGCGCGGCCGTTCACTTTTTCCTCCATGATCACGTAGACGTAGCCGGTGCCGTAGGAGAGGTTGATCAGTTGGCCGCCGAGTCCGCCCCACTTGTCGCTGTTCACCCAAAGCTGCTCGGCGGGGGAGCGGTCAAAGTCGTTGTGCATCCAGACGATGGGCGAGGTGATGTCGGCCTCCGTCAGCCCCTTGTGGTAGCCCATGAGGTTGCCATAAAATTTGCCCTTCTCGATGAGGTTGATTTCGTTC
This sequence comes from Verrucomicrobiota bacterium, assembly GCA_014382705.1. Lineage (GTDB taxonomy): Bacteria > Verrucomicrobiota > Verrucomicrobiia > Limisphaerales > UBA1096 > UBA1096. The sequence goes on along the minus strand of JACNJE010000053.1, from coordinate 19,498 downwards.
TTTGGCGTCCAGTGGCCCTCCTGGTCGCTCATGTAAAACGTGCCGTCCGGATTCACGCACACACCGTTTGGCGCACGGAAACCAGTGGCAATGATTTCCGTTTTAACGCCGTCAGGAGTCACCTTGAGCAGCGTGCCGTGTTGCGGCACCAACGCCGTCTTCGCATGGCGTGCGGCCTTGGTGTAGTAGAAATTTCCGTGGGCGTCGGTCTGCAAATCCATTGCAAACTCGTGAAAATGCTCGGTCACCTGCGCGTCGTGATTGAACGCCATGTAAAAATCTATCTCACCGTCATCGTTCGTATCGACCAACTGCGTGATTTGGTCGCGGCACGTCACGAAGATTTTGCCGTCGACGATCTTCAGGCCAAGCGGCTGAAACATGCCGGTCGCGATGCGCGTCCACGTGAACTCCTGCGGGTCGCTGTTGATGCCGTCGACGAGCCAGACGTCGCCCATCCAGGTACAAACCGCCGCGCGGTCGCCGCCCTCAAAAAAATCGAAGCCACCCAGACGCATCCACGAGCGGTACCGGTTTTTGTCCGGCGCGGTGATGGCCTCGGTGACGAACGCTCCCGGTTTGCCCATGCGGCGCGGCTTGGTCTTGATGCTGTCGGGCCAGCGGCGCGCACTGCCGGATCGCACCAAGTCAGTCAAGATTTCCGGGTTGCTGTTCTGGGCCATGAACGCCCCGAATATCCCCATAAACCCCTCCTCGATACGGGAGGAGAAAAGTTTGACGGCAGTGCGTTCACCGGCAGGAATTCGCAGCCGCAAATCTCCGTCGGCGGTGGATTCAAATTTCGCCCCTTCGCCTCCCCCGACGATCCCCACGACCAGCCGGTTGTCATAAACAGCGACGGGTCGATGATCCACCGCGCGGAGTTTCGGCTCGGAGCCCTTCACATGAGCGACCTGCAAAACGAGATCCGCGTCGCGGCGAGCAAGGTTGATGTTGCGAATGACCACCTTTTGGCCGCTCAACATTTTCTCAATGGAGGGCGACTCGAACACGCGCGCGCCCCCGATCTTGTAATAAAGGATCACCCGGTTGTTGTGCAGGAACAGTCCGCGCCATTGGCCCCAGTCGCGGGGGAGCGGGCCGTATGGTTTGTTGTCGAGGCCGCGCAGGCGTGGATCCTCAAACTGATCCGTGCCCGGCCTGGCCCAGCCGGGAGCGACCGGGTTGGTGAAGAGTCGCTCGCCGACGAGCTTCGGGTGCGTGCCGTGGCTGCCGTCGTACACGATGCTGCGCCAGTCGATGAACTTGTCCCCGCTCCACGCCGCCGCCATCCGCAGGGTGTCGGTGTCGAACAGCACGAACTCGCTGCCCTTCGACACGCCGCCCGGCCCTGCGTCGAGCCGGATCGCGATGCCCTTGTAGGCGATGTTGCCCGGGGCCACCTCGATGGAGGCGCTGAGGTACGGCCCGTAATCCATGTCGATGTACGGCCTGCCGGTCAGCTCGACGTCGTCCGCTTGGCCAAGCGCGGAGATGGAGAAAGCGGCCACGATGGTCAAGCTCGATGAGGTTCGAAAAAGTTGAATCACGGCCGGGAAAGTAGGCAACGCCTGTCCCGCGGCCAAGCCCAAATGCGATCCCACTTACCGCTGGGGGTTGGAGAGGTCGCGGCAGGCCTTGGCGACGGTTTCGAGTTGCTCGAGGAATGTTTCCCGCTCAGCTTCGGGCAACTGCTCCAGCACGTGGGACTGCAGGCCGATCGCCTCGTTGCGGATGGCCTCGTATTTCTCCCGGGCCACCGGCAGCAACTCCACGCGGTTGGCGCGCCGGTCCTTTTCGTGTGGCCGTCGCTGGACGAGGCCGTTGGCTTCCATGCGCTCGAGCAGCGAGGCGATGGTGTTGGGGTCGCTGCTCATCGCGTTGGCCAGCGCCTTTTGCGTCAGGCCGTCCGGCCCGGCCTCGAGCAGCGTGCGAATGACGGTGAACTGGTCCGGCGTCAGCCCCATCCCGGCGATGCGCCGGCGGAACGCCTGGTTCAATCCGTACCACGCGCGGCGCAGCAGCACCGGCAAGCGGCGGCGGCCCGGCGCGTCGAGCGGTATGTCGGCATCGGCTTGGGCAAACTCATCCATCCGGCCGGGAGGCTGCCACGCTTGGCCAAGCGGCACAAAATTATTTGGCCTTGGCCGGGCGATTCGCGGCGAACAGCGCCCCGAGCACGATCGCCGCCCCGAGCAGTTGCTGCCCGCCCAGCGTCTGGCCAAGCAGCACCCAGCCCAGCGCCGCCGCGAACACCGGCTGCAGCAGCAGGTTCAGCGACGTGAGCGCCGCCGGCAAATGGCCAAAGGCGTAGGCGATCAGGCCCTGCCCGGCGAAGTGGCTGACCAGCGCGAGCCCGAGCAGCACCAGCCAGCCGTTGAGCTGCGGGGTCGCCATCGTCTCGCCGCTGGCCAGCGCGGCGGCGAGCATCAGCGGCACGGCGAACAGCCCCGACCAGGCCATGATCTCCTGCGGCGGGCAGGTCTCGCGCAGTTTTTTCACCGTGAGCATGTACGAGCCGTACGAGATAGCCGTGAGCAGCGAGAGGGCGTCGCCGAACAGCTGCGTTGGGTTGAGGCGAAAGCTGGCACTCATCAGCACCGCCGCCCCTGCAATCGCAAAGCCGAGCGCGACGAGGAAGCGGGGCGTGCTCCGCTCGCCGAACAGGCGGCCAGCCCACAGCATCACCCACAGCGGGGCGAAGTTCGCCAGCAACGTGGCGTTGGCCACCGTCGTGTACTTGATCGACCAATGCCACGTCACCAAATCGATGGCGAAGAAAAACCCGGCCAAAGCCAGCAGGCCGGTCGGGCGGCGGGTGCGCGCGCTTTTCTTTGCGTTTCCCGGCGCGGCCAGCAGCACCAGCCACAGGAACGGCAGCGCGAAAAACACCCGGTAAAACCCGATCGCCGCCGGGCCGAACCCGCCGTACTCCGGTTTCAGCGCAAACGCCGCGAACACCGGCGCGAAGCCAATCGCCAGCGCGCCGCAGACCAGCGCGATAGTTGGTGCTGTCCGGTAACCCACCGCCGCCACCGTAGGGAACCGCGGGGTGTCACGCGAGATTTGCCGGCTCGCGGCGCTTGGCCAAGCGGGGTAGCTTCGGGCAAGCGTGATGGAGCGGCGGCGATTATTTTTGCGGCAATGTGTTGGCTTGGCCATGGGGCTTTGGCTGGTGTCCGTGGGAGGGTGCGTCCAGGGGCCAAGCGAGGCGCCGCCGCTTGTCACCTCCGCTTCTGGCCAAGCGGACACGGCGACGATTGAGGCCTGCATGGTGTGCCACAGCACGCGCGAGATGCAGCGCGGGCCGGTGCTCGACGGGTTGCCGGAGTGGTATCTCGCTGACCAGTTGAAAAAATTCAAGTCGGGCCGGCGCGGCAACAACGCGGCCAACCGCGCCGGGGCGCTGATGGGCGCGGCGATGGCGAAGGTGGAGACGGAGGCGCAGCTCGCCGGCTTGGCTCGGCACTTCGCGGCGCGCAAACCAAAGCCGTTCATCCGGGTGATTCGCGGCGACCTCCCCGTCGGCCGTGCACAGTACGCGACCCGGTGCGCGTCGTGCCATGGTGTGAAGGGCGAGGGCAAACCGGAGATCGCGTCGCCGCCGGTGAACGTGCAGGAGGATTGGTTTTTGCTCGATCAACTCCGCAAGTACGCCAACGGCCAGCGCACCGTCCATCCAAGCGACGCGGGCGGCGTGATGATGCAGGCGTCCGCTGCGGCCTTGTCGCCGGATGACCTCCGGAATGTCGTGGCTTACATCGCGAAGGACTTGACGGTGACGCCGCCGTTGCAAAAGGTCGGCCCGCCGAAACTGTGACCGATGGCCAGCGTTCGACTCGACAACCTCTGTAAACACTTCGGCCCCGTTCGCGCGGTGGACCGGGTGAGCCTCGAGATTCCCGACGGCGAGTTGATGGTGCTCGTCGGCCCGTCCGGCTGCGGCAAGTCGACTCTGCTGCGACTCGTTGCCGGGCTGGAGGAGCCGTCGGGCGGCGGCATCTATCTTGACGACCGCGACGTGGGCCGCGTGAAGCCGCAGGACCGCGACGTGGCGATGGTGTTCCAGAATTACGCCCTGTTCCCGCACCTCAACGTCGAGCAGAACATGGGGTTCAGCCTGAAGTTCCGCAAAGCGGCCAAGCCGGAGATACGGGCGCGCGTTACCGAGGCGGCGGAAATGCTCGGGCTCGCCGACCAGTTGCGACGCAAGCCGGCGGAGCTGTCCGGCGGCCAGCGGCAGCGTGTCGCGCTGGGCCGGGCGATGGTCTGCCAGCCGAAGGTGTTCCTGCTCGACGAGCCGCTCTCGAATCTCGACGCGCGGATGCGGGCCGAGATGCGGGCCGAGATCGCGCAGCTGCACCGGCGGCTGGGCACGACGATGATTTTTGTGACGCACGACCAGACTGAGGCGATGACGCTTGGCCAACGGCTCTGCGTGCTCGACGGCGGCCAAGTGATGCAAACCGGCTCGCCGATGGATCTGTACCGGCGGCCGGCGCACCGGTTTGTCGGCGACTTCATCGGCACGCCGGGGATGAACTTCGTCCGCGGCCGGATTGCCGAGCGCGACGGCGGCCTGGCTTTCGTCGGGAGCGGCGACGGCTTTTCACTCCGCTTGGCCAACGGCTTGGTCAGGTATGCCGGCCGCGAGGTGGAACTGGGCATTCGCCCGGAACAGATCTCACTCGGCGACGGCGCGGGAGACGCGACGGGAACGGTGGAAGGGTGCGAGACGCTTGGCCACGAGTCGCTGTTGTGTGTGCGATGCGGCGGCCACGAACTGGTGGTGCGATTGCCCGGCGTGGGCGCGGGCGGCTTGGCCAAGGTTGGGATGCGGTTCGATCTCGCCGCCGCCGTCTGGTTTGACGCCACCACCGGCCAAGCGCTGGAATAGAGGCGGTTTGCCTGCGGTTTACCTCGGCCAGAGCGGCATGTCGTCGCCGTTGATTTCGCGCTCGATGTCCGGGCGGCGGTTGCGGATGAAATCGCGCACGGCCTCGAAGCGGACGCCGCGCCACTGGTAGTCGCTGATGTGCGGCCGGACCATCGCCTCGATGCGCTCGGTCTCGGCGAGCAGCTTTTCCTCGTTCCAATGCTCGGCCATGAGCTGCTTCATCGTTGCGGCATATTTTTTCCGGACGGACGGAATCTGGTACAGCTTGCGGGCGACGAGGCCCTTGAGGCGGACCGAGCGTGGCGAGCGCCGGTCGACGCGCAGGCGGCTGTATTTCTCGAACAAACAGTCGGCGCCCCACGGCATGAAGTGCAGCTTGGCGGTGCCAGGGTTGAGGTAGACGAAATAGTTGTTGCGGTTGCCGGAGTAGCCGTCCCAAAAACTGAGCAACCCCTCGAGCGCCCAGAATTTGTAAAACGCCTCCTCGTCGATCACCTCCCAAATCGCATCCTCGTAGTCGTGTGCGTTGGTCTGCAACTCGGCGACCATGAGAAAGTCGGTGCTTTCCGGGCTGATGTTCAGGCCGTGAATCGCGAGGAGGTTGCGGCCCGGGCGCAGCCTGTCGCGGTGCTTGTTGATGTTGAACGCCGCGAAGGTCGAGTTGGCGCCGTCGTCGCCGCTGCTTGTGGCGCGCGAGTCCCACCGGGCGTTTTCCGGCGCGTTCATGCGCGCGACCTCGTGGCCGTTGAGGTAGGCGACGAAGCCGTCGTCGCACTTCATCCGGAGCAGCAGATTCTTGGCGGCGTGGATCGAGTCGAGGTCGTCGATCTCGAACGGGAAACGCAGATACAGCGACGTGGCCTTGTTGTGCATTTGCCCGATGAAGTTGAAATTTGGCGAGATGAGTTTTTCAAACCCCTCGCTCGCCTCGTAGCCGGCGCCGTTGGTGCCGGCGACCCAGCTTGAGTCGTCGAAGCCCGGCTTGAACCACGCGTCGTCGTGCGCGCCGCTCCCCGGCACCCAGGCGCGCCCCGGCACGTCGCCGCCAAAAAACGGTTCGCCCTCGCCGCCCTGCATCGCGTTGATGACCTTGACGAGGTGCGCGCGCCCCTTTTTGTCGTCACCGGTTTTTCGTTCAAAGCTGCCTTCCCATTCCGGGTAAAAATCGACCACCGTGCCCTCGAAGAGGGTGCCTTTGTCGCTGCCGAACTCCCGCCGGAGCAGCGGCTCGCGAACGGTCTCCACGTGGCAGTACACGCCGAGATTGCGGCCATTGACCGTGACCTTGGCAAAGGCGCAGCGCGAGCCGGGCGCCCCGGCGGCATCCCAGATCGCGTACCCCATGAACTGGCTCATCAGGCTGGCATCCTGCCGGTTGTTGTTGAGCGTGAGGTTTCGCAGGCCGTCGATGTTTCCCTTTGTGTCGGTGTAATCGAGCTTCACCTTGAGCGACGGGCGGACGGTGTCCTGCGAGCCGAGAAACCCTTTTTTCCGCAGGCCAATCTTGGGGAAGGTCACACCGTCGATCGTCACGCTGGCCTCGACGTACGTGTACGGCGGGGGCGGCGGCTCAAACTTGCGGCTCGGCGGCAACGCGTTTTCCCGCGTGCGCCGTTGGTAACGGATCTTGTCCCAGTCCGCCTCGGCAAGGGTGATGTCGACCTCGAGCAGGCGGTTCCGCGGGAACAATTCGTCGAGCTTAAGCTCCTTGGCGGCCGTGCCGCACAGGGCAGCAGCGAAGCCAAGGCCAACGGCGATGAATCTTGGGAGGGTCATCATGAGTTGATCATAATCGAGCAGCCATCGTTGCCTTGGGGTGGGCGCGATTTCATCGGAAAGGCGGGGACTGTTGCGCCTACGTCCAAAAAAGCACAGCCAAAAAACCGGCCAGCGCGCGCTTGGCCAGGCGCTTGGGTTGAATGCCGGTGCGTGCGGGGCGTCTCCGGCATTGACTCCGCCGGGGGTTCGGTGGAGTTTTCCCGCCGCGATTTCAAAATGAAACTTCGACACACAATTGCAGGTTTAATTGCGCTTGGCCAAGCGCTGACGGTCATGGCGCAGGCCAAGCCGTTGGATATCTGGATCAGTTCCTTTCAGGACCAGCTCTATTATGAAAGCATGGTCAAGCTGTACAAGCAGGAGGTGGACGCGGCGTTCGAGGCCAAGGTGCAGTCGTTCGGGTTCCGTGAGATGCCGGAGAAACTGGCCGTGTCGATTAAGACCGGCATCAACCCGCCGGATGTGGTGCAGCTCGACGAGGTGCTGTTCGGCGCGTTCCTCGGCGGCGAGGTGCCGTTTGTCGACCTGGGCGACCGCATCAAGAAGGCCAAGCTCGACAAGGACATCGCACGGAGCCGCCAAAGCCTGTTCGCGTACAAGGGCAAGACGTACGGCATTCCGCAGTCGCTCAGCGCGATGGTGCTGTATTACCGCACCGACTTGTTCAAGGAACTGGGCATCGACCCGGCGGCGTTGACGACGTGGGACAAGTTCGTCTCCGCTGGCAAGACGGTGGTGGAGGATCACGGCAAGTCGATGATCGCGCTCGACCCAACGTACCTCGGCATCCTGTTGCGACAGCGCGACAGCGACCTGTTTGGCCGGGACGGCTCGGTGTATCCCGACCGCGAGGCGGTGATCGAGGTGCTCGGCTGGATGCAGAAACAGATGGAGACCCGCGTCGGCATGGTGCCGGAGCGCGCGTCGATCTTTGACCCGCTGTTTTTCAACAGCGCCATCCAATACGGCGAGGTGCTGACGGTGGTCGGCGCCGACTGGTACGGGCTCGATATGCTGCAACAGTTCACGCCCGACTTGAAGGGCAAGTGGGGCGCGATGCCGTTGCCGGCGTGGAAACTGCCGGACGGCCGGCTGAGCCGCCGCACCTCGACCTTTGCCGGGCAGGGGCTCCTGATCAACAAGGCCAGCAAACAGCCGGACGCGGCGTGGAAGTTCATCGAGTTTGTCATCACCAACAAGGAGTCCAATGCCCGCCGGTTCCTTGACGGCAACAGCTTCCCGGCGTACCGCCCGGCGTGGAAGGACGAGCGGCTGCTGCAGCCGAACGCCTTTTTCAGCAACCAGAAATTTGGCGAGCTGCTGGTGCGTCTGGCGCCTGAGGTGCCGGAAGTGGTCAGCCACCCGAATCGGGCCAAGGCGGTGTTCCTGTTTCAGGAAACGTTCTTCACGTCGCTCATCTACGGCGAACTCAAGCCGGCCGAGGTGCTCGACAAAATGAAGACCATGCTCGAGGCGGCCGGGCCGGGCCAGTAGGCCAAGCGCACCCATGGCCACAGCCGACCAGCGAACGCCCGGGACGCGCTGGACGCCGTTTCTTTTCCTGCTGCCGTTCCTGTTTTTCCTGCTGCTGTTCTGGCTCATCCCGCTGGTTGGCGGCGTGAAAATGAGCCTGCAGGCCAACGGCCTTGGCCAAGCGGAATACGTCGGCCTCGCACATTACAAGGCCTTGGCCAACGACGAGCGTTACTTCACTGCATTGCGCAACAGCTACGTTTACACGCTGGCCTCCATCGTCGTGATCGTGCCGCTGGCACTTTGGCTGGCGCACCTGCTGCGCGCGACCTTCCGGCGGCTGCGCCCGGTGCTGACCTTCGCGCTGCTGCTGCCGGCGCTCACGCCGCCGTCGGTTTTGGCGGTGCTGTTTTTGATGGTGTTCCACGGACGCAACGGGCTGCTCAATCAGCTGTTCGTCATGCCGCTTGGCCTCGAGCCGGTCAACTGGCTGAAGGATCCGGACTTCATCTTGAGCGGCTTGGTGCTGCAAACCGTGTGGCGCTGGACCGGATTCATGACGTTTTTTATTTTGGCCGGCATGGAGGGCATCCCGCGCGTTTATTACGAGGCGGCGCGGTTGGCGACCGGCAGCCGGTGGCGGCAGTTTTGGCACGTGACACTGCCGCAGCTCCGGCCGGTGTTGTTGTTCGTGGCGGTGTATCTGGTGGTCGACGGCTTCTCACTTTTCTCCGGTGCATTCGTGCTGCTCGGCGGCGCCGGCGGCACGGCCGACGCGGGGCTGCTGGCGATCACGTACGTGTATCAGAAATCGCGGTTTTTTGAGTACGGCACCGCAGCGGCGATCAGCGTCAGCCTGTTGCCGCTGATGCTCCTGTTGCTGTGGGGCTGCCTGTTTTTGCGGAGGCGAACGGCATGAGCACGCAACGAAAAAACCGGCGTGGCGTCTTGTCGCTGTTGCTGCTCAGCCCGTTTTTAATGGCGGTGCTGGTGCCGTTTCTGTGGATGGTGCTCGGGATGTTCAAGACGAACGCCGAGTTTTTCCAGCCGTTGGCCAAGGCGTTTTTCCCGGCGAATTACGACTGGAAAAACGTGGCCGACCTGCTCGGTGGTGAGTGGGTTGCATTTTGGAACGTGTTCGGCAATTCGCTGGGGGTGTCGCTTGGCCAAGCGCTGGGCGCGGTGGCGTTGTCGGCGGCGGCGGGTTACGCCTTTGCGCGGTTTACGTTTTCCGGCAAGCGTCTGTTGTTCGTGTTGGCCGTGGCGTTGATTCTCGTGCCGCGCCAGCTTTTCGCCGTGCCGCTGTTCTCGTGGGTGAACGCCCTTGGCCTGAGCGACTCGCTGCTGGGCGTGATGTTGCCGGGCGTGGTGACCGGCTTGGGGGTGATCTATTTCACGCAGGTATTCCGCCAGATTCCGGGGGAATATTTTCAGGCGGCGCGCGTTTGTGGAGCGACGGAAATGCGGGTGTTTTTGACCGTGCTGCCGCTGGTGTGGCCGGCGCTGCTCAGCTATGGGATGATTCATTTCATTCTCGCCTGGCACGAACACCTCGTCCCGATGCTCGTGCTCACGAGCGAAACCAAGCAGACGTTGCCGTTGGCCTTGGCCAAGCTCTACGACGTCAGTCAGCGAACGCCACAGGGCGTACAAATGGCGGCCTCAACCTTCGCGGTCATCCCGACCGCCGTCCTCTTCGCCCTCTGCCACCGCAAGTTCAAATCCTCCCTCTCTGAAATGCTGGCGCATTGATCATCGAATCAGTTTTGACACAGGAAGACTGAGTGGAATTGCATTCACGCGAAAACGGTGTTAGCTTCCACCCATGAAGCCAATGTCATACGTGGTCTATCGCGAGGAGGAGTTCTTCGTGTCGCAACGCTTCAATGTGGATGATTCCAGCTTTGGCGAAACGCGCGAGGCGGCGGTGGCCAATCTCAAGGCGGCGGTGGCCTGTATTTAGACCACGAGCCTGAACCCACCTTCACAACTATGACCGGCCTCAACGTGGGCGAGGAAATGGTGAATGTCTAAGCGGCTCAGTTTTCAAGGAAGTCATCCGCGTGCTTGAGGAGCACGGGTTTTCTCGACGCACCCAACGCGGCAGCTACGCCAAGTTCAAAAACGCATCCGGACGAATCGCCGTTGTGCCCCATCAGAAAAAGGAACTGCCCACCGGCACCACCTGCTCCATCATCCGCCAAGCCGGACTGACGCCGGAGGACTTCGGGCTTTAATTGGTGAGCGGCAACACGCTCACCTCGACTCGGTGGCGATGCGGTCGTAGGTTTTTATGGCGCGCTCGTAGGCGAGTTTGGCGGCGGGTTGTTCCGGTTTTTTGATGAAGCGGTTGCGGTTGTGCCACAATAGTTTTACTGACTCGGCGCACCATTGGGCGCTCTGGCGGGAAGCGCGGATGGGTTTGTTGGCGATGAGGACGTTGACGGGGTTGGTGTGCAGTTGGGGGAAATGGCGGAGGGCGACCCAACTGCTGCGTTCGACGGGCACATCGAATTTCAGGTCGTGGATTTTGCCATCGGCGGGGATGTTTTTTTTGGCGGAGACTTGGCCGTTGACGATTAACTCGACGAGGCGCATGCCGCCTTTCACGAATTTGCGATGGCGCGGGGCGTGGAGGTTTACGGTGTCGCCGGTGGTGCGCGGGCGGGTGGCGTTTTCGAGCAGGCCCTGCGCGACGGTCTGCGGAGTCTCGGGCGCAAAGGCGACCTTGGCGCGCACGGTCACTTTGCCGGGCTTGGCCAATCGCACGTCGGCGCGGCCGGACGCTTGGCCGCCGACCGTGAACTCCAGCGCGTGCGCGTAGCCGTCGCTCACATACGATTGGCCGGTGCCGAGGCCGCGGCACCATTCGGCGAAATCGATTTTTTTCCGCGCGCCCATTTGCACGTACACGCGGCCGGCGCCAACACGGCGGCTGGACATGCACGGGAAATCCGTCTCGCCACTGAGTTTGAGCGGGAAGCCGCAATTCATCAAATGATACCACGTGTTCCACTCGGGAATGCGTGCGGTGTCCATGGCGCTGATGAAATCGCAGACGCCCTCGGCGGTGCTCACGAAAATTTCCATCGCACCCGCGCCGTTCATGGCGGGCAACGCAAGGTTCGGCAGGCAGTCGGCGGCGCGGTCGGCGCTGATGGCCAGTTCCCGCTCGGTGAGTGCGCCGTTGCCGTCGGCGTCCACGGTGGCGAATGGCGCGGCCAGCAGCCCCTTGGCGGCCTCGGCGCGGCTGAGGGTTTTGCTGCCGTCGGTGTCGAGCGTGCGCAACTGCCACGCCGCTGCGCCGGGGGGGTTCACGCCCATCGCGGAGTGCGGGTAGCCAGTCACGCCGCCTTGCTCTTTGCACCAGCGCAGCACCGGAACGGTCCACGACGGCCAGCCTTCGGTCTTGGTACCACGGCTTTTGGGATAGGTTTGGTTTTTTAGATTGAGCAGGCAAACGTGCCCGAGCGCCGCCGAGCCGAAGCCGCTGATTTCGAGGTCGTATTTTAAAACCGTCAACGGCTCGCTGATGTCGTCGGCTTCCGGGGAAAAATAATCCCGTTGAAAATCAAAGCACGGCCCCCACGTGAGCACGCAGCCGACGTTGAGCCCCTCGCCTTTCACCTGCGCAAACATATCCGCCGGGCGCACGCCTTTCGTCGGGCTGTCGTAATGCGAGCAACCGGCGCCGTGGATGTGATGGTCGCCGCTGTAAAACCCGAATCGCGCGGGATCCACCCAGCGCTCGAGGCGCACCTTGATCTCCGCCGCGCCCTTGGCCGGCACCGTCACCTCCCCCCGCCGCACGCGATACTCCGGTCCGCGCGAGGTCTCGAGCGTGAACTTGCCCGGCGGCAAAATCACCGACTGGCCGTGCGCGCGATAAATCTGCGGTTGAAAGAAAAAATCCGGTGCCAGCCGCTTGGCCTGCGCGGGATGCACGCGGCCGGTGGCATCGCGAAACTCCAGCCGCGCGGTCGTCGGCTGCCCATCGGGTTCGCGGACATCGAGCGTCACCACGCGCGCCGGCAGCACGTTGAACAGCACCGGCACCTCCGCGCGAAAGCCGAGATCCTGCGTGCCCTGACCCACGTCGAACTGCAGCGTCGCCTCGCGTTTGCCGGCCTCGTGGCTGTAAATCAGCGCGATGGCGTACTCCACCTCCAGCCCGCTGAGCGCCCCGGCCATCGGCGCTTTGCGAAACATTTCCACCGACAAAAACCGCCCCTTTTTGCCCTTCACATTTTGATTTGCGTTCAGCTCTGTTTGCGCCTGCCGCTTGAGAATCGCCAGCGCCGCGCCGGAATATACCGCGCCCGCCTGCGGACTCGCCACATGCAATGGCCGCGTCACCGTGCTGTCGTTGTAAACCTTTACGAGAAACGGCGTGAACCCGCCCTGCCGCAACACCGCCTTGCCCGGCCCGCGCCGCACCTTCACGCGCATTTCCGGGTTCAGCGAAACGGCCACGAGCACGTTTGGATCAAGAATTTCCTGAATCGTCGCCGCATTGCGCCCGTCAATCGCCGCCTTGAGTTTTTTAACCTCCGCTGCTGCCAACGGTGCCCCCAGAAAATCCAGCGCCTTAATCACCCGCGCCGCATTCGCCCCCAACGGCTGCCCTTCCACCCCGCCAATTGGCAATGCCGGCCGGGTAGCTTGAAAACCGAACAGCAAAACGAACAGCAATGTGGACAGGGTTTTCATGTGCGGGAAAGTAAAAGGACGGGCGGGATTTGTCACTCCACAATCACTCAGTGCCAGCGCTTGGCCAAGCGCGCTCGTTCCTATTCATCGACGCGGCCGCCGGGCTTGAAGGAGGCTACTCGTCGTCCTTGGCTTGGCTTTGGGCGATGACTTTCTTCTCGAGTTCGTGGGGCATGAACTCGTAATGGCTGAACTCCTCGGAGTGCAGGCCGCGGCCGCCGGTGAGGGAGCGTAGGTTGGTGGAGTAATGGTACAGCTCCATCTGCGGCACCTCGGCCCGGACGACCTGAAACGCCCCCTCGGCATCCATGCCCAGGATTTTGCCGCGGCGACTGGAGAGATCGCCCATGACGGCTCCCATGAAATCCTCCGGCACGCTGACCTCGATCTTGGTGATCGGCTCGAGCAGGCACGGCTTGGCCGACTGGAACGCCTCGCGGAAGGCCTGCTTGCCGGCGATCTGGAAGGCGACGTCCTTGGAGTCGACCGGGTGCATTTTGCCGTCGTAAAAGTCGATCTTGACGTCCACCACACGGTAGCCGGCGAGGATGCCGTCGGTGCAGGAGCTGTTGACGCCCTTTTCCACGGAGGGCACGAACACGCGGTCGACGTTCTGGCCGACGAGCGACTGGGTGAACTCGACACCGTGGTCGCGTGGTGCGGGCTCGATGCGCATCCACACCTCGGCGAACTGGCCGGCGCCGCCGCTCTGTTTCTTGTGCCGGTACTTGGCCTCGCCGTTGTTTCGGATGGTTTCACGGAAGGGGATTTTCGGGGCGGACAACTCCATCTCGATGTTGAACCGTTCCTTGATGCGCTCCATGGCCACCTGCAGATGCAGCTCGCCCTGGCCGGAGATGACGGTCTGGTGCAGTTCGGAGTCGACGTGGTATTGGAACGACGGATCCTCCTCGTGCAGCGCGGAGAGGCCGACGGCGATCTTGTCCTCGTCGCCCTTGTTCTTGGGCTTGAGGGCTTCGTGGATGTTGGGGTTGGGATAGTCAATGGACGGTACGGTGACCTTCCGCTTGGTAGAGGTGAGCGTGTTGCCGGTGTGGGTGTTCTTCAGCTTGACCAGCGCGCCGATCTCGCCGGCGTTGAGCTGCTCAACCTTGTCCCGGTTTTTGCCGTTGAGAATAAACATCTGTCCCAGTCGCTGGGGTTCGTCGGTGTTGGCGTTGACGACATCCTCCCCCGCATTGAGCGTGCCGGCCATCACCTTCACAAAGGACAATTCGCCGATGTGGGGCTCGTTGATGGTCTTGAAGACGAAGGCGACGGCCTCGTTGTCGTCCAGACTGACGGTCACCTCCTCGTCGTCTGCGTTCTTGGCGGCGGTGTCCTTGTGGTCGTCCGGCGAGGAGGCGTACTTGGAGATGAAATCCATCAGCCGCGCCACGCCGACGTTGGTCTCGCTCGAGGCGAAGAACACCGGGACAAAAATCTGGGACTGGAATGCTTGGTGCAGCCCGCTGCGTAGCTCCTCCTCGGTGATGCCCTCGTCGAAAAACTTTTCCAGCAGCGAGTCGTCCGACTCGGCCACCAGCTCGATCAGCTGGGCGTGTAGTTGCTCGACCTGTTCCGCCTCGTCGCCGGTGACCTTGGCCTCGTCGTATTTGCCACTGCCGTCGGTCTTGTAGGTGAGCTTCGACTTGCGGATCACGTCCAGCGCCTCGTTGAAGCCCGGGCCGGGATTGATGGGAATGTTAATGGGGAAAAATCGCTTGCCGAACGTGGCCTTGAGTTCCTCGAGGATCGGCTCGTATTGTGCGTTCTCGGCGTCGATGCCGTTGACGACCACCGCCTTGGCCAAGCCGAATTCCTCGGCATAGTCCCACACCTTCGATGTGCCGATCTCGATGCCGTGCGTGGCGTGGGCGACGATGAGTGCCAAGTCGGCCACCTTCAGCGCCGCGCGGCTTTCGGCGATGAAATCCAGATAGCCCGGGGTGTCGATGATGTTGAAACGGCTCTCGAGCCACTCGGTATGCAGCAGCGAGGTGTGGATGGAAAACTGACGCTCCTGTTCCGCCTTGTGGTAGTCGGATGCCGTGGTGCCTTCGGTTACGCTGCCCAGCCGGTTAATGTTTCCTGAGCAGGCTAGCATGCATTCGCCAAGCATGGTCTTGCCGGACGAGGCATGACCCACCAAGGCTATATTCCTCAAGTTCGAATGGTTGTTCATGGATGTGGGAGAAAGTAAAAAGGGGCAGGGATTAGGCTCAGCGGTACCGGCATTTGCAAGCAAGAGATATTCACCGCCGGTCGGGGATGTTTCAGTTCTCCACCCAAGTAGTTGGAAGTGAATGGCTTGGGTGCATCCGTTGTTTTTTCGTCGCGCTTGGCCAAGCGCTCCCGTACCGTGCCGCGCCGATGGCGATCATTAAGCCTTTCCGTGCTCTTTTGCCCGATCCCGCCCGGGCGTCCGACATTTGCGAACTCCCCTACGACGTCATGTCCACCGCCGAGGCCCGGCAGATGGCCAAGGGTCGGCCGGACAGCTTCCTGCACGTCAGCCGGCCAGAGATCGACCTGCCGGACGGCACCGACCCCACCGACCCGGGCGTCTACGCGAAGGCCCGCGAAAACCTCGACCGCCTCATTGCCGGGGGCGCGCTGCGGAGGAGCGAGCAGGCGCACTACTACCTTTACCGGCAAATCATGGGCGGGCACCGGCAGCTTGGCCTTGTGGCGGTGGCCAGCTGCGCCGAGTACGATTCAAACACCATTCGCAAACATGAATTCACGCGGCCCGAGAAGGAGGACGACCGCGTCGCCCACCTCGAGTTGCTGGACGCGCAAACCGGCCCGGTGTTTCTGACCTACCCGGCTGACGCCGCGCTGAACCGGTTGTTCAGTCGCGTCACCGGTGGCGAGCCGGAGGTCGACTTCACCGCGCCCGACGGCGTCCGGCACACGTCGTGGACGGTGGCATCGAGAGCGGACACGGAGTTGATCGAGAGCCGGTTCGAGTCCATCCCAAACCTTTACATCGCCGACGGGCATCATCGCAGCGCCGCCGCGTCGCGGGTGGCCAAGCGCCGCGAAGGCAGCGGGAGCAGCGGCCTGTTTTTGTCCGTGCTTTTCCCGCACGACCAGGTGCAGATCCTTGCGTACAACCGCGCCGTGCGCGATCTCAACGGCCACTCCGCAGACCGGTTCCTCGCCGCGCTTGGCCAAGCGTTTGACATTGAGGAGAGCGGCTTGGGCCACCCGGACGATAAACACGAAATCTGCCTATACCTCGGAAGCCGTTGGCGCACATTGCGTCCCAAATTCGATGTGATCGATCCGGACGACGCGATCAAACAACTCGACGTCAGCATTTTGCAGAATCACGTTTTGGGCCCGATACTGGGCATCGACGACCCGCGCCGTAGCGAGCGCATCGGCTTCGTCGGCGGCATCCGGGGGGCGGTCGAATTAGAGAATTTGGTGGACAGTGGCGAATTTGCCTGCGCGTTTTCCCTCTCCCCGACGACCATCGGCGATCTGATGAGGATTGCCGACGGCGGCGGCATCATGCCGCCCAAGAGCACGTGGTTTGAGCCCAAGCTGCGGGACGGAATGTTCTCCCACCCGATCGGCTGATCAGCCTGCCGCCGCCTCGCGGACGCGCTCGAGGATCACTTCCGCAATGAATGGCTCGGTGCCGATGCTGGCCGAATACCAGATGCGTTTGCCCCGCCGCTCGGTGGGATTGACCCAGGTGGGCTGGCCGTTGGCCAGGCGTTGTTGCACCCGTTTTTTCGCCTCACCCAGTTTCACCGGGATGTCTTCGCGCGAGTGAAGTCCGTCGCTGATGAAAAACGGAACGACGACGATGTTCCGCGTGGCGGCCCGTTCACAGCACGACTCGATGCGCGGTTCCTCCTCGAGAAACACCGCGTGCACATCGGCGTACACGCGCTTGGCCCGGATCAACGCCGCCTGCTGCTCGACGGCGTTTCGCGAGTGTTCATTCTTCGGCGTGCCGTGCCCGGCGAGGAACAGGGTCGTGTCCCGCCCGGGTGGACGGCGGGGGAAGGGGTGCTGCTCTACGATATCCGCGGCGCGGGCCAGCAGCGCGCCGGTCATGCTCGCGTGCGTGCCGACCGGCCCGCAGTAGTAGAGCGTTTGGCCGCCGTCGTGCCGGACGCGTGCAAACGGCCTGTCATCGTTCGTCAGGAGGCCCAGTTCCCGGGGCAGCACCTCCTCAGTGTAATACCCCTCGCTGATGAACAACGGCACGATGAAAATGCGCCCGGCCTTGATGCCTTGCAGCACGCCGCTGACCTCCGGCTGCTGCTTGAGGAAGCCGGCCCGAACCTCGGCGAACAGCCGACGCGCACGCAGCGCGTCGGCATGCTGGTGGGCCGGCGCGGCTGATTCGGCGTTTTGTGTTGAGCCGTGCGCCACGAGGAGAAGTGCGCTGTCTGTAAAGTCGTCGGCCATGGCCGTTGCAAACCGGAACTGTACGCTTGGCCAAGCGCTTGGCCAAGGGGACAAAAAAAACAGGCAGCGTTTCCGCTGCCTGCCGTGAAGTGTTAACTGAGTCTGGGCTTATTCGCCAGGATCGTCGTCACCGTCGTCGTTGGCGTCGATGACTTCGTCACGTTTGTTCTTGAACTCCTCGCGGATCTCCTTGAGCCGGGCGCGGACTTCCTCGCGGTTGCCCTTCATGCCCTCGACCCAGTCAGCGCGCAGACCTTTCAACTGCTCGCGCAGGCCATCCTTGTCCTCATCGGAGGCGTCCTTTAGCTGTTTGTGCAGCGCCTTGACCTTGTCGTGGTGTTCTTTGGCGGCGGCTTTGAAGGATTCCCGCAGTTCCTTGATTTTCTCGTCGTCGCGAACCAGTTTCCCGAACGCGCCGCCGTGCTTGCCGCCCTTGCCCTTGACCTTGTGACCGTCTTTCTTGGCGTCGCCCCGATGCTTTTTACGCTTCTCAAAGGCGGCCTTGAGGCGTTCCTTGATTTTTGCGACATCGATTTTCGGGCGTTCCTTGCCACCCTCCTTGGCGTCCTCCTTGGCATCGCCACCTTCCTTGACCGGCGGCATCGGTTTCGGCGTGGGCCGTGCCTGAACGGACTCCGGCATCGCCAACACAGCGGCAATGGAAGCGGCAACCATCATGTATTTGATCTTCATAGTTTGTTCCTTTCGGTTTCGATAAATCGGCGAGACCCCCTCGCCACATACCCGACTGACACGCAGTCCGCATGCCAATTCTGTTAAAATCATTAAGTATCTGCAAGTAAACAGGTTAGCTCGTAATAACTTGGCGGGATTGTTGGGAGAGAACCTTGTTTTGGGAATTATTTCCCAATCTTATCGGCCTTGTGTGGGAAATATTCCCCAGAACAACGGCGGCTTGGCCAAGCGGCTGGCTGGCCGTAGGCTGTCGGGCGTTCATGAAACCGAACGATCTTTTTCAAGCCGTTTCGCATCGATTCGGCATCGGGGTTGCCGCAGCTATGATGGCGGTGGCGCTTGGCCAGGCGGCGATTGCGGCCAAGCCGAATATCGTCTTCGTGCTCGCCGATGACATGGGCTACGGCGATGTGCAGGCGCTCAACGCCCGATCCAGGGTACCGACTCCCAATCTCAACCGCTTGGCCAGGCAGGGCATGACTTTCACCGATGCCCACTCGCCGTCCGCGGTCTGCACGCCGACGCGGTACGGCGCATTGACCGGCCGCTACTGCTGGCGCTCGCGGCTGAAGCGCGGCGTGCTCAACGGCTACAGCGCGCCGCTGCTGGAGCCGGGACGGTTGACGGTCGCCGGGATGTTGCGGGCCAACGGCTACCACACCAGCGTTGTCGGCAAGTGGCACCTGGGGTTGGGTTTCCAAAAGGATGCCGATGGGAAGATCGACTATGCCAAGCCGCTGACCGACGGGCCAAATGAGCACGGCTTTGATGACTCGTTCATCATCCCGGCGTCGCTCGACTTCCCGCCGTACGTTTACATTGAGAACGGCCGGGTGGTTGAGCCGCCAACCATCGACCAGCCGGCGGTCAAGTTTCCCGGCTTCCTGCGTCGCGGGCCGCGCCAGCCGGGCTTGGTGATGGACGACTGCCTTGACGACCTCACGCGCCGGGCGGCCGGCGTCATCCGTGAGCGCGCCAAAAAAGAGCAGCCGTTTTTTCTCTACTTTCCGCTGACTGCGCCGCACAAGCCGGTGCAGCCGCACCCGCGGTTCATCGGCAAGTCGAAGCTCGGGTTGTACGGCGACTTTGTGATGCAGGTCGACTGGACGGTGGGGCAGGTGATGCAGGCGATCCGCGAGGCCGGCATCGGGAAAAACACGCTGTTGATTTATACCAGCGACAACGGCTCGTTCATGCGCCGCCTTGGCTCAGGTGAAAAGGAGAACCACTTGAGCGATCCGACGATTCAGGCATACAACGAGATGCACCACACCGCCAACGGCGACCTGCGCGGCACCAAGGCGGATGTGTGGGAGGCGGGCCACCGGGTGCCGTTTTTTGCACGTTGGCCGGGTGTGATCGGGCCGGGATCGACCTGCGACAAGACCACCGCGCACGTCGATTTGTTCGCCACCTGCGCCGAGATCGCCGGAACCAAGTTGCCGGTCGACGCGGCGGAGGACAGCTTCAGTTGGCTGCCGCTGTTCCGGGGCGGTGACTGGGCCAAGC
>JACNJE010000115.1 GCA_014382705.1 Verrucomicrobiota bacterium | reverse complement strand
ACTCTCCTCTCAACCCTTTCCAACCCTTCGGTGTCCTTTTTTATGAGTCAACACGTAAACCAACTGCATAGCCGGCGAAAACTCGACCCCACTTGCGCCCCCCCGTAAACTACGCCCGTGTTTAGGCCGTGCATCGACCTGCATGACGGCAGGGTAAAACAGATCGTCGGGGGTTCCATCGACGACAGCCAACCCGACTCGCTTCGCACCAATTTTGTCTCGGAAAAACCGCCCGCTTGGTTTGCTGAATTGTACCGACGCGACAACCTGCGCGGTGGCCATGTCATCAAACTTGGCCAAGGAAACGACGACGCGGCACGCGAAGCCCTCGCCGCTTGGCCAAGCGGACTGCAGGTCGGCGGTGGCATCACGGCAGACAACGCCGCCGAGTGGATTTCCGCAGGTGCTTCTCACGTCATCGTCACCTCGTGGCTGTTCCGCGACGGCCAACTGGATGAGGAACGACTCCAGCAACTTGGCCAAGCGGTTGGCCAAGCGCAGCTCGTTATCGACTTGAGCTGCCGAAAACGAGGTGATGAATACTTTGTCGTCACCGACCGCTGGCAAACCTTCACCGACCTCCGGGTCAACGCCGAGGCGCTTGGCCGATTGGCAGGACACTGCGATGAATTTCTCATCCACGGTGTCGACGTCGAAGGGCTTGGCCAGGGGATCGACGAAACGCTGGTGGAGCTGCTTGCCGCGCACTCGCCGATCCCGGCGACATACGCCGGCGGCGCGCGATCGATGGACGACTTGCGGCGGGTGACCGCGCTTGGCCAAGGGCGGGTGCACCTCACCATTGGCTCGGCGCTGGACCTCTTCGGCGGCGACGGCGTGCGCTACAAGGAGGCGGTGGCGTTTAATCGGGGATTGAATTAAGCGCAGAGGACGCCAAATCTCAGAAGGCCACAGAGGAGAAATCCGATTTAATCATCACCCTTTTCCCCTTCGGGAACTGCGGCGAGATAACGATCAAAAGCCTCGCGGTTGCCCATGGCGGCTTCTTCCCGCAGGAATTGCATGGACAGGTGAACGGCTAGTTTTTCCCCAGCGGCACTAGCGACAAACTGGCTGGTGGTGTACCCCTCGAGAGAGGCCAATTCCTCGATGCGTTGCTTGAGCGAGTCAGGCAGTTCAACCGTCAGCGAGTTCATGATGGATTGTTTAATGTTTCCAGAAATTTCCGAGGCGTTAGCGCCTGCACGCCAAATTGATCCGACCCCGCAAAATCCTTCACGTTGTGGGTGAGAATGTACGGGCAACGCGCAGCAACCGCAAGTTCCAATATCATGTCATCATTGGAATCTGAAAGGAAGGGACGCCAAAGAAAACTAATGTTCTGCAGATGAGCCTGACTGGCAAGAAAGCGCAAAAACCCGTGTACATCCTCGACGGTGAGATCAATCGGGATGTTATTCGGACGCTGCAAGACAGAAAGCCATTCGCAGTACAGCCCCACGGAAAGGCAAATTTGGTACTGTGGCGACGGGATGGTGCTGACCAACGCAAAACTTGTACCTTTCTTTGATCGGGCAGCCGCCACCAAAATGCTTGTGTCCAAAACTACCCGCATTTAACCGACAATCACTTCACGGTGAATTTGTGAATGGTGGTCTGCGTGTATTTTTCTCGGGGACGCAACACCGTGCTCGGAAAATGCGACTGGTTGATCGAGTCAGGGAAGTGCTGTGTTTCGAGACAGAACGCGTTGCGGAATTCATACTTCCAGCCGCCTTTGCCCACCTCGGAGCCGTCCAGATAGTTGCCGGTGTAGAACTGAATACCGGGCTCGGTAGTCAAAATCTCCAGCACGCGACCGGTTGAGTCGTCCTCGACCCGGGCCGCCACGCTCAGTTTGCCAAACTCTTCCTTGTTCAGGCAGTAGTTGTGATCGTAACCGCCCGGCTCGCCGGCGAGCTTCGCAATCCGCGCACCAATCTTGGTCGGCTTGATGAAGCTCATCACCTCGTCGACCTTGAGGATTTCGCCGGTCGGGATACCGGTCGCATCCACCGGCGTGTAGTGGTCGGCGTTGAGATGCAGCACGTGGTCGAGGATCGTGCCTTTTCCGGCGAGGTTCCAGTAGGCGTGGTTGGTGAGGTTCACCGGAGTCGCCTTGTTGGTGGTGGCGAGGTAGTCGATCTGCAATTCATCGTCGTCGGTGAGTGTGTAGGTCACCTTCATCTTGAGATCGCCGGGGTAACCCTCTTCGCCGTCCGGGCTGGTGTAACTGAACGCCACGGCCTGACCGGTCTTGCTGCGAACCGCACGGGCGGACCAAACTTTTTTATCGATCCCCTCGTTGCCGCCGTGCAGGTGGTTGGGATCGTTGTTCGTGGCCAGCGTGTACTCCTTGCCGTCGAGGGTAAACTTGCCTCCTGCGATGCGGTTGGCCACGCGGCCGGTGGTCACTCCAAAGTACGGGTGTCCGTCGAGGTAGCCGTCGAGGTTGTCGTGGCCCAGCACGACGTCGCCCAGCGCCCCGTTTTTGTCCGGCACGTGCATCTCGGTGAGCGTCGCCCCGTAGGTGATGACCGTGGCCTTGAGACCGTTCTTGTTGGTCAGCGTGTAGGCTTCGACCGCCTTGCCGTCCGCGGTTTTTCCGAATGCTTCCTTTTTCACGGAACCGTTGTTTTTTTTCTTCGCAGCGATTGCCGATGGTCCGGTTGCCGCCCCGGCGAGGAGCAGCCCGGCTGTCACGTATGCCATTGTTTTTTTCATTTTAAAAGTGCGATTGCCGCCCAAGCGCAGCCTGGTGTGGAACGGCGCAATTTCTATAGAGCGGCCCGTGCCGTGTCAATGCCGTTCACGGCAAGGAGAGTGAAATTGGCCAAGCGCTTGGCCAAGCGGGGGCATAAAAAATCGGGAGCCGTCAACGGCTCCCGATGGGTGAATGATTTGTTCGCCCGGGCTAGGTCAGGGTGATCTGGTCGCCCGACTTGAGGGTGACGATCGCCTTCTTCCAGCGCGGTGTGCGGCCCTCGTGGCGTGTGCGCTTGCGGCGCAGCCGGCCGCTGACGTTCATGGTGTTTACGCGGTCGACCTTGACCTTGAACAGAATCTCCACGGCACGGCGAATGTCGTTCTTGTCGGCGCGCGTGTCGGTGACGAGGTGAACCTGTTGGCGGATGTCCCGCCCCAGCCGCTCGGCGGCGGCGTCGTTGTATTCCTGCACGGCCATGACCTTCTCGGTCAGGCGAACGGTCTTAATGACATCAAAGGGGCTCATGCTGTGTTACGGGTTGAGGCGTTGTTCAAACTTCTCGTAGCTGTCCTTGGTGAACACCAAAACATCAGGCCAAAGAATTTCGTAGGTGGTCAGCGAGTCGCTCGTGGTGGAGCGGACACGCTCGATGTTTCTGGCGGACAGGGCAATGTTGCTGTCCGCTTCGCCGGTGACCAGCACGGCGCTTTTGTACTGTGCCTTGGCCGGTTTTTTTGCGTCGATGCCCAGCGCGTTGAGGCTCTTGGCCAGTTGAGCGGTGGCCGGCTTCTCGAGGCTCAACCCGTCGAGAATGACAACGTGGCCGTCCTTGACGCGCTCGGTGAATGCCTTGCGCAAGGCGAGGTCGCGAACCTTCTTGTTGAGTTTCTTGATGTAAACGCGGGGCTTCGGGCCATGGGCCACGCCGCCACCGCGCCAGATGGGGTTGCGCTTGTAACCGACGCGGGCGCGGCCGGTGCCTTTCTGCCGCCACGGCTTGGCTCCCGTGCCGGCGACCTCGGCCACGGTCTTGGTGGAGGCGTTGCCGGCGCGCTGGGCGGCGTTGTAGGCGACGACTGCCTCGTGAACCGCCTGCGCCCCCTTGTCATCGTCCACCGGGGTGAACTTGGGCTCCAGGTCGCCCTGATCCGCACCGCTGGTGTCCTTGATTGCTACTTTCATTCCTTGAATCCTCCGCTGCCTTTACTTGGTTTTTTTCGGCTTTTTCTTGGCCTCACGAATGACCACGTAGTCGCCGTTTGCGCCGGGGATGGCCCCCTTGACGAGCAGCAGGTTGTCGTCGGCGTGCACCTGTACGATCTCGAGATTCTGCATCGTGCGGCTGGCCTGACCCATGTGGCCGGGCATCGACTTTCCCTTGATGACAAAGCCGGGCGTGGAACCGGCACCAATGGCACCCGGACGGCGTCTCCAGCCGCCGGAACCGTGCGAGCCCCGGCCGCCGCCAAAGTTCCAGCGCTTGACGACGCCCTGAAATCCGCGGCCCTTGGTTCTCCCGATCACGTCCACGAAATCACCGGCCTCGAACACATCGGCCCCGACCGTGTCACCGGGGTTTACGTCGAGTGAAAAGTCGCGAAATTCCTTGATGCGCCGGACCGGCGTGATGGCGCGGGCGTCCCACGCCTTGCGGTTGGCCAAGCGCTCCTTGCCCTTGACGGTGCGGCCAGGGGAGCGGGAGGTGAATTTCTCCTCGCCATTGTGCGCCTTGAGGTGACCGCGCTTGGCCAAGTTCAGCCGGTGCTCCTTTTGCCCGTCGAAGCCAAGCTGAACAGCCTCGTAGCCGTCCCGATCGGCAGTCTTGCGCTGCAGCACCTGGTTGGGGCCGGCCTGCACAATGGTGACGCTCACGGATCTGCCGTCCTCGGTGTAAACCCGAGTCTGGCCCAGTTTCTTTCCCAATAATCCAACCATGGCTGCCTAAATCTTGATGGTGATGTCGACACCTGCGGGGAGGTTCAACTTTTTCAACTCGTCCACGGTCTTGGCCGTCGGTTCCATGATGTCGATCAACCGCTTGTGGGTGCGCTGCTCGAACGTCTCGTGCGCCTTCTTGTCGACGTGCGGGGAACGGCCCACGGTGAATCGCTCGATACGGGTCGGCAGCGGGATCGGCCCGGCCACCTGCGCGCCGGTCCGCTTGACCGTCTCCACGATGTCGCCGGCCGACTGGTCGATCACCCGGTGATCGTAGGCCTTGAGACGAATTCTAATGCGGTTTTTCTGCATGACTCTTCTACCTTAAGTTCGCGCCGGTTTCTTGGTGCTGCCGCTGACGATCTCCTCGGCGATGCTGGCCGGCACCTGTTCAAAACTAAACGGCTCCATGGAGTAGGAGGCGCGGCCCCGGGACAGTGAACGAACCGCTGTCGCGTAGCCGAACATCTCGGCCAGCGGCACCTCGCTCGTCACGGTGCAAAGCTGCTTCTCGTCGGTCTCCATGCCAAGGATTTTGCCACGGCGCCGGTTCAGGTCGCCCATGACGTCGCCCTGGTATTCGTCCGGCGTAACCACCTCCACCTTCATGACCGGCTCGAGCAGGATCAGCTTGGCCTTTTTGCAGGCCTCCTTGAAGGCGAAGATGCCAGCCATCTTAAACGCCAGCTCGTTCGAGTCCACCTCGTGGTACGAGCCGTCGACCACTTCCACCCGGACATCGACCATCGGGTAGCCAGCCAGCACGCCGCCGGCGATTGCTTCCCGGATACCGGCCTCCACTGCGGAATGGTACTCTTTCGGGATGACCCCGCCGACGATCTTATTCTCAATCTCGACTCCGGTGCCGCGCTTGTTGGGCTCGATGTTGATGATGGCATGGCCGTACTGGCCTCGACCGCCAGACTGGCGGACGAACTTACCTTCGCCCTCCGCCGGCGCCGTGATGGCTTCGCGATACGAAATCTGCGGTGCTCCCACAGCAGCCTCGACCTTGAACTCGCGCATCAACCGGTCACGGATGATGTCCAAGTGCAGTTCGCCCATGCCGGCAATGATCAGCTGCCCGGTTTCATCGTTGGTGAAGACACGAAACGTCGGATCCTCCTCGGCCAGGCGCTGCAACGCCTCGGACATCTTGTCGCGATCGGCATTCGAGTTGGGTTCGACCGCCATCGAGATAACCGGCTCAGGAAAGGTCGGCGGCTCGAGCATGACGTCGAGCGCCTTGTCGCAGAGCGTGTCACCGGTGGTGACGTTGCGCAGCCCCACAATCGCGGCGATGTCACCGGAGTAGACGGCGTTCACGTCAGTGCGCTTGTCCGCCTGGAGCATGATCAGGCGACTGACCCGGTCGCGTTTGCGCGTGCGCGGGTTATAGATGGTGTCGCCCTTTTTGAGTTGGCCGGAGTATACGCGGATAAACACCAGCTTGCCCACAAACGGATCGGTCCAGAGCTTGAAGGCGAGTGAACAGAAATCGCCGTTGTCATCCGGCTTAATCGTAACTTCCGTGGTTTCGCCATCCGCCAAGACCGCCGTGGCGGCAGGCACCTCGACCGGCGAAGGCAGGTAATCCACCACTGCGTCCATAAGTGGCTGCACGCCCTTGTTCTTGAACGCGGAGCCGCCCAGGACCGGGACAAACTTCAGCTCACACGTCAGGCGATGGATCGCCGTCTTGAGGGTTGCCGGGGTGATTTCTTTGTCCTCGAGTACCATCTCGGCAATCTCGTCGTCCAGATTCGAGACGGCATCAATCAACTGCTCGAGGGCCATGCCGGCGTCCCCCTTGAGTTCCTCCGGGATGTCCGTGATGTTGTACTTGACGCCGGTTTCGTCCGATGCATCGTAAACGAGGGCCTTTTGGTTGACGACGTCGATGACGCCTTGAAGTTTGTCCTCCGCGCCGATGGGGATGCCGACCGGGTGCGCCTCCGCACCAAGCTTGTTGCGCAGGTCGCCCAAGGCCTTGTTGAAGTCGGCACCGGTGCGATCCATCTTGTTGATGAATGCGATGCGGGGGACATTATACTTGGTGGCTTGCCGCCAGACGGTCTCGGATTGGGGCTGCACGCCGGCCACGCCGCAAAACACCGCCACCGCCCCGTCGAGTACACGCATCGAGCGCTCCACCTCGGCGGTGAAATCGACGTGGCCGGGGGTGTCGATAATGTTGATTCGGTGGTCAATCCCCGTGAATAGCTTGGCCAAGCCCTCGTCCTGCTGTTTCCAGAAACAGGTGGTGGCGGCGGAGGTGATGGTGATCCCGCGCTCGCGCTCCTGCTCCATCCAGTCCGTAACGGTGTTCCCGTCGTGAACCTCGCCGATCTTGTGCATGAAACCGGTGTAGAAGAGGATCCGCTCCGTGGTTGTGGTCTTGCCGGCATCGATGTGGGCAGCGATGCCGATGTTCCGTGTCCGCTGCAGTGAAAACTCCCGGTCAGGCGAGTTGATGTTCGTTTCCTGTTCCAATGTGACTGTCATTTACTCTGTTGCAAAAAATACCATCAAAAAAACATCCAATAAAACCAAGCTATTTCAGAGAGCGTCTCATCCGCGGATAAACCGCCGGACGCCTGTCGCTTGGCCAAGCGCTTGGCCAAGCCGGCTCTTACTTTCTACCAGCGGAAATGCGCGAAGGCCTTGTTGGCCTGGGCCATCTTGTGCATCTCGTCCCGTTTCCGGATGCAACTGCCCTGCCCCTCGCTGGCATCCCTGATCTCCGTTGCCAAGGCATCCTTCATGGGCACTCCCTTGCGGGCCTGCGAAAAACTCACCATCCAGCGCAACGCCAGAGCCGTCTGCCGGCTGCCACTGATCTCAAGCGGGATTTGGTAGGTCGCCCCGCCGACACGCCGCGACTTGACCTCGAGCCGGGGCCGGGCGTTGCCCACGGCGCGTTCCAAAACCTCCAAGGGGTCGCTCCCCTGCTTTTCCGCCGCCAGTTTGTCGAACGCGCCGTAGATGATTTTCTCGGCCACGCTTTTCTTCCCCTGCCGCATGGTAAAATTCACTAACAGCGTAACCAACTTGCTCCCGTAACGGGAGTCCGGGGGTACTTCGCGTTTTTCTGCTCTTCGACGGCGTGCCATGGTGGTTAAAATTAGCTTGTCTGAAATTACTTCTTGGCCGCCTTGGGGCGCTTGACTCCGTACTTGGAGCGGCTGCGGCGGCGCTTCTCGACCCCGGTGGCATCCAAGGCGCCTCGTACCACGTGGTAGCGCACGCCCGGAAGATCCTTCACCCGGCCGCCCCGGATCAGGACGATGGAATGCTCCTGCAGGGTGTGGCCCTCATCCGGGATGTAGGCAATTACCTCGTACCCGTTCGTCAGGCGCACCTTGGCCACTTTCCGCATGGCCGAGTTCGGTTTCTTGGGGGTCCGGGTGTACACCTGCAGGCATACTCCCCGCTTGAACGGACAATTCTCCAGCGCAGGGGAGGTGGTTTTGGACTTCACCTTAACCCGGCCTTTTCGTACCAGTTGATTAATCGTCGGCATTCAAAAAAAAGTGAACAGGTGCATTTCAGGCACCCACCCCGTTTAAAGGGGCGCGGAGCGTATCAAAAAACAATTCTGATGCAACAGGTTTTTTGAACATTTTCCAGACTTATTTGTCCGCCCAGCCTACCCAAGCAGCGGGTTGTCAAAAATGGGCTCCTCCTGCACATCTTCCTCGCTCGGGGCCTCGGCGATTTCCTCGGTCATCGGCTTCAGTCGAACGTTGCGGTGCAACTCGGCACCCGTCCCCGCCGGAACGATATGCCCCATAATGACGTTTTCCTTGAAACCCCGAAGCGTGTCCACCTTGCCAAGCGTGGCCGCGTCCGTCAGCACACGGGTGGTGTCCTGGAATGAGGCCGCGCTCAGGAAACTCTCGGTCTCGATCGATGCCTTGGTGATGCCGAGCAACACCGGTTGGCCCTCGGCAGGCTGGCCACCCATTTTCTCGATGTTCTCGTTCTCCGACTCGAAGGTAAGTTTCTCCACCTGTTCCCCCCAAAGAAAGGTCGTGTCGCCCGGCTCGGTGATGCGAACCTTGCGCAACATCTGCCGGGAGATGGTCTCGATGTGCTTGTCGTTGATCGTCACGCCCTGCAGCCGGTAAACCTCCTGAACCTCGTTCACCAAGTGATCCTGCAGCGCCTGCGGGCCGCACACCTCGAGAATCTCGTGCGGGTTGACAGGCCCCTCGGTCAACTGCTGGCCCTTCTTCAGCAGGTCGCCCTTGAACACGATGACATGCTTGCCGATCGGGATGAGGTGCTCTTCCTCCTCCCCGGACTCCACATCGCGAATGATGATCGAGCGCTTGCCCCGAACGGTGGGACCGAAATCGACGACGCCGTCGATTTTGGAGATCTCCGATCCGTCCTTCGGGATGCGCGCCTCGAACAACTCGGCGACCCGCGGCAGACCGCCAGTGATGTCCCTCGTCTTGGCGGCTTGGCGAGGCGTCTTGGCAATCAGGCTTCCGGCGACGATGCTGTCTCCCTCCTCAACGACCACGTGGGCACCGGAGGGAATTGGATAACTGGCAATGGCCTCGCCCTTGCTGTTTTCGACGATCACCTGTGGATGCAAATCCTCCTTGTAGTCGATGATGACGAGTGATTTTTGGCCGGTGGCCTCGTCGTTCTCGTGCTTCATCGTCACCCCGTCGATAATGTCGTGGAACTTGATTCGACCCGGTTTCTCGGTGATAATCGGGGCATTGTAGGGATCCCACTGGACGAACACCTGCCCTTTCTTGACCTTCCCGCCCTCGGGGACGGCGATGACCGAGCCGATGACCACGTTGTAGCTTTCCAGTTCTCGACCGTCCTTCTCATCCTCAATCAGGATCATCCCGTTCTTGTTGAGGACGATGCTGTTTTCATCCTCCAACTCCACTCTGCGAATATCCTTGTACCTCACGATGCCCTCGCTTCGCGCCTCGATCTGGGGCTGCTTGAACACGGATGAGGCGGTTCCCCCGATGTGGAAGGTGCGCATCGTCAACTGGGTGCCGGGTTCGCCGATGGACTGGGCGGCAATGATGCCAACCGCCTCTCCCAATTCAGCCATGACACCGGAGGCAAGGTTGATGCCGTAACATTTTTGGCAGACACCGCGCTTGGACTCGCAGGTCAGCACCGATCGAATCTTGACCCGGTCAACACCGGCGTCGTCGATGGTGCCGGCGTGGGCATCGTCGATAACCTCGCCGGATTCGCAAAGGTACTCGTCCGGGTTCACCGGGTTGACGATGTCCTCGGCGGCCGTCCGGCCAACCAGGCGATCCTTGAGTTGGACGACCTCGTCCTCACCCTCGTAAATGGCTTCGCGCCAAATCCCATTGGTGGTCCCGCAGTCCAGTTCCCGGATGACAATGTCCTGCGACACATCCACCAGTTTCCGGGTCAAGTAGCCCGAGTCGGCGGTCTTCAGCGCGGTGTCGGCCAAGCCCTTCCGCGCGCCGTGAGTCGAGATGAAGTAGTCCAACACGGTCAACCCCTCGCGGAAGTTGGCCAAGATCGGTTTCTCGATGATATCCCCCGAAGGCTTGGCCATGAGGCCACGCAAGCCGGACAACTGGCGAACCTGCTGGCGGTTGCCGCGGGCGCCCGAGTCGACCATCAACCAGACCGGGTTGAACTCATCACTGCCATGGTTGTCATCCAGCACCTTCAGCATGACATCCGCAATCTGGTCGGTGCAGTGGGTCCAGATGTCGATAATCTTGTTGTAACGCTCCCCGGGCGTGATGACCCCGCGACGGTACTGTTTGTCCACATCGACAATCTGTTTCTCGGCCTTTTCGATCTCCCTGGCTTTTTCCTTGGGAATGATCATGTCGTGCATCCCCATGGAGATGCCCGAACTGGTTGCCGCAGCAAAGCCAAGCTGCTTGAGCTCGTCCAGCACCCGGACAGTCTCATCTTGGCCGCATTGGCGGTAGCAATTCCAAATGATGTCCCCAAGCGCGCCCTTGTTTACAATGATGTTCGGGAACCCGATCTCCTCGGGCCAAATCTCGCTGAACACAACCCGGCCAACCGTGGTCTCGATGACATGACTCTCCGGATCCCCGTACGGGGTGTCCTTCCCGAGGTCGGGGTTGGCCAAGCGCACCACATCGTGAATCTTCAGTTCACCATCATGGTGCGCAAAAAGCACCTCCTCCTTGGAGCCGAACAACCGGATTGCCTGCTGCTTCTTGCGCACCACACTGCGCGGCTTGGCCGTGATGTAGTAGCAGCCAAGCGCAATGTCCTGGGATGGGGTGATGATCGGCTTGCCGCTCGATGGCGAGAAGATGTTGTTGGTTGCCATCATCAGGAAGCGAGCCTCCAACTGGGCCTCGACCGACAGCGGCACGTGCACCGCCATTTGATCCCCGTCAAAATCGGCGTTATAGGCACTGCACGTCAACGGATGCAGTCGAATGGCCTCCCCCTCGATCAAGGTCGGCTCAAATGCCTGAATGGAGAGGCGGTGCAGGGTCGGTGCTCGGTTCAACAGGATCGGGTGCTCCTTGGTCACCTCCTCGAGCACGTCCCAGACCTCGGGGGTCTTGCGGTCGATCAGTTTCTTGGCGGAACGAACGGTGTGCACGTAGCCGAGATCCTTGAGCCGGCGGATGATAAATGGCTCGAACAACACCAGCGCCATTTTCTTTGGCAGGCCGCACTGGTGCAGTTTCAGTTCCGGGCCGATCACGATCACCGAGCGGCCGGAGTAGTCGACACGCTTGCCGAGCAGGTTTTGACGGAATCGCCCGCTCTTGCCCTTCAGCATGTCACTCAATGACTTGAGCGCGCGGTTGCCGGCCCCGGTCACGGCGCGGCCGTGGCGGCCGTTGTCGAACAACGCGTCCACCGCCTCCTGCAGCATGCGTTTCTCGTTCCGGATGATGACCTCCGGCGTCTTGAGCGCCAGCAGGTTCTTCAGGCGGTTGTTGCGGTTGATGACACGGCGATACAGGTCGTTCAGGTCGGACGTGGCGAACCGGCCGCCCTCAAGCGGAACCAAGGGGCGCAGGTCCGGCGGGATCACCGGCAGCACTGTCAGCACCATCCACTCCGGGCGGCTTTTGGATTTGATGAACCCCTGGTATACCTTGATGCGCTTGGCCAATTTCTTGCGAATCTGCTTGCTGCGCGTCTGGGTCATGGCGAACTGCAGTTCGTCCACACCGGTCTCGAGGTCGATGGCGGCCAAGGCGTCATGCACTCCCTCGGCGCCTATCTTGGCCACGAACGCGTCCGGCCCGTAGGTTTCCTTGGCGTCGCGAAACTCCATTTCCGTGAGGAGCTGGTTCTTCTCCAGCGGCGTTTCGCCGGGATCCACCACGAGATAATCCTCATAGTAGATGACCCGCTCAAGGTTGCGCGCGGTGACATCCATCACCAGCCCGATACGGGAGGGCATGCACTTGAAAAACCAAATGTGGGTCACCGGCACGGACAGCTCGATGTGCCCCATGCGCTCGCGGCGCACACGCGCCTGCGTCACCTCAACGCCGCAACGGTCGCAGACCACGCCGCGATGCTTGATGCGTTTGTACTTGCCGCAGGAGCATTCCCAATCCTTGACTGGGCCGAAGATGCGCTCACAAAAAAGACCGCCCTTCTCCGGCTTGAATGTCCGGTAGTTGATGGTCTCGGGGTTTTTGACCTCACCCTTGGACCACGAGCGGATGGACTCCGGGGAAGCCACCGCGATGGCGACATGCTTCACGCGGTTGACCCTGTCAAGGCCGAGCAACTCTCGTGAGGATTCTACTGTATTCATCATTTTAAATTCCTGGATTATGCGTTGTCCGGTTCATTCACCCAGCAACAGGCGCGGGCGCTCACTTTCTTTCTTCGCTTGAACGACCGGGTTGCTGTATCTGACGGTCACGTTCAGGCCAAGCGACTGCATTTCCTTGACCAGCACGTTGAACGATTCCGGCACGCCGGCCTCCAGCGCGTGATCCCCCTTGACCAGGCTTTCATAAATCCGGGTGCGCCCCTGGACATCGTCTGATTTCACCGTGAGCAGTTCCTGCAACATATAGGAGGCGCCGTAGGCCTCCAGCGCCCACACCTCCATCTCGCCGAAGCGCTGCCCCCCGTATTGGGCCTTGCCTCCCAGCGGCTGCTGGGTCACCAGCGAGTACGGGCCAACAGCACGGGCATGGATCTTGTCCGCCACCAGATGGCCAAGCTTCAGCATGTAGGAGTACCCGACAACCGTTTCCTGGTCGAACGGCTCCCCGGTCTGGCCATCAAAAAGACGGGCCTTGCCGTGTGCCGGCAATCCCGCCTCCTCAAGGTACCCCTTGATGCGCTCCTCCTTGATGCCGTCAAACACCGGCGTGGCAATCTTGATCCCAAGTTTCTCCGCTGCCCAGCCAAGGTGAGTCTCGAACACCTGGCCGACATTCATGCGGGAAGGCACGCCGAGCGGATTGAGGATGAAATCCACCGGAGTTCCATCCTCGAGGTACGGCATGTCCTCCTCGGGGATGATCTTGGCCACGACCCCCTTGTTGCCGTGGCGTCCCGCCACCTTGTCGCCCACGGACAGCTTGCGCTTGGAAGCGATGAACACCCTCACCGACTTGATCACACCCGTGTCGATCTCATCACCGGCGGCCACGCGCCCGGCCTGTTCCTTGTGCTTGGCCTTCAGGTCGTCAAACTTCTTGGTAAAGCCGCCGATAATCTCGAGAATCTTGTTCTTGATCGGCGAGGGATCGATGGAGATCTGGTCATAGACCAGCGACAACTGGCGGAGCAGTGTTTTTGTGATCTTCCGGTTGGCCGGGATGATGACGTCTCCCGTCTCGGAGTTTGTCACGTCCAGCGGGATTTTCTCGCCCAGCAGGATGTTGCTCAGGTTCTCGGTCAACTGCTCGTGAAGGCTGTTGAGTTCCTTCTTGTAGTCGTCATCCAGCTGCTTGGCCTGTTTCTTGGCCTCGCTTGCGGCAGACTTGCTCCCCTTATCGCCTTCCTTTTTGGAGGAGATTTTCACCCCCATCACCTTGCCAAACACGCCCGAGGGCACTTTCAGCGAGGAGTCCTTCACGTCGGCGGCCTTCTCCCCAAAGATGGCCCTCAGGAGGCGTTCCTCGGGGGCCAGCTCGGTTTCGCTCTTGGGCGTTATTTTGCCCACCAGGATGTCTCCCGGTCCGATCTCGGCCCCAACCCGGATGACACCATCCATGTCGAGGTTGCTCAGCGCTTCCTCACCAAGGTTGGGAATGTCCCGGGTGATCTCCTCCGGGCCAAGCTTGGTGTCGCGCGCGCTGACCTCGTACTCGCCGATGTGGATCGACGTGAACACATCATCCTTGACGATGCGCTCACTGATGCAGATTGCGTCCTCGAAGTTGTACCCATTCCAAGGCATATAAGCGACCAGCACGTTCTTTCCGATGGCCAGTTCACCGCTGTTCGTGCAGGGGCCATCCGCAATCGCATCCCCCTCCTTGAGCTTGTCCCCGACGGAAACCAGAGGCTTCTGGTTAATACAGGTGCCGGCGTTGGAGCGATGATACTTGCGAAGTGAGTACACCCAGCATCCCTCCTCCGGGCGGTGCTTAATCTTGCGCCGGTTCTCGGGAAGTTTGCCCGTCTTGGTGACCACGATTTCGTCCGCAGTCACGGAAGCCACCACCCCGTCCGCCTCGGACTTGACCAGCGCGTGCGAATCCTGCGCCACCTTGGTCTCCATCCCCGTAGCGACGAGCGGCGACTCGGTGGTCAACAACGGAACGGCTTGGCGCTGCATATTCGACCCCATCAGAGCCCGGTTGGCATCGTCATGCTCCAGAAAGGGAATCAGGCTGGCTGCCACCGACACCAGTTGCTTGGGCGACACGTCCATGTAATCGACCTTGTCCGTCGGCCTGTCGACAAAGTCCGCCCGAAAGCGGCAAGCCACCTGTTCGGTGGTGAACTTGCCATTGCTGTCGATCGGCTGGTTTGCCTGGGCAATGAAGTACTTCTCCTCAACGTCGCCGGTCAGGTAATCGACCTTGTTGGTCACCCTGCCCTTCACCACCTTGCGGTAGGGACTCTCGATAAAACCAAAATCGTTCACCCGGGCAAACGTGGCCAAGCTGGCGATCAATCCGATGTTGGGGCCTTCCGGCGTCTCCACCGGACAAATGCGGCCGTAGTGGGAGGGATGAACATCCCGAACCTCAAACCCGGCGCGTTCGCGGGACAAGCCGCCCGGGCCAAGCGCGGAGAGGCGGCGCTTGTGGGTCAATTCCGCCAGCGGGTTGATCTGATCCATGAACTGCGACAACTGGCTCCGCCCGAAGAAATCCCTAACGACGGCGGACAAGGCCTTGGGGTTGATCAGCTTGGCCGGTGTCATGGTGTCCAGTTCCTGATCGAACAGCGTCATGCGCTCCTTAACCAAGCGCTCGGTTCGGGCCAGGCCGACCCGGCACTGGTTGGCCAAGAGCTCGCCCACGGTGCGGATGCGGCGGCTGCCCAAATGGTCGATGTCGTCGATGGTGCCGTCCCCCAGCTTGAGGCGGAGCAGGTACTTGGTCGCCTCGACCAGGTCCTCCTTCATCAGGGTGCGGGAGCCGTCGACGCCCTTGAGGTCCAGCTTCTGGTTGATCTTGTAACGGCCTACACGGCCCAAGTCGTAGCGCTTGGGATCAAAGAACAACCGCTTGACCAAGGCGCGCGCGTTGGCGGGCGTCGGTGGATCGCCGGGGCGCAGCCGCTTGTAGATTTCCTTGAGGGCGTCCTCCTCGTTGTGGGCCGGGTCCTTGGCCATGCAGCGAATGATCAGCCCATTGTCGCTCGACACATCCACAATCTGGATTTTCTTGACTCCCAGCTCTCTCACCCGCTTGACCACCGCCTTGGACAGCGGCTCGAACGCGCGTGCCACGACGATGCCCTTTTCCGGTTCAACGAGGTCGCTGATCAGCACCTTGCTGTCGAGATCATCCATTTTCTCCGCCTTCAAGGTGGAGACCTCCTGAATCTTGTAAAACGTGTTCAGCAGGGAGGCGTCGCTGCTGGTGTCCTGCCCCTCGAGGAAATTGATGGCCCGCAGGAAGGTGGTGATCAGGAACCTGCGGCGGCGCTTCTTCCGGTCGAGATAGACATACAGCATGTCGTTGGTGTCAAACTGCGCCTCAAACCAAGAACCCCGATCCGGAATGATCCGGAAGGAGTGCAGCATCTTGCCGTTCGGATGCCGGGTGGCCTCGAAAGCCACGCCCGGTGAGCGGTGCAGCTGGCTCACGATCACGCGCTCGGCCCCGTTGATGACGAAGCTGCCCTGCGGCGTGATGAGCGGCACTTCACCCATGAACACTTTTTCTTCCTTGGTGCCATTTTGATCCTTGAGCCGGAAGATGACATGGAGCGGTGCACCGTAGGTCTGTCCCTCGTCGATGCATTTGAGCCAGTCCATCTTGGGCGCGCCGATCTCGTAGTGGCAATACTTGAGCACGACTTTTTCATCGTAGCTCGTGACAGGGAAGATTTCGTTGAACACCGCCTGCAGGCCGATGTTCTCCCGTTTGCCCGGGCTGACCTCCGCCTGCAGGAACTCGTGATACGAGTCCACCTGGATCTCGATCAGGTTGGGCGGAGAGATGATTTCCTTGATGTTGCCGAAGTAAATTCGGCCGTTTGCTTTGTTAGGCATCGATTATGTCGTGGTTTGTCGGAGCCGGTCGGTTGCCGGGGGATTCATGAACACACAAAAACAGGCGCACGCCTCCCCGCCCTTGCGGGGGGCGTATTCACCCTCAATAGACAGTTGGTTTTTAAAACCGTTTAAAAAAATATTTATTCCCAAAAGCAGGAATGGCATTGGCCAAGGGGCGTTGCCGCCCCCGGGCCCAAATGCCGTTACTTGAGCTCGACGGCGGCGCCGGCCTCCTCGAGCTTGGCCTTGGCGGCTTCGGCCTCTTCCTTGGTTACGCCTTCCAAGACGGGTGCTGGGGCGCCTTCCACCAGGCCCTTGGCCTCTGCCAGGCCCAGACCGGTCTTGACGGCACGCACGGCCTTGATGACCTGAATTTTCTTGCCGCCGTCACTCACCAGGACAACGTCGAACTCGGTCTTCTCCTCGGCCGGGCCGGCATCCGCGCTCTCACCACCGCCTGCGGCCGCGACCGCAACCGGGGCAGCCGCGC
Source organism: Verrucomicrobiota bacterium (assembly GCA_014382705.1). Taxonomy (GTDB): domain Bacteria; phylum Verrucomicrobiota; class Verrucomicrobiia; order Limisphaerales; family UBA1096; genus UBA1096. The sequence continues at coordinate 16,573 of JACNJE010000115.1, read as the reverse complement.
TGACCCCCCATTTGTCTTCCAGTTCCTTGACCAGCTCGGCGGCCTCAAGGACCGTCAAACCACTCAACTCTTCCACTATTTTTGCTATGTCTGCCATTGTTTTTTTAGTTTCTTCGCCCCCGGAGCCCCGGGGATTTAAGCGCGCGGACCGCGCACCGACGAGTTACTGTTGTTTATCCCCCCTCGCGTTGTGCGCGGGGAAAAGTCAAATCCGGTCATGCCTCGTTCTCAGCGAACTTGGCCCGGACAATCCTGGCCACACTCACGCTTGGTTCGGCCAAGGTGCGAACCAGTTGCCCGGCCGGTGCCTGCAGCGTGCCCAGCAGCTTGGCCCGCATCCCGTCCAGCGACGGCAGGTCGGCCAGCATCTTGATCTGGTCGGCGTCAAGCCGGTCGTTGTCGACAAAACCAAACTGCCATTCTGGCTTTTCGAATTCCGCCCTGAAATTCTTCAAGGTTTTCGCGGCACCGGTGATCTCCCCCTCGCCGGTGACCGCCGCCAGTTGGCCGGTCAGCGCTTGGCCAAGCTCCTCGATCCCGGTCTCCTTGGCCGCCGTCTTGAATATCGAGTTCTTGAAGACGTGCACCTCGGCACTGGCATCGGCCAAGCGGTTGCGCAATTCCTCGAACTGGGCGACCTTCAACCCCTCGTAATTCACCACGATGAAGTAGGGGCTGGCGTTGAGCCGCTCGACGTACTCGTTTGTGATTAGTTTCTTTTCTTCGCGCATCAGTTTTCCTTTCGTTTCCGGATCAGGCGGCCTTCAGGATTTCACGCAAATCCAGCGGAATCCCCGGGCTCATGGTTGAGGAGAGCACGCAGTTCTCGATGTACCGACCCTTGGCCGCAGACGGCTTGGCCTTGAGGATCGCGTCAATGATGGATTGTGCATTTTCCAAAATCTGCTCCGGCTTGAAGGAGGTCTTCCCGGCCAGCACCTGGATATTGGCCCCCTTGTCGAGCTTGTACTCCACCCGGCCGGCCTTGACCTCCTGGACGGCCTTGGCGGTGTCATCGGTCACGGTGCCGGTCTTGGGGTTGGGCATCAGGCCGCGCGGGCCGAGCACCCGGCCCAGTTTCCGCACCTCGCCCATGGCTTCGGGTGTGGCGATCGCCACGTCGAAACCGGTCCAGCCGCTGGTCACTTTCTCGATGTATTCCTCAAAGCCGACGAATTCCGCCCCGGCCTCCTTGGCCGCCTCCACCGCGCCGACTTCCTTGGCGAACACCAACACCTTGACCTCTTTGCCGCTGCCGTGAGGCAGTCGCACGGTGCCGCGTATCATCTGGTCTGTCTTGCGGGGGTCGATGGTCATCTTGAAGGCCAGCTCGACCGACTCGTCAAACTTGGCCTTGGGGAATTTACCGACCAGGTCGGCCGCCTCGGCAACGGTGTACCGCTTGCCGGCCTCGACGAGTTCCAGGGCTTTCCTGTATCGCTTGCTTTGTTTCTTTGGCATGTTTCTTGGCGCGGTGCAAACGGGCCGCGAGGCCCTCCCGCTGTTGAAAATTAATTCACCACCTCGAGCCCCATCGATCGCGCGGTGCCGGCGATCATGTTGGCCGCCATCTCCGGGTCTCGAGCATTCAAATCCTCCTTCTTAGCCTCGACGATCTCGAGCAACTGGGCCTGGGTCACTTTGCCAACCTTGGTCTTGTTCGGCTCGCCCGAGCCGGACGCGATGCCAGCCGCCTTTTTCAGAAGTACCGCCGCCGGGGGGGACTTGGTGACGAAGCTGAACGACTTGTCCTTGTAGACTGTGATCACCACCGGGATGATCAGGCCGGCCTTGTCCTTGGTTGCCGCGTTGTATTGCTTGCAGAACTCCATGATGTTCACGCCCTGCTGGCCAAGCGCGGGGCCAACCGGCGGAGCGGGGTTCGCCTGGCCCGCCGGAATCTGCAACTTGATGTAGCCTGAAATTTGCTTTGCCATTGATTTCCTTTTTCTAACTTTAAAAATTGTGCCGCTTGGCCAAGCGCTTGGCGCCTAGCCCTTGTCGACCTCCCAATACTCGACATCCACCGGGGTGTTCCGGCCGAAAATATTGACAGTCACCTTGAGGCGCCCCTTCTCGGGGTCGATCTCCTCGACGATACCGTTGTTCCCCTCAAACGCTCCGTGGTTGATCTTCACGGTCTCGCCCACTTCGAACTCCACCTTGGGCCGCTCCAAATCCTCCGAGTCGGCAATGCGGCTCTTGATGTCCTCAATCTCGGCATCCGGGGTCGGCTCCGGCTGGTCGCCCCCGACAAACCCGATCGCCCCCGGCGTGTCCTTGATGAAGTTCATCGGCTCGGAGATGACCTTGTGATCCTCATCACGAAGGCGGACGTGAATGAACACGTAGCCGGGAAACAGCTTTTTCGTGGACACCTTCTTCTCGCCACCGCGCACGTCGACCACCTTCTCCTTGGCCACGAACACCTCGTTGATGTACTCCCCCACCTCCTCCACATCAACCCGCTTGCTGATGCTGTCGAGCACCTTCTGCTCCTGCCCGGACAGGGTGTGTATGATGAACCACTCGTGCGCCATAACGGATCAACTCAGCCGGCGGCTCCGGCGCCGCCAAGCCATTTCAAAAGGATTTCCTGAATCATAAAGCCCCCGAGGAACCAGTCCGCCAAAAACGTGAACGTACCCAGCAACGCCACCGCCACGAGCACCATCCAAGTGGAGCCACGCAGCTCGTCGCGATTCGGCCAGGAACACTTCAGCAATTCCTCCCGGGTCTGCAGGAAGAATACCCGGATACGATCCAGCCAGCCGATTTTCTTGGCGATGAACAGGGCAACCAGAAGAACAACGCCGCCGATGATCCAGTCAACCGGCATCGGATTCATAGACGCCCCGGGTTCGGGCTGCCCCGCCGGCTGCCCCACCTCTGCGGTGGACTGCACCGCGCCTGTATTGCTGTTGATTTCTTCCATTAGCGAACTTTCCCGTTGTCAGTTCTCCCAGAACTTGGCGGAGGGGGAGGGATTCGAACCCCCGGAAGCTTGCGCTTCAACGGTTTTCAAGACCGCCGCATTCGACCACTCTGCCACCCCTCCGGTTTGGGGTTGGTTTAAACTTGATTGGCAGGGCGGGAGGGATTCGAACCCCCAACAGACGGTTTTGGAGACCGTTGCTCTACCAATTGAACTACCGCCCTATTCAGGGGCCAATCCATTCCCGTGTGCAGCACCACGCCCCACCCGCGAATGCGAAATCACTCGACCACCTCGGCCACTCGGCCCGAGCCGATGGTGCGGCCTCCCTCGCGAATGGCGAAGGTCAACCCCTGCTCCATCGCGACTGGCTTGCCCAATTCCACCGAGACCGTCACGCGATCCCCGGGCATCACCATCTCGATGTTGTCCTCGAGCGTCAACGCCCCGGTCACATCCGTCGTCCTGAAGTAAAACTGCGGACGGTAATTGGTGAAGAACGGCGTGTGCCTGCCACCTTCCTCCTTGGTCAGCACATAGACCTCGCCCTTAAACTTGGTGTGCGGCTGGATCGTGCCGGGCTTCGACAATACCTGTCCGCGCTCCACTTGGTCTTTCTTGATGCCACGCAACAGCACGCCGACGTTCTCGCCGGCGCGGGCTTCACCGAGCAGCTTGCGGAACATTTCCAAGTCGGTTGCGACGGTTTTCTGAACGTCACGCAGGCCGACAATCTCGACCTCATCCATCTTCTTGATGATGCCCCGCTCCACACGGCCGGTCACCACGGTGCCGCGTCCCTCGATGCTGAACACGTCCTCAATGCACATCAGGAATGGCTTGTCCTCGTCACGGATCGGGTCCGGAATCCCGCTGTCGCAGGCCTCCAGCAACTGGGCGATTGACTCCACCCATTTTTCCTCGCCGTTCATGGCGCCCATGGAACTGGACTGGACAATCGGGGTCTCCTTGTCGAAATCGTACTTCTCCAGTAGATCCTTGATCTCCTCCTCAACGAGCATCAGCATTTCCTCGTCGTCAACCAGATCGCATTTGTTCAGGCAGACCACGATGGCGGGAACGCCCACCTGCTTGGCCAGCAACACGTGCTCCTTGGTTTGGGGCATCGGGCCTTGCGAGGCGTCCACCACGAGGATCGCGCCGTCCATCTGGGCGGCACCGGTGATCATGTTTTTCACGTAGTCGGCGTGGCCCGGGCAGTCAATGTGGGCGTAGTGGCGCTTCTCGCTCTCGTACTCCACGTGTGACACCGCAATCGTCACCGTCTTGGATTCATCCCGGACGGTGCCTCCCTTGGTGATGTCGGCATACGAAATGGGGGTCGCCAGCCCTTTCTTGGCCTGCACCTCCACGATGGCCGCCGTGAGGGTTGATTTACCATGGTCAACATGACCAATGGTACCGATGTTTACATGGGGTTTTCCGCGTTGGAACTCTTCTTTTGCCATTCGATTTGTTTGTTGGTTAGTTCGTTTTCTGTCTACTGAACAATTTCATCCCTTGATGGAGCCCATGACCAGGATTGAACTGGTGACCTCATCCTTACCAAGGATGTGCTCTACCAACTGAGCTACATGGGCATGAGCGACACGGCCGCCTGCCAATTCAAGCCCGCCTGAAACAGCAATAACCCACTACCCCCATCTGTATCTTGTAAACAACTGGAGGCCAAGGAGTTAGCGATTGTTTTGCGCCCCAAAAGGGAAAGGAATCTAGTGGCCTATCTCCCCGCAGTCAACGATTTTTTTTGTTTATTATGAAAAAAACCGATCAAGCTGGCTTTTTGATGTTCACCCAAGCATGAACATGCGGGTCGCCCCGGAAAAACCAGAGGCAATTCGGCCCCTCGATCTGCCAAACATCCCAGACTTTGTCATCGCCGATGTCGTGATTCTTGTAAAAAGCCAGGTGCAAATGGTCAAAACCGCCCGCATCAACCATCTTCAACGCCTCGTTGGCGTCTTTTTCCCGGAACATCGCCAGCAAATCGGCCATCGCTTTGCGTACTTGGCCCTTTTGATCGCTGCTTAACTCTGACATCGGAATCCCCGGCAATCCCTCTTTTTTGCCGGTCAATGCCACGGTCTTGGTTCCCTGCTCGCCCCGGCTTTTGCCTAAAAGGGCCATTTTCCGCTGTTTACCGTCCATCATGGCGAAGACTTTGTTCGCCTGCTTGGCCTGATACCAATAGACGTTGCCGGGATGATCCGGCGCCTCGTTGAAACTCCGCGCAGCATGCCCGTAAAAGATCGGCCCGCCAAACGCCTCCCCCTCCACCGAGTCGCCATCGCAGCGGCGGGTGCAGTGCCGACCAGTCAGCACAAACTCGAACTGGCCGGTATTCGGTTCGCCAAACAACGCCACCGACGTGCTCTCGAATCCTTCGTCCCCGGAGTCGTGCCGCACTTGGCCAAGCACGGTTTCGGCGTATTGCTCGCTGTGCAGTTTCAGGAAAATCTCCTTCACCAACGCCTGCTGATCCCCGTTGAAAATCTCGCCGATGCTTTTTTTGGTGATGTTCCAGTTGTTGTCGACCTTTTCACGCAACGGGTGCTTGAACGGAAACGCGACGACGTCTTTCTGCCTTTCGCTGAGGCTGCCGTATAGCTGGGCCACCAAGGTTTCCGAGCCGGCCTTCTTTTTCGCCGCTTGGCCAAGCGGCACTGCGGCCAAGGCGGCGGAGCCAAGCGCGGCATGCTTCACGAAACGCCGCCGATCCATCGCCAACGGGCAGTCCAGACGTTCGTTGAGGATTTCAATTTTCATTGCTTTTTGCATGGAGACTCTATGTGCGGCGAAACCTCGCACAACCCTTGGCCAAGTCAACCCGGAATTATCCCGCTTGGCCAAGCGGCCATTTTCCTGTTTGCGCCTTTGGCCGGCAATGGCACACTCCCTGCCCGTTTCGCACCTGCACGGGTAAAAACAATCCAATGGACAACGTACGCATCGGCATCGTCGGCTTGGGAAACATCGGGCAAATTCACGTCAGCAACCTGCTTGAGGGCAAAGTACCGCGCGGCGTGTTGACGGCCGTGGCCGATGCCTTCCCCGACAAACTCCCCGATTACGAGGCCAAGGGGCTGAAGACTTTCAACAGCGGCGAGGCCATCATCGCCTCCGGCGAGATCGACGCGCTCATCATCGCCACGCCGCACTTCCAGCACACCACCCTCGGCATCGCCGCCCTCGAGGCGGGCCTGCACGTCATGGTCGAGAAACCGATCTCCGCCCACAAGGCCGACGCCGAACGCCTCATCGCCACCGCCGCAGCCCGGCCGGAGTTGACCTTCTCCGGCATGTTCCAGATGCGCGTCGAGCCGCGCTACCAAAAACTGCGCGAACTGGTGCAAACCGGCGAGCTGGGCGACTTGATCCGTGTCATCTGGATCATGACCGACTGGTTCCGCGCCGAGGCGTATTACCAAAGCAGCGACTGGCGCGCCACGTGGAAGGGCGAAGGCGGCGGCGTGCTGCTCAACCAATGCCTCCACCAACTCGACGCCCTGCAATGGATCGTCGGCATGCCGTCCCGCGTGCAAAGCCACGTCGGCATCGGCCGGCATCACGACATCGAGGTGGAGGACGACGTGACCTGCTACATGGAGTACCCCAACGGTGCGAGCGGCGCATTCATCACCTCCACCGGCGAGACCCCCGGTAGCAACCGGTTTGAAATCGCCGGCACCAAAGGCCGCGTCCTACTCGAAAACGACAAGCTCATCGTCACACGCAACAAAGTCGCCTCCGACGAATGGAGCCGCACCTCGAAGATCGGCTTCCAGCAACCGGAAACGACCGTGGAAGAAATCCCCATCCCCGGTGCCGACAACGCCCATGCACAACTCCTCACCAACTTCGTCAGCGCCATCCTCGACGGCGAACCGCTCATCGCCCCCGGCGCAAGCGGCATCGGCTCCGTCGAGCTGGCCAACGTGATGGTGTACTCCGGCCTGCTTGGCCAAGCGATCAACCTCCCGATGGACGGTGCCGCATGGGAGGCCAAACTCAACGAGTTGATCGCCAACTCCACTCACGAAAAGAAAATCGTCGAAGTCAGCAACGAAGATTTCAGCGCCAGCTTCCGCAAATAATTTAGGAGACAAAAAATGGAATTGATGGGAATTGCAGACGAGGCGTCGCCCTCGATCGACGGTCAAATCCGAGCCACCAAAGAGCTCGGCTGGAAATGGATCGAGGCCCGGTTCGCCGAAATCGATGGCTTCGAAAAAGGCCCCGTCCACGACATCCCGGACGAAGCCTTCGACATCATGGCCGGCAAACTCGGGGACGCCGGCGTCGGCATCTACGCGCTTGGCTCCACGATCTGCAATTGGGCCAAGACCATCGACACCCCGTGGGACGTCACCGTCGGCGAGATCGACCGCGCCATCCCGCGCATGCAGCGGCTTGGCACTAAGTACGTTCGCATCATGAGCTTCAAGCCGGCAGACGATGCTGACAAAACACCCGACATCGTTTTCGAGAGACTCCGCGAAGTCACCGCGCGTTTCCTCGACGAAGGCCTGCAGCCGGTTCACGAAAACTGCATGAACCACGGCGGCATGAGCTGGCAGCACGGCGTCGAGTTGCTCGAGAAAGTCCCCGGCCTCAAGTGGGTGTTTGACACCGCCAACCCCATCTTCAATGCCGACCGCTCCAAGCCCCAACCGTGGCCCAAGCAGGATCCGTGGGAGTATTGGCAAAACGTCAAGGAACACACCGCGCATATCCACATAAAAGACTGCGTCTGGGTGGACGAAAAAAACGACGCCGACTACACCTTCCCCGGCGAAGGCGACGGACGCGTCCGTGACATTTTGCGCGACGCTTTCGCCAACGGCTACGACGCCGGCATCTCCATCGAGCCGCACATGGCCGTCGTCTTTCACGACGCCGACAGCGAGGCCAACGAGGACGACATGTTCAACAACTACGTCGAGTACGGCCGCCGCCTCGAAACCGTCATCAACGAAATCAAAGCTTAACCCCTCTGCTTGGCCAAGCGCGCCCATTTCTGATTTCTAATCCTGATCATCCTGCCCATCCATGTTCCACTCCGATGAAAAAATGAACATGGATAATCAGGATGGACAGGATTCTTTCTGGCGCGTTTCCGGTTCTTCCATATCAGATTTGGACATACCTTGTTCGATATTCGACATTCCCACCCCACGCCATACACTCCCATCGTCGTAGCCCGCCCAAACTCTCCGTGTATTCCGTGGTTGCCCTCCCTGTAAAAGATTCATAGCTTTCGCACCGCAACGGATCACATGGCAGAGGAAGTTTTCATCAGCTACGGCTCACCTGACCGGGATCGGATTCAGGATCTCGTCTCACGGCTTCGGCAGGCCGGGGTCACCGTCTGGATCGACGAGGCTGGCATCGAGGGCGCCGCCATGTGGAGCGAGGAAATCGTCGGCGCCATCAACCACTGCAAAGTGCTCATCCTCGCCATTTCTCCCAACTCCACCAAATCCAAAAACGTCGTCCGCGAACTCGCCCTCGCCAGCGAGGAGGAAAAGACCATCCTCCCGGTGTTCATCGCGCCCACCGACATTCCCGAGTCGATGAAGTACCAGTTGGCCGGCATCCAGCGCGTGGAATATTTCGCCGGTAACGAGGAAGAAGCTATCAGCAGCGTGCTCCGCGCCCTCTCCCGCTTGGGCATTTCAGCCGAGGAGAGCGACACAAGCCAAGCGCTTGGCCAAGCGCCGGCCGCACCCGCCCAAGCCAAGGCCAAGCCGCCCACCTTGGCCATCGCGGCCGTGGCCGTGATCGCCCTGCTCGCGGCCGTGTTCCTGTTCAAGCCAAGCAACGAACCGCCAACCAACAAACCAAGCGCCCCGACGACGACAGAGCCAAGCACAACCACCCAAACCCCGGCCAAGCCGCTGGACAAAAACAGGATCGTGGTGTTGCCGTTCAAAAACATCGGCACCGCCGGCGAAAACGACCACATCGTCGAAGGCATCGTTGATGATCTCAACACGATGCTCTCCAAGGTCGATGGACTCAAAGTAATCGGCTCCGTCTCTGCGAAAACATACAGGGACAGTGAATTGTCCCCTTCCGAAATCGGGCGCGAACTCGACACCGGCTCTCTGATTCAAGGCAGCATCCAAAAAGCAGGCCCTCAACTAAAAATCAACGTCAAACTCATCGACGTCAACAGTGGCGAAATCAGTTGGGCAGAATCGTATAACGGAAATGAAACCGAGCGATTCGCCCTGCAAAGCCAAATTGTTAAATCGGTCGGAGAAAACCTTGAAGGCATTGTCATCGACGACGCCAAAATCGACGATCTAAAAAAAGGTGGGACTACTAATCCGAAAGCCTATGATCTCGCACAAAGAGCAAAAGTATTTTTGGATAAAAACACAAAAGTCGGAATGAAAAAAGCGATTGAATTATATGAGAAAGCAATATCCGACGACCCAAACTATGCCGATGCATACATTGGATTAGGGAACTCTTACTTAATGAGTAGTGGGACCAGTAACGCTTTTCCTGATGCAACTTCTCCAAAAGCGAAAGTCGCATTCGAAAAGGCGTTGGAATTAAACCCTGACAACCCAAGCGCTCTTAGTGGCCTGGGAGAGATCGCAATTTTTTATGAACGAAACCTAAGTGAAGGAAGAAGGCTCTGTAAAATGGCGATAAGTAAACCTCCCATTATTTTTGATACAATTTGGGGATACTACTTTCTATTACAATTTGAAGGAAAACATGAAGAAATGGTCTCGATTACTCTAAAGGCACTTGAAACAGATCCAAAATCCCCGATGCTTCATCAAATTCTAGCTAACGCGTATTTAATGATGGGAAACAAAAAGGCCGCCGAATTGGCGAACCTCAAAGCCCTATCGTATAGTCCAACTTTTCAATGGGGATTGCATTTCCGATCCATGATCTTGTCCGATATGAAGAAATATGATGAAGCTGTCGTATTACTGGGAAGAGGAATTAAAGATGATCCAAACAACCCCGTTTCCATAATGTCGTTAGGTGTGGTTTATTGGAAACAAGGTAAAGAAAAAGAATCTATCAAGCTGCTTGCCGAATTGTTACACCGGAGTCAATTTGAATATATTAAATCTGATATCATATCCAGATTTTATGTATCCATAGGCGAAGTGGATAAAGCCATACAATGGGTTGACCGTGCAAAAAGGCTAAAAGAACACGGTTTTCTAAGCGTGCACTCACACCCTTGGTACAACGAAATGATCGAATTGGATGAGTACAAACAACTCTTCAGAGATGCTGGATTGTATGACGAAATATATGTGAACTCCAATTAAGATAAAATGTAAAAACACCCTATGGCAGAGGAAGTTTTCATTTGCCGGGGCGTACGAATACCTCATAAAAAAAGAACTTTAGATTTTCATGAAAAACACAGTGATACGTTTGGTTTGTTTGGTGGCGGTTGCTTTGGCGACTGTCGGAGTTCGGGCGGAAAAGTTTTCGGCCGGTGGCATTGCGTTTGAGGGACCGAAAGGTTGGCAGACGCAGAAGCCGTCGTCGTCGATGCGCAAGGCGCAGTTTGCGATCAAGGGCAAGGACGGCAAGGCGGCGGAGGTGGTGTTCTTCCACTTCGGCCCCGGTGCGGCCGGTGGCGTGAAGGCGAACGTGCAGCGCTGGCTGGGCCAGTTCAAGGAGCCGGCCGACAAACTCAAGGCCAAGATCAGTGACGAGACGATCGACGGGATGAAGGTGACCTACGTGACGGCCGAGGGGACGTTCATGAAGGGGCCGCCGTTTGGTGGCACCAAGGTGCCGGTGCCGAACAGCGGGTTGCTCGGGGCGATTGTCGATGGAAAACAGGGTGCCGTCTTCATCAAGGCCACCGGCCCCAAGGCCATCGTTAAGTCCGCTGAAAAGGATCTGAAGGCGATGATCTCAAAGGCGTTGAAGAAGAAGTAAACGTCACCCCCGGCGCTTGGCCAAGCGGTCAGGCTAACAGGCCTTTGACGACGTTTCCGTGCACGTCGGTCAACCGATAGTGGCGGCCCTGGAATTTGAAGGTCAGTTTTTCGTGATCGACGCCGAGGCAGTGCAGCATCGTCGCGTGCAGGTCGTACACGTGCACTGGGTTCTCGACGACGTTGAATGAAAACTCGTCGGTCGTCCCGTAAGTCGTCCCACCCCGGATGCCGCCGCCGGCCATCCAGATGCTGAAGCAGCGCGGATGATGGTCGCGCCCGTACTTGGCCACGTTCAAACCGCCCTGCGCGTAAACCGTCCGCCCAAATTCGCCGCCCCAAATCACCAGCGTCTCGTCGAGCATCCCGCGCTGCTTGAGGTCGGCGATTAGCGCTGCGGACGGCTGATCAATGTCGCCGCATTGGAGAGGCAAATCGCGCGGCAGGTCGCCGTGCTGATCCCAGCCGCGATGGTACAACTGGATGAAGCGCACGCCGCGCTCGGCCAACCGACGGGCCAGCAGGCAGTTGGCCGCGTACGTGCCCGGCTTGCGCGCGTTCGCGCCGTACAAGTTAAAAATATGTTCCGGCTCACTGGAGGTATCCATCAACTCCGGCACCGAGGTCTGCATGCGGTACGCCATTTCCGCCTGCCGGATGCGCGTGAGGATTTCCGGATCGCCCAGACGCTCGTGATGCTCCCGGTTTAACGCTTGGCCAAGGTCCAGTATCCGCCGCCGCCGCTTGGCCGTGATGCCGTCCGGGTTGGACAGGTACAGCACCGGATCGCCCGACGAGCGGAACTTCACCCCCTGGTGTTCCGACGGCAAAAAGCCGCTGCCCCAAAGTCGCGCGTACAGCGCCTGCGAATCGCGCTTGGCGCTGCCGTGCGAAATCATCACCACGTAAGCCGGCAAATCGGCGCTCTCGCTGCCCAGTCCGTAGCTGGCCCACGCGCCCATGCTCGGCCGTCCCGCCTGCTGAAAGCCGGTCTGGAAAAACGTGATCGCCGGGTCGTGGTTGATCGCCTGCGTCTGCATCGAGCGCACCACGCACAGCTCGTCCGCCACCCGGCCGAGGTGCGGCAGCAACTCGCTCAACTCCGTGCCGCTCTGCCCGTGCCGCGAAAAGTTGTAGATCGATTTGCAGACCTTTTTTTCCTTCTGCCCGGACGTCATCCCAGTGAGGCGTTGCCCGCCGAAAAACTCGCTGCCCAAGACCTGGCCATGCGCCTTGGCCAACGCCGGTTTGTGGTCGAGCAACTCGAACTGCGACGGCGCGCCGCTCTGGAACAGATAAATCACCCGCTTGGCCTTCGGCGCGAAATTCGGAAAACCGGCCAAGCCGGCGAACAGTCTCGGGTTGAGCAGTGACGCCAACGCCACCGAGCCGATGCCGGCGCTCGTGCGGCCGAGAAACTGCCGCCGGGTCTGCATCAGCGCGTTGTCATTTTTTGAAGTCATGCTTCAATTCCGGGTAATGGCTTCGTCGGTGCCGAGCACGGCGTTGGCCAACGACGCGTAGGCGGCCAACTCCACCGCGTCGAGCGCCGGGTCGTGCGGCGACTCGCCGACCGCCATCAACCGCCGTGCCGCCTCCGGCTCGGCGCGAAAACTCGTTTGCAACTCCGCCAGCGCGCCGCTCAACAAACCCAGCTCGCGCTCCGTCGGGCGTCGACCGCAAACCAAGCGATGCAGCAGCGTTAACCGCGACTCCGCCGTCGCGCCGCCGTCACGCAACACCCGGCCGGCCAGCTTGCGCGACGCCTCGACAAACGTTGGGTCGTTCATCAGCACCAGCGCGGCGAGCGGCGTGTTCGTCTTGGCACGCGTCAGCACGCACACCTCTCGTGACGGCGCGTCGAACGCCTGCATGTTCGGTGGTGGCACGGAGCGCTTCCAGTAAGTATACAGGCTGCGGCGGTAAAGTTTCCCGCCGTGATCCTGCACAAAACGCGGCACGTTTTCATAAACCACATCGTCCCACAGCCCCGGCGGTTGGTACGGCCGGACGCTCTCGCCGCCGAGTCGGCCGACAAGCAGCCCGCTCGACGCCAGCGCGTGGTCGCGGATCATTTCCGCCGGCAGCCGAAACCTCGGGCCGCGCGCGAACAACCGGTTCGCCGGATCGACCTCGAGCAGCCCCGGCGACACGCGCGACACCTGCCGATACGTCGCCGACATCACGATGAGCTTGTGCATCGCCTTGCGGTTCCAGCCACCACGGACGAACTCGGTCGCCAGCCAGTCGAGCAGCGCCGGGTGTGTCGGCCACTCGCCCTGCGCGCCAAAGTCCTCCGATGATTTCACGATGCCGGTGCCGAAGTGCATCTGCCAAAAACGGTTCACGACCACCCGCGCCGTCAGCGGGTTCTCCGCGCCGACAATCCACTTGGCCAAGCCGAGCCGGTTGCGCGGCGCACCGGTGGGCCATTGGCCAAGCGCAGCCGGCAGCCCGGCGCTGACCTCGACACCGCTTGGCTGATCGTACTGCCCACGGCTCAGCACGAACGTCTTCCGGGCCGGGTTCAACTCACCCATGATCATCGCCGTCGGTGCCGCTTGACCAAGCGCGGATAGCGCCTTCCGCGCCGCCTTGAGTTGCGGCTCCGCTTCCGGTTCATTTTCCAGCGCGGCGATCTCGGTGCGGAGGCGGTTCATCCGCTTGCGCTGCGCCGTTCTGGGCACCTTCACGAACGGCTTGTCCGCCAGCCTGTCGGCGTTGCCGACGTGCGCCGTCTCCGGCACGTTGTTGAACAGCGCGTAAAACTCGTAAAACTCCCGCTGCGAAATCGGGTCGTATTTGTGGTCGTGACACCGCGCGCAGCCAAACGTCAGCCCGAGGAAAACCGCCGACGTCGTCTCGACGCGATCCACCACAGTCTCGACACGATACTCCTCATTGATGACGCCGCCCTCGCTTTGGATCGAATGGTTGCGATTGAAGCCGGTGGCCACTTGTTGCGCGAGCGTCGCGTCCGGCAACAAATCGCCGGCGAGTTGCTCGAGGGCGAACCGGTCGAACGGCATGTTGTCGTTGATCGCGCGAATCACCCAGTCGCGCCACGGCCACATCACACGGCGGCGGTCGAGGCTGTAGCCGTGCGAGTCGGCGTAGCGCGCGGCGTCGAGCCATTCGAGCGCCATCCGCTCGCCGTAACGCGGCGACGCCAGCAACCGGTCGACCAGCCGTTCGTATGCGCCCGGCGACGTGTCGGCGAGGAAGGCATCGATCTCGCGCGGCGACGGCGGCAGGCCGGTGAGGTCGAACGCTACCCGCCGGAGCAGCGTCTCCCGGCCCGCACGCGGCGAAGGTTGCAGCCCGGCCCGCTGCAGACTCGCCAACACGAATCGGTCAATCGCGCCGCTTGGCCAGGCGGCGTGTTTCGCCGGGGGAATTGTCGGCCGCTTGGGAGGGGTGAAGGCCCAATGCCGGCCCCATTCACCGCCCTGCTCAATCCAACGCTTGAGCGTCGCCACCTCGGCCGGGGTCAGTGCGTGGCCGGAGTCGGTCGGCGGCATCCGTTCCGCCGGGTCGGCGTGGGTGATGCGCTTGAACAGTTCACTCTCGCCTGGCTTGCCGGGGACGACCCCCGCCTGGCCAAGCGCGCCGGCGTCCAGCCGCAGGTCGGCTTTGCGCTTGGCCGCATCCGGCCCGTGGCACTCGAAACAGTTCTCCGACAGGATTGGCCGGACATCGCGATTGAACCGCACCGGCTCATCAGCCGGTGAATGTGTCGGCGCAAAAAACAGCCCGCCAAGCGACAGCAGAAGCCAAGCGCAACCCCGATCTGAAAAACAAAAAGCCAAGACCGAAAAGGGTAAAGCCGACACGCCGCTTGGCCAAGCGCTGTTATTGGCCTTTGGCGTTGAGTTCGGCGTTGGTTTGGGCGCCGTGTTTGCGAAGCAGTTTTGTGATCTCCGGCAGATCGAAATTGATCGCCAAGTCGAGCGGTGTGTCCGACACCTGTTCCTGATTTTCTCCCTGCCCGAACAACCGGTTTCGCATCGAAGGGTTCACCCCGGCGCGAAGGAGTTGGCCGACCAGTTCGAGATGCTCCTGCCCCACCGCCACATGCAGGGCCGTCCAGCCATTGTTGCTTTGCGCATTCAAGTTCGCGCCATGCCGGATCAGTCGATGGATCATCTTTTGCCGGCCATGATACGATGCATGGATCAACGGGGTGTTGCCCCACTTCGCGTCTTTCAACTCGACGTCCGTGCCGGCGGCGAGGTGCTGATTCAAGGAAGCAAAATCATCCGCCGCGATCGCCTCGTGGATGGAAATCTCCGGTGCAGGAGGAGTGCGTTCCACCGAACAACACCCACCCAACAACATTGCTGCGAACAACCAACAAAATTGGTTCATGGTGAATGGTTCCGTTTGTTGAGTGAGCGACCGAGCCTTGGTGGGAGCTACGATTGGCTACTTGGTCTCTTTGACGTTCAGTTTTGCCAAAGCCCGTTTGAGTTTCCGGTGGGCTTTTTTGTCGGCTGGAAGCGAGCCGTCCTTGAACGCTGGCAGCAGATGATCCCAAGTCAGCGTGAGCTGCTTTTGCATGTCCCTGTTGTCGGCGGTCATGGCCAACACGGCGTTGTACTGCGGCATGACGATACAAAACTGCCCGTCCTTGCCATCTCCACGATAGACCCCGTGACGACAGCGCCAAAACTGAAACCCGTAGCCAACCAGCCAATCCGAGTCTTTTGAAATCACACCATTGCTGTTGTCGACCTGTTTGCTGGTGGCTGTCTTGACCCAACTTTCGGACAGGAGTTGTTTGCCCTTCCACTTGCCGTTTTGGAGGTAAAGCTGGCCAAACTTGGCGATGGCTTCCGTGCGCACGTACAGGCCGTAGCCACCGATGCTGAGGTCCTGCGGACTCCTCTCCCACTTGGGTTTGGCAATTCCCAACGGCTCGAACAATCTCGGCCCGAGGTAGTCGATCAAATCCTCCCCGGTGGTCTTTTTCACGATGGCCCCGAGCATGTACGAGGCGGCCGTGTTGTACTGGAAATGGGTTCCCGGTTTGTGCGTGACCGGATGCGCGAGGAATTGTCTCGTCCAGTCATCATCGCTGTCCCAAACTCGGGGTGCCCGGTTGTGGCCGGTCGACATGGTCAGCAGATCGCGCACGCGCATCGCTTTCAGGTTTTCGGACGGTTTGTCAGGCGCAGTTTCAGGGAAGTATTTCAGCACCTTGTCATCGACCGAAAGTTTGCCCTCCGTCTGTGCCAGCCCCACGGCGGTGGAGGCGAAACTTTTCGTGAGCGACCAGAGGATGTGCGGCTTGTCCATCGACTCCGGAGACCACCACCCCTCCGCGATCACGTGGCCGTTTCGCACGAACATAAAGCTGTGCATGGTGTCGACCTCCCGATCAGCTGCCTTCACAAACCGAAGGATGTCGGCAGAGGAAACGCCCTGCGCCTCCGGCGTGCTGCGTGGAAGGCTGGATTCAGCGAATGAACCGGGTTGCGCAACAAACAGGCCAAGCGCCAAACCAAGCGATTGAATTGAACGAGCCACTTTCATGGTGCGCGGGCACTATAACTCGCGGACGGCCGATGACCAGCCAATACCAGTAGCGAGGCGCGCGCCTTGGCCAAGCGGAAGAATGAGGTGGTGGGTCGGGTGGGACTCGAACCCACAGCCAACGGCTTAAAAGGCCGCTGCTCTACCATTG
>JACNJE010000063.1 GCA_014382705.1 Verrucomicrobiota bacterium | reverse complement strand
GAAAAGGAGGCTAAGTCGGGTCAAATGAAGGCCGACGACAGCAGAATTGAGCGAATCGCCGGCCCAAGCGAAGTCCATTTTTAAAAAAATCTTGCCAGTTGAGCGAGTTCACCCAAGTCTCCCGTTTCCAGAAGTGCCCATTACAAGTATAGCGCACCGCCACTTGTGGGTTCTCCTGCCTCATGAGAACGACCATCATCTCCAACATGGATTGCCCCGACGAAAACGACAGTGTGGCGTCGGGACACTATGGGTTCACGGCAGGGGAGTTGAATTTCATCCTGAACTACGACATCAAGTACCGCCTCGGCCGCAGCACGGAGGAGGAAGAGTGAAATGGCAGACAATCCCGAAATCAAACTGCCCAACGAGGTCAAACGCATCCTGTGCCTGGCCAATTCGCGCAAACTCAGCGGTCGCTGCATCGCCGGGCGGGAAATCGTGAACCAGCAACCCGGCCCTTGGATTCGTCCGGTGAGCGGTCGCGAACACCAGGAGGTTTCGTGGGAGGAGCGTCACTACGAGGACGGGAGCGACCCCAGCGTGCTGGATGTGATGGACGTGCCGCTCGTCGAACCGCGTCCCCATCAATTCCAACAGGAGAATTGGTTGCTCGACTCGACCTTCTACTGGCGCAAAACCGGCCGGATGGATTGGGCGGGGCTTCAAGACTTCGTGGAGCCGGAGGGGCCGCTGTGGGTCAATGGGCAACACACCGGTCGCGGGCTGAACGACCGGATCTCGGTGCAGGATGCGGAACGACTGGGAAGTTCACTCCGGTTGGTGCGCATCAACAACCTGACCATCGATGTCTCCTGCCCCGGAGCCGCGTTCGGAAATCCGAAGCGAAGGTTGCAGGGGCAGTTTCAATTCCAAGGCGTCTGGTATCACCTGCGGGTGACGGACCCGGTCTACGAACGCCGTTTCCTGGCGCTCCCCGATGCACAACACCGCCTCGGCGAGTCTTGTCTGGCAATCAGTCTGGGCGAGCCATTCGAGGGTTACGCCTACAAGCTGATTGCCGCCATTATCGAAAGGGGCGAAACTGAGAAAGCATGAGTGCTACGACCCATTCCGTGTTTACGATTGGCCACTCGACGCACAGCGCCGAGGCGTTTCTGGCGTTGTTGCGCCTGCACTGCGTTGAGGCGGTGGCGGATGTGCGGTCGTCGCCGTTCAGCCGGTTCAACCCGCAGTTTAACCGGGAGCCGCTGGAGCAGTTCCTGAAGGCAAGCGGCATCCGGTATGTGTTTCTCGGGAAGGAAGTCGGCGCGCGTTCCGAGGACCGTTCCTGCTATCTCGACGGCCGGGTGCAATACGGGCGGTTGGCGCAGACACCGCTGTTCCAGAGCGGACTGGACCGCGTGTTGCAAGGCGCGGCCAAGTATCGCGTGGCCCTGATGTGTGTGGAGAAGGAACCGCTGGAATGCCACCGCACCTTGCTCGTGGCCAAGACACTGGCGGAGCGTGGCCAGCCCGTGCTGCACATCCACGCAGACGGGCATCTCGAAACTCAGGAAGCTGCCTTGGAACGGCTGCTCGACGTGACCGGCCTGCCGAAAGAGGATTTTTTTCGCTCAAAGCAGGAACTCCTGGCCGAAGCACTCGCGCGGCAGGAAAAGCAAGTCGCCTACGTGGACGAAGCCCAGGCCCCCATGACCTTCAGGGAAGATTCACCATGAAAGTATTCACCATTGGATTCACCAAAAAGAACGCGCAGCAATTTTTCAACGCACTCCGGAAATCCGGGGCCAAGCGGGTCGTGGATGTGCGGCTCAACAACGTGTCGCAGCTGGCGGGGTTCGCCAAGCGGGACGACCTCGCGTTTTTCCTCAAGGAAGTGTGCGGCATGGACTACGTGCATACGCTTGAACTGGCTCCCACGAAAGAGATGCTCGACGAATACAAAAAGCGCAAAGGGGATTGGGCCACTTACGAGAAGCGGTTTCTCGACCTGATGGAGAAGCGGAAGATCGAAGAGCGCATCCCGAAGGAAGTCGTGGCCGAAGGCTGCCTGCTGTGCAGCGAGGACAAGCCGCATCACTGCCATCGCCGACTGGTGGCGGAATACTTGAAACAGCATTGGGGTGACGTGGACATTTCGCACCTCGGATGACAGTCCCCAGCGGCACAGGCGGAAGATGAATGGCATCGCTCCAACTGGAATCACCCACGCTGACGCACGATGGCCAGTCCGGCTTTCGGAGCGGCTGGGCGACGCTGCACCTGCCCATAAAGGGGTCATAAAGGGGTCAGTAAAGGGGTCAGTTCTTGTTATTGACAAGTAGCGAGCATTCACTGTCTGCCCTTAACCGAATCGCGATCTCTACCTTTTCCGGGTCGCCCTTGGGAAGTTCACTCAGTTGTTTCCGTAAAGGGGTCATTTCTGAATGGCACTTAGATAAGGACTCCTTTCGATGAAAAACCTATGAAAAACACCTGATAAATCGTCGATCCGCCGCCTTATCTAAGTGCCATTCGGGGCAGTCCCAGTAATTGACAATGATTGAAACTGCAAGCGCCCAAGAACGTGATTTGTCGAGTCCCACTTAAACCTGACAGACGAACGGTTGCTCGATTATTGTTGCCGGGCAAACCCACCTTATTCCTTGGCCAAGCGGAAAATTGACCTGCACCGTAGCGGATCAATTCTTGATATTAGCAAGTGCCGCTTGGCCAAGCGAGTGATCTAACCAATGAACTTCTTTGCTACCAGACACGCATTGTGGCCGCCGAAACCGAAGGAGTTGTTGGCGATGGCGTTGACTTCCATTTCGCGGGCCTCGTTGGGGACGTAATCGAGGTCGCAGTCGGGATCGGGGGTGTCGTAGTTGAGGGTCGGCGGGACGGTGCCGGTCTCGAGCGCCTTGCAGCAGGCGGCCATCTCCACCCCGCCGGCGGCCCCGAGCATGTGGCCGGTCGCCCCCTTGGTGGAGCTGACGGCCAGGCGGAGGGCGTGTCCGCCGAACACGGACTTGATGGCCTGCGTCTCGCAGACGTCGCCCTGCGGCGTGGAGGTGCCGTGGGCGTTGATGTAGGAGATGTCTTCGGGGTTGAGTCCGCCGGAGTGGAGGGCCATGCGCATGGCTCGCGCGCCGCCCTCGCCCCCGGGCGCGGGGGCGGACATATGGTGGGCGTCGGCGGTGTTGCCGTAGCCGGCCAGTTCGCAGTAGATCCGCGCGCCGCGCGCGGTGGCGTGCTCGAGGGTCTCCAGCACCAGCACGCCGGCGCCCTCGCCCATGACGAAGCCGTCGCGCCCGGCGTCGAACGGCCGGGAGGCGTGCTGCGGGTCGTCGTTGCGGGTGCTGAGCGCCTTCATGGCGGCGAAGCCGCCCATGGCGGTGGGGTGCACGGCCGACTCGGTGCCGCCGGCGACCATGACGTCGGCATCGCCCATGACGAGCGTGCGCCATGCCTCTCCGATGGCGTGGTTCGCGGTGGCGCAGGCGGAGCAGGTGGCCACGTTGGGGCCGCGCAGGCCGTGGTAAAGCGAGAACATCCCGGAGGCCATGTTGAGGATCATCATCGGGATGAAGAACGGCGACATGCGGCCCGGGCCTCGGTCGAGCAAGGTCTTGTGCTGGGTCTCCAGCGTGGCCAGGCCGCCGATGCCGGAGCCGATCATGGCGCCGACGCGGTCGCGGTTGGCCCGGTCGAGGTCGAGGCCGGAGTCGTTGAGCGCCTGCCAGCCGGCGTGGATGCCGAACTGGGTGAATCGGTCGGTGCGCCGAACCTCCTTGGGCGACGGGAAGGCCGGCGCGGGGTCGAACTCCTTCACCTCGCCGGCGATGGTGCAGGGGAAGCCGTCGGTGTCGAACGCGCGGATCGAGTCGATGCCGCATTGGCCGGCGAGGAGGTTTTCCCAGAAGGACTCCGCCCCTTGGCCAAGCGGGGAAACGACGCCGATGCCGGTGACGACGACGCGTTTACGTGATGAATCCGGCATAAGGCAAAACGGGACAGCCAAGCCAGGCGGCGGCTCGAGTTGCCCCAGGATCAGTCCCTGCCCTCAGGACTGGGTGTCTTCGATGAACTTGACGACATCGCCGACGCTTTGAAGCTTTTCAGCCTCCTCGTCGGGAATCTCGGTTCCGAATTCTTCCTCCAGTGCCATGACCAGCTCGACGGTGTCGAGCGAGTCCGCGCCCAAGTCCTCGATGAACTTGGCCTCCGGCTTGATTTGGTCCTCGTTGACGCCGAGCTGCTCGACGATGATTTTCTTGATCCGATCTGCGGGTGAATTGTCAGACATAAATCTCCAAATGTTCGGGGGCTTCTTTAAGAACGCCGTCCGGGGCCGTCAAGCAACTATTCGTAAAAAAAACGCGCCCCGGGGCTCACATCACCATGCCGCCGTCCACGGTGAGCACCTGCCCGGTGACGTAGCCGGTCGGCTCCATCGCCAGAAACACTGCCGCATGGGCGATGTCGTCCGGGGCGCCGAACCGGCCCAGCGGCACGCGCTGGAGGATCTCCCCGCGCATTTTCTCGTCGAGAACGGCGGTCATGTCGGTCTCGATGAAGCCGGGCGCGATGGCGTTGACGGTGATGCCGCGCGGCGCCAGCTCCTTGGCGACCGACTTGGTGAAGCCGATGAGCGCCGCCTTGCTGGCGGCGTAGTTGCTCTGGCCGGCGTTGCCGATCAGGCCGATCACCGAGGCGATGTTGATGATGCGCCCGCTGCGCTGCCTGATGAACGGCCGGGTGAAGGCCTTGGTGAAGTTGAACGCCCCCTTGAGGTTGGTGTCGAGCACGGTGTCCCACTCCTCCTCGCTCATGCGCATCAGCAGGTTGTCGCGGGTCACGCCGGCGTTGTTGACGAGGATGTCCACCCGTCCGGCTGACTCGAGGATGCCCTTCGCGGCGGCCTCCACCGCGGCCGTGTCGGCCACGTCGACGGCCACCGGCCAGGCCCGGCGGCCAAGCGACTCCACCTCGGCGGCGGCCTTGGCCGAGTTCTCCTCCGTGCGCGAGACGCACACCACGTCGGCACCCATGCGGGCGTAGGCGATGGCCACGGCGCGGCCGATCCCGCGGCCGGCACCGGTCACCACGGCGACTTTGTCAGCTAACAAGCTCATAGCGGGGAAAGATTTGCTTGGCCAAGCGGCACGATGTCAATGCGCGATTCCGCACCGGGCCGGTCAGCGAAAGATCTCCACGAGCTCGCGCCGGGCCGGGTCGCTCTCGCCGAGCTGGATCAGCGCGGCATTCCGATACAAAGCGGAGTCCGGCGGCGAGAAGTCCACCTCGAACCGTTCCCGCTGCCGCTGGAGTTCCTCGATCGAGAAGACATCCAGCGCCACCGGGTCGGTGCTGAAGCGCAATTGGCCAAGCGCAGCCGTGTAATGCAGCAGGCATTTACTCTGGCCCAGATATTGGCAGAACAACGCGTCGGTGATGCTGAGCACCAGCCGGTCGCCAAGCAGCCGGCGCTGCTCCGCGTCCTCGAGCGCCAAAATCTCCGGCACCGACACCGCGAGGATCGAGGCGCTCGTGCCAAACCGCCGGGAGTTGTCCATGCTGCCATCGACCAGGCCGACGAGGTGGCCCGACACGCCGGCCCGGTTGTGGTTGATCAGTGGACAGATGCTGATGATGCGCGTCATCTCCCCGGTGAGCAGCCGCGACAGGTGCGACTTGCGGCTGGATTTCTCCCCGCCACGCTCGAAGCCCAGGTCGCCCGAGACCAGCGTGCCGACAATCGGCGACTCGTAGGCCACCGACTCGTCCCAGCCGGCATCCTGGCTCCCGGCCAGCCGTACGCCGTGCCGCTTGGCCAAGCCGTCGTACCCGGCCGCCCTCAGGCTGGCCAGCGACTGGTCCCAGATGATGATCCGATCCGGCGCGAGCCGCGCCTCGAGCAGCCCCCGCACCACCGCGTCGACCACCGGCTTGCGTGTGCCGCCAATCGGCCCCGGCCCCGAGTTGACCTTGATGCCAACCGTGTCCGCCGGGGTGACCAGCGTCAGCCAGGCCGCCGCCGCGCTGGGCCGGCCGGTGAGCCGCTTGAGGCCCTCGGCGACCATTTCCGCCACCTTGACAGCATCGACCTCGAACTCGCGCAGGGCGGACTTGTCCTCCACCAGCAGGATGCGCGGCTTGGGCGGCGGCGCGGCCTCCTGCGCTTGGCCAAGCGGCGCCAGGGCCGGCGCGAGGCAAACCGACCCGGCCCACAACGGCAGCCAATGGTACAGTTTTTTGGGGAACATGATGAACCGGGCCGCAAAGGGAGTGTGCCTCCCTTGACTCGCCCGTGCCGCGATGCTACCACCAGCACCCATGCGGACCACGCAAAAACCGACCAACAGGCCCGGACGGCTCTGGGCGGCGGCTTGCCTCGTGGCCACGCTGGCCGGGTGCACCCCGCCCGAGCAGAAAGCCCTCGAGGAGGGCAGCCGCCTGCTCGCCGAAGGCAACACAGCCGGGGCGCTCCAGCAACTGGAGGAGGCGCGGAAACGCATCGAGGATCACCCCAGCCTCAAGAACAATCTCGTCGTCGTCGGCAAACTGTACAACCAGCTCGGCCTCACGCACCAGACCGTCGCCAAGGATCACACCGGGACCGCCAAGACCGGGGCGTTGCGGGAGGCAAAAAAGTGGTTCGACCTCGCCATCGCAAAAGGCGGCCAGGAAAGCAGGCTCCAGGCGTACCAAAACCGCGCCTGGCTGCACCTCGAGGTGGCGAATTGGGAGGAGGCCGCCAACGACCTCGGTTCACTGCTCATCACGATCCGCGGCACAAACGCGACCAACCACGTGTTCGATCTCTGGCTCGAGAAGGGCATTGCCGAGTACGGCGCGAAACGGATCGACGATGCACAAAAGAGCTTCAGCAAGATTGGCCACGACCCGCGCGCACAAAACAACCTCGGCAACATCGCCTGGTCACAAAAGAGATACAGCGACGCCGCCGCTCATTTCGAGCAGGCCATTAAACTCGACAACAAAAACACCCTGGCCCGGCGCAACCTCGGCGCTGTTTTGCAGCAGATGAAGCAATACGACCGCGCGCTGAAGGCGTATCACGACTACCTCGACCTCGTGCCGAAGGAGGATGCCGACATCCGGACGCTCGCCAACCAACTCGAGGAATATCTCAAGCCCGACCCGATCCCCGAGCCGGAACCGGAGCCGGAACCGATCCCCGAGCCGGAGCCGGAGCCGGTCGCCAAAGTTGAGCCGGAACCAAAAGAAAAGGTGAAGCCGGAGCCGGTCGTCGCGGTGGCCGTACCGGAGCCGGAGCCGGAGTCACCCGAGGTCGTGATCGTTGAGCCGCCCGCCGAGGAGCCGGAGCCGGAACCGCCGGCACCCGAACCGGAAGTCGTGACCGTGGTTGAGCCTGCGCCGCTGCCGGTCCCTGAGGCCAAGCCGGAACCGGTCGTGCCAACTGCACCCGAGCCGGAGCCTGAAGCCGCCCAAACCGAAGCCGCCCCGCCCGAGCCGGAGCCAGCCAAGGGCTGGAGACAAAAGCTCGATCCGCGGAACTGGTTCGCCGACGACGACGGGAAATCCCCGGCCAAGCCGAAAGGGAATACCCAGCAGCAACTCTCCTGGCGCTCGAACGTGCCGGTCCCGACCACGCCGCTGCCCGGCCCCGGCCCGGTGGCCAAGGCCTCCACGAACGCGGTGAGGGTGGCGAGCGTCCTGCCCAGCGCGGTCGCCTTTCCACGGTACAAATACCTGAACCCGGCCCTGCCCGTCGGCGGCGACCGCCCGGTGGCCAAGCGCTATTTTGACGACGGCGCCGCAGCCCAGAAGTCGGAGGAATGGCAGCGCGCCAAGGCGGCGTACATCGAGGCGGCCAAGGCCGACCCGGCCTGGTTCGACGCCCGGTTCGAGCTTGGCCAAGCGGCCTTTTACACCGGCGACACCGACCTGGCGCTGCAGTCATTCGAGCACGCGCTGGCCATCGACCCAAACGACGGGCCGGCCCGTTTCAACTTCGCCATGTCGCTGGCGCAGGGCAACTATTATGCCGACGCCGCAACCGAGTTTGAAACCTTCCTGCAGTTGAACCCGGACAACGCGCAGGCCCACTTCGAGGCCGGCAAACTGTACGCCAACCGGCTCAACGACGTGGGCAAAGCCAACATCCATTACAAGCGCGTGATCGGCCTTCAGCCCGGCCACCCGAAGGCGGTCGACATCCGATACTGGCTCATTCGCAACAAAGCCAACTAACCCCACCGCCGGAGCTGCCTTGCCCGTCATTCCCCAGGCCACGATTGAGCAGGTCCGCCACGCCAGCGACATCGTCGACGTCATCGGCTCCTTCCTCCCACTCAAGCGCGCCGGCACGAACTTCGTCGGCCTCTGCCCGTTCCACAAGGAGAAGACCCCCAGCTTCAACGTCTCGCCCTCCAAGCAGATCTTCCACTGCTTCGGCTGCCACAAGGGCGGTGATGTGTTCACCTTCCTGCGCGAGTTCGAGAACCTCTCCTTCATCGAGTCGGTGCAGCGACTCGCCGAGCGGGCGCGCATTCCGATTGAGTTCGAGATGACGCCCGGGCAGCGCGAGGAGGGCTCGCTGAAGGAGAAACTGCGCACACTCCACGAGCAGGTGGCCCAGCGCTGGGAAACCACCCTGGCCAACGACGCCCGCGCCGAGGCCGCCCGCGACTATCTGGCCCAGCGCGGGCTCAGCGACGAGGCGGTAAAACGCTTCCGCATCGGCTACGCGCCGGACGAGTGGAGCGACACCCTCAACTGGGCCAAGTCGAAAAAACAGGACGACGCCCTGCTCGAAAAGGGCGGCCTCGCCATCGCCGGCGACAAGGGCCATTACGACCGGTTCCGCGGACGGCTCATCTTCCCGATCTGCGACGAGCAGGGCCGCGTCATCGGCTTCAGCGGCCGCGTGCTCAGCGCCGAGCAGAAGGGCGGCAAATACATCAACTCGCCCGAGACGCCGATCTTCAGCAAGCGCCGCGTCATCTACGGGCTGGACAAGGCCAAGCGGCCGATCCTCGACGCCAAGTCGGCCATTGTCTGCGAGGGCCAGCTCGACACCATCGCCTGCCACCTCGCCGGCATCGAGAACACCGTCGCTCCACAAGGCACCGCCCTCACCGCCGACCACGCCCGCATCCTCAAGCGCTACGCCGAGGAAGTCGTGCTGTGCTTCGACTCCGACACCGCCGGGCAACAGGCCGCCTTGCGCTCGCTCGACGACCTGCTCGCCAGCGGACTGGCCATTCGCGTCGCGGTCATCCCAAAACCGCACGACCCGGACAGCTTCATCCGCGAAAACGGCGCCGACGCCTTTCGCCGGCTGGCCGCCGAGGCGCCCGGTTTTTTCGATTTCCTGCTCGGCCACCTCTGCGGCGTGCACGACGCCGACTCCGACCGCGGCCGGGTCAACATCGTGCAGGAAATGCGCGACGCCGTGCAGAAGACAAACAACCCGGTCCTCATCGACACCCACGCGCAGAAGGTCAGCCACCGGCTCGGCGTCGATACCGATGCCGTGCGCGCCGAGTTCAAGAAAAGCAAGCGCGGGTTCCAGCCAGCCAAGCCGGAGCACGACGAGCCCCCTCCCGAGGAGGCCGAACACCCGATGGCCAAGCCGGGGCCGGTCGAGTTGTGGCTGCTCAAGCTCGCGCTCACCGAGCGGGACTCCGCCGAGTGGCTCGAGGCGCATCTCGACCCCGACTGGGTGACCCATCCCGCCGTGCGCGAGATTCTGCAGCAACATTTCGCGCTGCTCGCCGGGAACCCCGACGCTGGCATGCCGGAGCTGCTCGCCACCCTGCACGCCGGGGCGTTCAAGCGGCTCGCCACCGCAGCCGTGGCCGACGGCCGCACCATCCCCGATCCCGCCCGGCAACTGAAGGACATCGTGCTGCGGCTGCGCAACCAGTTAATCGAGCGCCGCCTGGCCGGCATCCAGCGCGAACTCCCCGGCACCACCGACGAGCGCTTGGCCAAGCTCCTCGACGAGCGGACGCAGTTGAAGGAACTCACCCGCCACCCCCTCGAGCCCCTCGCCGGCAGCTAAACCCAGCGCTTGGCCAAGGGCTCACTTCAGCCCCAGTTGACGGGAGAAATAGACGTACTCGAGAGCGTATCGGCGGGCGTGCTGCCTGAGGTTGGCCCCGGCGGCGTGGCCGCCCTCGGTGTTTTCGAAGTACAAAACCGGGTGCCCCTGTTCGCGCATTCGGGCGACCATTTTTCGAGCGTGGCCGGGGTGCACCCGGTCGTCCTTGGTTGAGGTCTCGATGAACACTTTCGGGTAGTCGCGCCCGGGAAAGATGTTTTGGTACGGCGAATATTTCAGGAGCGCCGCACGCATGACCGTATCCTCCGGGTCGCCGTACTCGGCTGCCCAGCTCGCGCCGGCGAGCAGCTTGGTGTAGCGCAACATATCGAGCAGCGGCACGCGGCAAACGACGGCGTTCATCAGGTCGGGGCGCTGCGTAAAAATCGCGCCGACGAGCAAACCGCCGTTGCTGCCGCCGGAGATGCCCAAGCGCTTGGGCGAGGTGATGCCTCGCTTGGCCAAGTCCTCCGCCACGGCGATGAAGTCGTCGTACGCGCGCTGTCGGTTCGTCTTGAGCGCCGCCTTGTGCCAGCGCGGGCCAAACTCGCCGCCGCCCCGGATATTCGCCACCGCGTACGCGCCGCCGCGCTCGAGCCACAGTTTGCCGATCGTCGCCGAGTAGCTTGGCCTGAGCGAAATCTCAAAGCCGCCGTAGCCGTAAAGGATGGTCGGCGTCGAGCCGTCGAGCTTAAGTCCCTTGCGGTGGATGACGAAGTACGGCACCACTACACCGTCCGCGCTCCCGGCCATGTGCTGGCTGACCTGCAGATCGTCGGCCCGGAAACGGGCCGGCAGCGACTTGAGCAGCGTCAGCGCATTCGCCCCGGCGGCGTACTCGCTCAGCCGGTCCGGCGTGATGTGGTCCTCGTAATTCACCAGCACCGTTTCGGAATGGGGATTCGCCGCGGAGAGCGACACCGTGCCGTTGGGCGGCAACGGCAGCGGCTCGGCGCTCCACTTGCCGGAGTCGGCGTCCACGCCAAAGCGCAGGATGCGGCCCTTCACATTTTGCAGCAGCGACACGTAAAGGCCGCTGCGCGACACGGTGACACCCTCGATGCTCGTCCGGTCGTCCGGCGTGTAAACGGTCTCGACGCGCGGCAACTCGCCGGTGGCCCGAAACGCCGCCGCGTCAATCGCCAACAACGCTCCCTGCGAAAAAGTGCGCCCGGCGACCTCCCACGCGTCGCGCAGCGTGAACAAGATTCGGCCGGCATAAAATCCGGCCAACGCGGCCGACTCCTGCAGTGGCAGCCGCCGGAGTTGGCCGTCGTCGCCGATGAGATGATACGCGCCGGTGTAAAACGTCAGCGACTGGTCGACCATCGGCAGAGTCGCCTCGCCGGAGTCCATCACGCGCGGCCAGATGCCGATGTCGTCATGGCGGCCCTCGAACACCGTTGCGGCCTTGGCCAACGGCGTGCCGCGCTTCCAGCGCTTGGCCACGCGCGGATAGCCGGACGCCGTCAGCGAACCGTCGCCCCAGTTCGTGCCGACGAGCAGCGTGTCGCGGTCGAGCCAGGCGACGCCGGACTTGGCCTCCGGCAACACAAAACCGCCGTCGACAAAGCGCTTGGCCAAGGTGTCGAACTCGCGATGCACCGACGCATCCGTGCCGCCGCGCGACAGCTTGACGAGGCAGCGTTCGTAGCCGGGAGCGAGCCAGGCGATGCTTTTGTAAACCCAGTTTTCATCCTCGGCCTTGGCCAGCGCATCGACGTCGAGCACTGTCTCCCACTCCGGCTCGGCCGTGCGGTACGACTCCAGCGACGTCCGGCGCAAGATGCCCCGGACGTGATCGGCGTCCTGCCAAAAATTATAAATATGCCGGCCACGAACCGAGCCGTACGGGATGCGATCCTTTGCGTTGAGCAGCATCTGCGCCTGGTCGAGAAACGTGGCGTATCGCTTGTCGGCCTCAAGTTCGTCGAAGCATTCCTTGTTGCGGGCGTGCACCCACTCGAGCGCGCGGTCGCCCTCGACCTCCTCGAGCCAAAGAAACGGATCGTCAAGAATCGGGGATCGCCGAGGCGCTTCCTCAGCCAAGCCGGTGCTGGTCATGATTAGTCCGCAAAGATAAAGGATCCATTTCATCGCTGCACGGGAAGCTACCGCGCCGAGCCACACGGCACAACCAGCCGCTTCGCCAGAGGGCTGAAATACGCGCTCTAACTTGGGGATTTCGGCGCCCTTCCCCAAGTCTGGCCCATTGGGACACCGCATTCGCTCCCGTTAACTCATCGGTGACGCAGTGCCGAACAGCAGTTGGTATCCGATCGTCAGGATGCCGAAATCGACGATGATGTGGGCGAGCCACACGCCGAGCAGGGAGCCTTGGCGCACATACATCACGCTCCAGATCATGCCGCCAACGCCGATCGAGAAACTGAGAAAGAGGGCGAGGGGCACCGGGAAAAATTGCATCACAACCACCACGTGATGGCCCATGAAGGCCAAGCCGGCGAGCACATGCGCCAGACCGGCCGGCATCAACTGGCGCAGCCCGCCGAAGACAAACCAGCGCCAGTAATATTCCTCCAGCAGCGAGTGCAGCACGGCGAGGCAAATGCCAAAGGCCCAGTAGTTGACACGGTTCAGGCCAAGGCCGGTGATGGTGTCGTTGATGCGATCCGCATTTGCGCGAACCGGCTCGCCGAGCCACTGGGTTTGCATGAGCAGAAACATCAGCCCCACGATGGCCGCCCCCACGAGGAGGCCCGACGGCAGCGTTCGCCAGTGGCGCGCCTCCCTCCAGGCCGGCAGCGCGATGCGGTGTTTCAGAATCCAAGGCACCGCGATGAGCGGCCACACCAGCGTGAACAGCTTGGTGCCGGAATAGGCCACCTGCGCCAGGCCCACCCCCTTGGCAAAGACGAAATAAAGCAACGCCCCGAACAGGGGCAGCACCGTGGCCGGCAGCACCACAGCCCACGTTCGTGTGCGGTGTTGAAACTCCGTCAGGCGGGAAGCGTCACTCCACCCAAACCCGCCCACCAGTTGGTTGCTCTCCGACATGTCTGCAACGCCCAAGCTCCACCAAGTCGATAAGTTGATTCAAGCCAAATGAACGCGCCAGTTGTTCTGTGACAGGCGGCGATAGGATTGGCTGATATACCCTCTCCGCTTGTCTTTTGTTAACTTGCGTTTTCACCCTCATCCGGCCTCCGGCCACCTTCTCCCTGAGGGAGAAGGAATCAGGCGGGACGCGCTTGGCCCGGCGCTACTTTTTCTCGAGGTCTTTGCGGGGGAAAAGCGGGGTCGGCTTGTTGCAGGTGTGGCCCTTGGCCAAGCCGCCCCACTTGGCCAAGCGGAAGTTCGCCGGTGAGTCATCGAGGCCAAGCTGCCCGAAAAGTTTCTCAGCCGTCTCGGGGATCACCGGCCAGAGCAACACCGCCAAAATCCGGCACACCTCCGCCAGATTGTACAGCACCTCGTTGAGCCGGTCGGCCTGATCCTCCTGCTTGGCCAGCTTAAACGGCGCGGTCTGCTCGACGTATTGGTTGGCGCGATCGACCAAGCCCCACACGCTGACCAATGCCGCCTGCAGCTGGTGCGCCTCGAAATGCTTGCGTGCCTCGGCGATCCATTTTTCGGCGTCGCCGGCCAGTTCGTCGGACGTCGCCTCGAGCGTGCCGCCGCGGTAGCGGTTGAGCATCGAGAGCGAACGGTTGACGAGGTTGCCCAAGCCGTTGGCCAACTCGGCGGCGTAGCGGGCCTGAAAACTTTCGTCCGTCCAGTTGCCGTCCGGCCCGATGTCCAACTCGCGCACGACGTAGTAGCGGAAGGCGTCGACGCCCCACTCGTCGATCACGGCGACCGGATCGACGACGTTGCCGGTGGTCTTGCTCATCTTTTGGCCGTCCTTCTGCCACCAACCATGCACGAGCACCTGTCCCGGCAGCGGGAGTCCCATCGCCTTGAGCATGATCGGCCAGTAGACGGCGTGAAATTTCAGGATGTCCTTGCCGATGACATGAATGTCCGCCGGCCAAAGCGACGGAGCGTCCGGCCTGGCCTCGAGGCCGGCCGGCTTGGCCGCCGCTTCGTCGCCAAGCGCCGCCGGGATGCTGGCGTAGTTGCTCAGCGCGTCGAACCAGACGTACGTCACGTAATCCTCGTCGAACGGCAGCGGGATGCCCCACTCGAGACGCGCCTTGGGACGCGTGATGCAGAGATCCTCGAGCGTGTTGTTTTTCAGGAAGCCAAGCACCTCGTTGCGGCGCGTTTCCGGTTGGACAAAATCGGGGTTGGCCTCGATGTGGTCAATGAGCCACTGCTGATGCTCGCCGAGCTTGAAGTAGTAATTGTGCTCCGCCAACTCGGTGACGTCGCCGTAAATCGGATCGAACGTCCCGTCCTCGCGCCGGTCTTTCTCCGTCAAAAAAGTCTCCTGCCGCGCCGAGTAAAACCCGCGATGCTCGGCCTGATAAAAATGCCCGGCGTCGTGCAGCTTTTGCAGCACTGCACGCACAAACACCTTGTGCCGCTCCGACGACGTGCGGACAAAGTCGGCATTCGTCAGGTTCAGCCGGCCGGCAAACGCCTCCCAAATCTTCGCAAACTCATCGCAGTAAACCTGCGGATCTTTGCCGTTGGCAGCAGCGGCGGACTGCACCTTCTGGCCGTGTTCATCGAGACCGGTCAGGTAAAACACCTCCTGCCCGAGACTGCGATGCGCCCGGGCAATGATGTCCGTGATGACCTTCTCGTAGGCGTGACCGAGGTGCGGTTCCCCGTTGACGTAATCGATGGCGGTGGTCAGGTAAAACCGTTTACTCATCCGTCGCCCACTATGCAGCCAAGGCCAAGCACTTGGCAATCACGGGGTGCAACGCCCACTCTAATTCCGGATTGGCTGGGCGATGCGGAGGTAGGCGAAAAAGTCGCGGAGTTGCTGGTCGCTCAGGCCGGAGAGCAGGCCTTCCGGCATCAGGCTGCGCGGGCTGACGATCGACGACTCAATCTGCGACCGCTCGAGCACGACGTCGCCACCGTCGATGCCGCGCAGGATCAGCAGCTTGTCGGTACGGTCGGACAGAAAACCGCTGAGCAGCCGGCCGTCACGGGTTTGCACCTGCATTTGCTCGAAGCCCTCGCGGATTTCGCGGCTGGGATCGAGGATGCCCGGCAGCAACGTGTCGAGATCGTCCCGCTGATAATGGGTGAGGTTCGGGCCGATCCGGCCGCCATTGCGGAACAGCTTGTGACAAGCGGCGCACCGCTGCAGGTACAACCCACGTCCGCGATACGGGCTTCCGACCCTCCCCTCCACCGCCGCGCGCACCCGTGCGATCTCCGCCGCCTGGCCGGTTGCCGCCCGGCCTGCGCTTGGCCAAAGCCGGCCCGTCTGCCCGGCGATCTCGCCGCCGTGGCCCAGCATCGCCTCGACGGTGGGCAGCGGCACGTCGCCCTTGGCCAAGCGGCCCGACTCAACGGCGGTCAACAACTGGCGGCTCCAGTCGGGGCGGCTGGCCAAAAATGAAATCGCCGCCGGCTTGGCCGCCTCGGGAAAACTCGCGTAACGCTCCACGACCGCCTCGCCAAGCGAATCGTCGGCGAACCGTTGCAACGCCAGCAGTCCCGCCGAGAGTACGTCTGCATCGGACTCGTGCTGCACCAAGTTCAATAGAGACTGCTGCAACCGTTCGACTCCGGCATCGCTCGTGGCGCGGATGAGTTCGACCCGATCCTTGGCCGGCTTGGAGGTGTCGGCGATGACGGACAGCGCCTGGCCAAGCGCGGCGGAGTCGCCCAACCGCACGCGCAGCACCAGCGGCGGGTTGTCGAGCCGCCGCAGTTGTGCAAGCAACGCTTCCGGCAGCCGGGGCAACGCCTGCCCCTCGAGCGCCTTGCTGAAACCGGACATCAACGTGTCGCGGTGCAACTGAGTCGGCGCGTTTTTCAGCAACGCCGCGCAGCCAATGAAATCGTCCTGCCGGCCCCGCGCGGCCAAGCGGCGCATGAGCCGCTCGAGAATGTGCCGCTCGACCATCGGCTGCCGAAAAAACGATCCATCGCGGAACAGCTCCAGCACGGCGGCGCGATCGTTTTCGCAATGCCTCTCTAGCACCCACCAGCATTGCATCGGGATGAACGGGTCATCGACGTCGGCGGCGCGGCGGAGCAGGGCAGCGATCAGGTCAAGTGCCTGCTCGTGCGGGAGGCGAATCGCCGTGCCGGCAATCTGCGAACGCACCTCGGCATGCCCCTCGCGCCCGGCCAAGCGTCGAACCGCATCAAAAAAACCGCCGGACAATCCGCGCTCGTCGCCCCGCAGCCGCACCGCCCAAGCGCGAACGTGCGGGTACGGGTGCCCGAGCAGTTCGGCGGCGAGAGCGTCGTCGAGGCCGCCGGCTTGGTGCATCGCCCACAGTCCGTGCAACGCCGCCCGGCCGGTTTCGGAGATGATCTGTTTTTGCAGCTTGGCCTTGGTCGCGGCTGTGGCGCGCTGGCCCAACAGGCGCACAGCGGTCTGCCGATGCCACTTGTTTGGGTGCGCCAAAAGTTGGATAAGTTGCGCGTCGGTTTTTACGCGGAGATCGGTGTCGACGACGCGCGGCTTGGCCTTGGCCTGTAGCCGGTAGACGCGGCCGGAGGTGGGGTCGATCTGGCTTTGGTAATGTTGGCCGTGCGCGATGTAGCGTTCGTAAAAATCGGCGATGAGCAGCGAGCCGTCCGGGGCGTTGGCCATGTACACCGGCCGGAAGGCGACGTCGGAATTCTTCACCGGAAAGCTGATGTCGCGCGTGGTGAATGACGCGCCGCGCACGGTGCGTTCGCTCAATACAAGATGCCGATGCAGCGGATCGGCGCCGAGCAGTTTGCCCTGCCACGCGTCCGGCATGGCCGCGCTGTTGACGACGATGACGTTGTGGGAGAAGCGCGGGATGCTGCCGCCGGGCATCATTGGCAGTTCGCCGAACGCGAACGGGTTGTCCGGCGGCCCGAACTTTCCCGGGCTGTTGCCCTGCTTGAGGTAAAGCCCGCCTTGCACGTAGTGAAAGCCGCGCGTGCCGCCGCCGTTGTGGCCGGAGAACAAGCGGCCATCGGCGTCGAACTCCAGCCCAAACACGTTGCCGCCGCCTTCGGCGAAAATCTCGAACTCGCGCGACCCGGGGTGATAACGCCAAACCATGCAACCCTCGAAATGAACCCCCGGCGCGCCCGGCGGATCGATGCCGGGCCGGGTGACACGGCAACTCACCGTGCTGCCCTGCGCGCCGTACAGCCAGCCGTCTGGCCCCCAAGCGATGCCATTGGCCACCGAGTGCGTGTCCTCAAAACCGAACCCCGCCAAGTGCACCACCGGGTCGCCGTCCGGGATGTCGTCGGTGTTGCGGTCGGGGTAAAACAGGAGGTGCGGCGTGTGCATCACCCAGACCCCGCCACGGCCGGGCAGCGCGGCGTTGGCCAAGCCGAGTTTGTCGGCGAAAACCGTGTGCGTGTCGTAAGCGCCATCGCCGTCGGTGTCCGCGTGCACGGTGACGCGACTGCGACCGGGCGTGTGATGCGGCGGCGGCTTCGGCTGGCGGTCGTATTTGGCTCGGTAATATTTGTCGCGACTGATCTGCCGCAGCCCGGCCGGGTACGGGTACTGCACGTAATGCGAAACCCACAGCCGCCCGCGCGCATCGAAACTGACGTGCGTCGGCTGCGCGACCAACGGCTCGTGCAGCACGGTCTCGATCGCCAAGCCGTCGGCCAGCTCGAACCGCGCAAGGCTCTCGCCCGGGCTGAGCCGCTCGCCGTGCACCAGCGTCTGTGCCTCGAACAGCACGCGGCTGGCCTCGTGAAATTGGTCGTAAGCCGCGCGGCTTGGCTTGGCCTCAACTGCTTGGCCAAGCGCCGGCTCCGGGCCGGGCCGGAATTCCCACTCGCCGCTGAACAGGCACTCGAGGAAATAGCCCTGAATCGACGGCCCGCTGCCCCGGAACCTCCCCTCGCCGTCGCGGTTTAAAACCTTGATGGCCAGCTCGTTCCACTTGCCCTTGGCCAAGCTGCCCGGCGGCACTTTGTAGCGCTTGGCCAAGCCGTCGCTCGGCTTGGCATCCGGCGGGAAGCTGCCTGCGCCGCCGAGGCGATTGCCGTTGAGGAACACCTCGTGCGCGGCGTGGCTCGAGTCGACCGTCAGCGTGACCGATTCCACCCAAAGATCGCGCCCGCCAAGCGTCGCCCAGTTGTCCGGCACCTTCACCCAGCAGCGATACCAGCCAACCCCGGCCAGCCGGGCAGCATCGTCCGCACCGGGTATCGTCACCGTCCGCCATTCCCACGCCCAAGCGCCCGGCCAAGCGGCAAGCATCCCAACCAACAATACTGACCGAAAAAGGTTCACTTAGAAATTGTGCTGAAAACCGGCATTCTGTGATCGACGTGCCGTGGCATTATTCGGCGTAGCTGGCTGAGTTCAACTCGGATCGGCCGAGCCAGTAGCAGGCCAGCGGCGCGGGCAGTTTCAGCAATTCAAAATCGACTCCTTTTTCCTGCTGCCGCAACACACCAAAATCAGACAACCGGCGGGTGATGACATAACCGCGACGAACGTTTTTGCTCACGCAAAATTCCCGCAGACCGGTCAGGTCATCAGCATTCGTGTTTTTGCCCCGGTACTTTACCTCGAACGGAATCAGGCGCCCATTGACTTCCGCCACGATGTCCACTTCGTGGTTCTTTTTGCCACGCCAATACGCGAACGTCACGTTCCCTTTGTAATAGCGGGTGAACACGTGCTTGAAGAAGGCAGTTTCGACAGCTTTGCCAAGTTGAGTTTCGTCCTCAAGCAAGGCCCGGCCCTTGGAGAGCACGCTCGGCCCGATTGCGGCATCGGCCAAATACACCTTGTGTTTTCCGCGTAACACTTCCTTGCCGTATCCGAGCGGTGATAATTTGTGAATTAGGTGAACAGCAGCCAATAGTTCAACAAAGTTTTTGGCAGTCGGTTTTTTGACACCCAGATTTTTGCAAAGGGTTGGGATATCCAATTGTCCGCCATCATGCAGGCACAGGTATAAAAAAGTATGCTCCAACTCAACCACCCGTCGAACACCGAATAGTGCTGTCATGTCGCGTTTCAGCACCTTGTCCACGATGTCCTCACGCAATAATTTTTGTGCCCACGTCACCGTGGACGCCAAGGCGCATTGGGGAAATCCGCCCCGCTGCAAATACTCGTGAAACTGCGCCGCAAGTGGCTCTGCAATGGTGCCCGTCTTCGAGAAGTCCCCTTCATTCCATTTAAACAACCCTGTGAGCGAAGGCACCTCTGGCAAGTTTGGCTCCTGCTTTTTCTGAATCCGCAGAAACTCAAAAAAGGACAACGTCGCCAGTCGAATCGTATGCCAACGCCCGACCCCGCTCTCCTGCTTTAGCATAGATAATGGCGTGGCCGAACCCGTGAGCGCGATCCTCCTTCCTTTGTTGAAATCCACTTGATGCTTCACCCAAATTTGCCAATCCGGGAGCAACTGGATTTCATCGACAAAAACATACTCCAACCCCGACTGTTTTGCCTCGATGGATCGCCAAAGTCTCAGAACCTCATCTAGACCGGTTAACTTCAAGAGAGGATGGTCAAATGTCACATACAGCACGTTCCCGGGATGAACTTCCCCCACCAAAAGCCCTTCGATCGATTGCAGGAACAATGTTGTTTTTCCGATTTGCCGGGCACCGCTTAACAACACCGCACGCGGTGCCGGAGGCTTCCGAAGCCATAAATCCAATTCTTTGTACGCCGCCCGCCGCCACTGCGGCAGATCAGGAACACTCTCACCCTGCCACCAAGGGTTCATTTGGCGAAGGATGGCAATTATTTCAGATTCAGACACCAACACAGGGGCTAATTGTCTTAAATTTCGATTTAAGTCAAGTGTACTTTCCTTATTTTCATCATTTAAGGCATTGGAGGCGGTTTTTGGTCGTTATTCAGCATATCGAGACTGCTTCATTTTCGGTTTGTTTGTACTTTCGATAAGAGCCGAAGGGGCTTCCCGCTTGGCCGAGCGGGTCATTTGGCGGTCTGAAGTTCGCTGGGAACGGGCCAGATGTGGCCGAGCGGCTTGGGCGACCGGTGCCAGTTTCCGTTGTCGGGAGAGTTGGTGCCGTAGGAGTAAACCGCTTGGTCCTGATGGGTTCGCGTCCATTCGTGGAGCGGCTGGAGATACGCTTGGCCAAGCGCGGCGGGATCGGCGGCGGCGTGGAAAAGGGCATCGGCGGTTTTGGCCAAGCGCACGAGGCGGCCGGTTTTTTCGTCACGGCCGATCGGGATCGTCCCTTCGGTCGGCTGGGGCAGGGCGAAAAACCAGGGAGCGGCGTTGCCGTGGCGCACCATCGACCAGGTTGCCCCGGCGGCGCTTGGCCGCTCGTAAACCGGCACCGGGAGGTTCAGCCGGGGGTCGTCGAGTTGGAGGCGGTACATGATTTGGTTGTAGTCGTAGAGCGGCGTCGGGTGCTTGTTGCCGGAGAAGCTGGCCGTGTAGGTGGCTTCGAAAAACAGGGTGCGTCCGCCATCCTTGGCGAAGTAGGGGTGCTGCTTGGGGTTGTAGAAACTGTAGTCGTTATGGGAGACGATTTTCCGGGCGTAGGCCCACGGGCCTTCCGGTCGCGCGGCCTCGGCGAACCAAATCTCGCCGAGCATCGACGCGCCGAACGACTGCGAGATCATCATCACCCAGCGCCGCCGATGGACGTTCCAGTAAACCGAGCCGTGCTGGGTGAGCACTGGCTTGCCGGTCTCGACATCGACCAGATGGAGCGGGGATTCGCCGGCGGCGATCTTGCCGTCATCGATCAATTGTTTCACTTGCTTGGGATCGAGCTTGGGCAGGCCGCGCCGCCACTTGAACCGCAGGCTGCCGTCCGAGTTGCGCTGCACCTCGTTTCCGGAACCGGGTTGCAGGAAGGTGTACGTCTCGTATTGGGCGGGATCGAGATAACTGTCGAGCGTCGCGCGGACGCGCACCTGCGGCAGGCCACCGGCGAAGTAAACGTAGTCGCGCCCGTCCTCTGCACGGTGCAGGAATGGGTGCCCGTGGGGAAAGAGCGGCGCATCTTCGGGGAATGTGGTGCGGTGGGCGAACTGCTGCTGCTCGTCGTCGAACTGCACCACGCCGCGCTCGTACACGGTCAGTGGCGCCTTGATTTTCACGTACTGTGCCACCATGCGGGGCTGCCGGTTTTCATCCGGCAACACCACGAGGCCATCGATCCACGTCGGCCCCTTGCCGGGCATCTTGGCGGCTTCCCTCGCAAAACCATTTTTTCCGACAGCGTAGGTAAGGTTGACGCCGAGGGCGGGGTCGAGTCCGCCGTCGCCGGGGAGCGGCGAGGTGGCGAACGGCACATGAAAGTTGCCCAGCGGATAGGACGGGCGGTTGGTGTCGCCCCAAAACCAATGGAGCTTGCCCCGGTAAACCGTGGTCACGACGCTGTCGGAGCCGAACACCGCGCCGTTGAGCAGCGGCCGCTCGATCGGCGCGCTTCGGCCCAGCAGCAAGCTGTCCCGGTAGATGCCAGCGCCGGTGACGCGATACAGCCGCTCGGCGATGTTGAGGCGCTTGAGCTTCAGCACCGCCTCGGTGCCGGGCGTGGTCTTGAGCCGGACGCCGCGATAGCCAAAGCCGTCCTTCGGGTAATCGTAGCCGTGGCTGCGAACGTGGAAAAAAATCTGCCGATCCATCAGCCCCGGCTCGTGAAACGCCACCCACCCGTTGCTGTCGGTGTAAAAGCGAATGTGATTGACGGTCTCGAGCTCGACCAGCGGGACGCCGCGTTGGGTCTCCTCGTCCACCACGCGGATGGCGAACCAAGCGGCCG
This sequence comes from Verrucomicrobiota bacterium, assembly GCA_014382705.1. Taxonomy (GTDB): domain Bacteria; phylum Verrucomicrobiota; class Verrucomicrobiia; order Limisphaerales; family UBA1096; genus UBA1096. The sequence continues at coordinate 11,674 of JACNJE010000063.1, read as the reverse complement.
GCGGCGACTGCGCCGCTTGGCCAAGCGCACCGAGTGGCAGGCCAAGCAGCACGGCCGAAAGGATGGTGTGTCTGGCCAGCATCGCGGCAAGGTTGAGATCCGAGCCTACCCGCGCACGTCCGCTTGGCCAAGCGGGTTAGTTTGGATTTGGAGCAGTGGCCGGTTGCGGCTCCGGTGCGGGGCCTTGGGCCGGTTGCTGCGGATCGGGGAACGGCTCGAGATCCTTGCCGTACTCCTCCGGCAGCTTGAGTACGAGACGCAGCTGCTCAAGCAGGATCGGGTGCATCAGGGGACTGTTGGGCCGGAAAAGATCGTCCAACACCTGCCGCTCAAGCTCCTTGAACGGCGGCAGGCCGACGCGGTTGGTGCTGATACCGATCTCCTTCTGGAACCGGTTGTGGAACTGGATGGCGAGCGACTTGTGGCCGACGAACTGGTCGTCCTCGCCAACCGCGGCATACTGGAAAGCCTGCAGCAGCAGTCCGCCGATGACGTTTTTGGTCTGATTGTGGTCCGTCTCCCCGGCGTCCTCCTGCACGCGCGAAACACAGTACTCATCAAGGCTCAGGCCCGGAACCGGAATGGACTGGGGATACAAATCGACCATGTACTTATACCACTTGGCCGCATCATCCTTGCGGTTGTACACGTAGAGAAAATAGACGGCACTGCGGAGGAAGTTCTTATGGCCGGTGCTCATGTGCTCGGCCAGGCCGGTATCGGTGTTGGAGGCGGCGTCCTCCTGGCGCTTGGCCTCCATTTGTTTTTCGTACGACTCGTTGGCCCGGGGCACAAGATCGACGTTCCAGCCGTAGTTGAAGTTGGGCGGCTGAGTGATCAATCTCCCCTGCATGCAGGCCTGCTGCAGTGCCTGGTAAATAACCCGCCGCAGCTTGAGAAAATCGCCCCCGGCGGCCTTTTCCTCGTCGACGTTTAGGACGCCGTCACGGTCCAAATCGAATCGACCCGTGACCTTCTCGATGCCCTGCTGCGCCCAGTAGATGGCGTGGGCATCGGGCAGCCGCCACTCGAGCGGCCCCCACTGATCATCGACCGCCTTCATTTTTTCCGGGGTCATCTTGAAGACCTCGTTGAGGCGCTTGAGCCGGCGGCGATCCGCGTCGGTCTGCGGGTCGAGCAGGTCGAGGTAGCCGTCGCGCCGCCCTCCGATGACGCCGCCTTCAAATATGTCATCCTCGGTGCCGAGACGGCCATCGGGGCCGGGGTCGTTCATCATTTCGGTGCACCACGCCATCTTGTAAAACCGGTGCGCGTCGTCGAGGTTGTGGCCGACCTTGTGCTGAAAATGCCACGCCAGCTCATGGTACAGATGGGCGCTGTTCGGGTTGTAAATCAGACCGTCGTCGCGGATCAGCTCAATGCCGCGGCGCACCCAGTGCCACCGGATGTGCGGCGTCTTGATGCCGTCGAACTTGACCGAGATGTTGTACGACATGTTCCACGCCGTGACGCGCCAGACGTGGTCGGCGTGCGGCTGCAGCTTGGTGATCCAGTCGCCCAGCTGGGCCATCTCGAAAAATTTGCCGTCCTCCTGCATCTGCATGGCGCGCACCCAGAGGACGTTGGCGATCAGCCCGCGAAAACCGCCCAGCACGACCGTGGTGAGGGCCAGCGTCGGCGGCAGATTCTCAACCGGCTCGGTGTGGGTCAGTTTATTCTCCTTGCGGAACTCATTCATCGTCCGCTGGCTGGTGCGGGTGCCCAGCAGGAACGCCGCGATCAGCAGCAGCAAAATGAACTTGTACGCCTTGCCTTGGAGTTTCATCGCGTCAGTTCATCGAGGCCGTGGGATTCGGCAGCGCCAGTTCACGGCGCTGAAACATATAGACCCCTAACGCCGAAACCAGGCCGCCCATCAGGAGGATGATCCCGGTGAAGGCGGTCGCCAGCGTGGTCCACGAGATCGTCCGGCCGGAGCTGAGGTGGTCCACCGGCGAGTAGCCCCAAACCAGATCGGTGACCGACAGCACTGTCTTGGAGAAGAGGATCGCCACGTTGTCCAATGACGACGATTCATCCTTCCTGCCAGTCTCATGGTTGATGCCGGTGATGCCCTCCTCCTCGACGATCTGCTCGAGCGTCCCGGTGGAGGCCGAGATCAGCAGGATGCCGAACGACATGAAGGTGGCCACCGGGAAGGAGAGGAAACTCGACGCCATCAGGCCGATGGCACAGATGAGCCCCAGCCAGAAGAAGATGATCAGCAACCCGCGCATGAGGTTCGTCCCGAACCCTCCGTCGTGATACAGGATCATCGGCCCGTCATCCATCGGGAACACGATCGGCTTGTCGTTTAAGTTGGCGAAGTTAACGCGAATCAGGCCGCGATTCGCGCCCTTGTCCGGCACGATGCCCCCGACCCGCTCAAGCTTAATCTCGTGAAAAACGTTGGAGCCGATGGTCATCTCCTCGAACTCACCATCCAGCGGCCACCGCTTGCTCGTTCCCCGGCCGACGCTCCACAAGCAAAGGTGCGACTTGGGGTCGTACTCGTCGCCGGCGTTGAACTTGAACCGCAGGTAGATCGGTTTTTCGTTGATGCGATCCACCTCGTCCGGGTCGATCTTAAACTCCCAGTTGATCATCTGGCCCGGCAGGACAATCTCCCGACTGCCCTTGGCAAACTGCAGCGCCTGATGCTCAAGCGCTTCAATATCCGCAAGCACCTCGGCAGCCGGGTTTTTCGCTGCCTGCTCAATTAACTGCGTGTATTCGGGCCGTAACGAAAGCCCATGCTCCGGCAGTGTGATACTGTCTATTAAAGACTGTTCGCCGGAGGTGTACTGATTCTCGCTCTTGCCCTGTGCAACCAGCTTGGCATAGGCGTACGCCCGCTGCCGGGGGAATTTTGTGCCTGCGCGCCAATCCGCCCATTCCGGAATGGGTTCGCGCACGCTGCTGCGAGAGACCAGCACCTCGTTGCGCAGCTTGGCCTGTTCCTCCGCGTTTTCGAGGGAGCTGGCGCGGGCCTCGATGAGAAAGTAAACCGCCAGGCCGGTCGGCACCAGCAGCGCGGCGTTGAGGATCATGATGCCGAGCCATTTGCCGAGCCACACCCGCCAGCGGGCGATCGGCTTGACGGCGACCATCTGCATCATGTTGTCCTCGATCTCGCGGGCCAGCGTGCCGCAGCCCATCCACAACGAGGCGATGCCCAGCAGCGCGGTGGTGGCGCCGAGCGTGTAGGTGAGCACCAGCTGCACGGTGCCCTTGGCCGTCCCGTCGCTCTTCAGCAGCAGCGGCACGCCGAACACGATGACCAGCAGCGCCAGGCCAAGCGCCACGACAAACCGGTACCGGACGGCGGCTTTCAGAGTCTGCTTGGCAACGGGCCACATGGCGTTTGGTTCTCGGCGGAACAATCAGTCGCCGAGCAGGCCGCCCAGCTTCTCGTTGGCCTTGTCGAGGTTCTCCCCCTTCCCCGGGGCGACCTTGGCTTTCGGGACCGGTTCGGCCTTGGCCAAGCCGGCCAGCTTGTCGTGGGCGACCGTCTCCGCCGCCGTGGCCACTTCCGGCGCTTGGCCAGCCGTTGGCCCGTCCGCGGCGCGGGTGAGGTGGTCGAGCACGCGGTCGGCCCGGTCGCCTGCGGCATCGCCGCGCAGGTAGTCGGCCACGCGATGGCCGGAGGTCGCCCCGGACGTCTCCGACTCCTTGCGGCGCGCCTGCTCGACAATGTTCAGGAACAGGCTCTCGAGGTTCTGCGTCGGGTTGTCCACGCGCACCTCCTCCGAGCCGGTGTCGGCGCGGATCAGCGTCAGCACCCGCTCCATTGTGTCGCGCGAGAGGGTCGGCGCGGTGATGCGCGTGGCATCGCGGTTGGCCAGCAACTCGCTCATGGTGCCCATCGCCTGCACGCGCCCGCCGTACAAGATCATCGCCCGGTCGCAGACATCCTCCACATCGGCCAGCAGGTGGCTCGACAGGATGACCGTCTTGCCGCGCTCAGCGAGGGTAAGGATCAAATCCTTGATTTCCCGGCAACCGATCGGGTCAAGCCCGGAAGTCGGCTCGTCGAGGACGATCAGGTCGGGGTCGTTGATAAGTGCCTGCGCCAGGCCGATCCGCCGCTGCATGCCCTTCGAGAATTCGCCGACGTGCCGGCGGCGGGCGTTGTCCAGCCCGACCATCTCGATGAGTTGATCGGCACGGTCGCGGCGCTCCTTCGAGTCGATGTGGAACAGGCTGCCGAAGAAGTCGATCGTCTCGTCGGAATTGAGGTAGCGGTACAGGTACGACTCCTCCGGCAGGTAGCCGATGCGCGCCTTGGTCTGCACGTGGCGCGGCGAATGGTCGAACACCGTGATGCGGCCGCGGGTCGGGTACAGCAGGCCGAGCAGAATCTTCACCGTGGTGGATTTGCCGGAGCCGTTCGGGCCGAGCAGGCCGAACACCTCGCCGCGCCGCACCTCGAAATCGATGCCGTCGACGGCAAGCGCCTTGGACCGGCCCCAGAAATCCTTGAACACCTTGGTCAGGCCCTGCGCGGAGATGACCGTTTCGTTTGAACTCATAACTGTGTCGTCCGCGCTTGGCCAAGCGCTTGGCCAGGCGCAGCTCATGTAACCCGTCAGGCAGGCTGGGTCGTCATGCCGGCCGCACCCCCGGGGTCGGCCGGGGCCGGTTCCGGATCGAACGAAGCCAGTTCCTCGCCCTCCCGAACCAGCCGCGCGCTGTTGAACACCACGATCAGCGAGCCGGCGTTGTGCAGGATCGCCGCGACGATCGGGTTGATGATCCCGTAGCTGGCGGCCGCCATGCCGAGGATGATGAACAGGATGCCAAACAGGAAGTTTTGGTTAATGACCGAACGGGTATTGCGGGACAGGCGCACGAGGAACGGCAGCCGGCGAAGGTCGCTGTTCATCAGTGCGATGGTGGCGCTCTGGATGGCTACCTCGCTGCCGGCCGCGCCCATGGCCACGCCCATGTCGCCGGCGGCCAACGCCGGGGCGTCATTCACCCCGTCACCAATCACCGCCACGCGGTAGCCGCGTTTCTTCAGGTCGGTGACGAAGTCGACCTTGTTCTGTGGCAGGCATTCGGCCACGACCTCGCCGCAGCCGATCTCCGCCGCCACCCGGGCCGCGACCGGCTGGCGGTCGCCGGAAACCATCGCCACACGCTGCACGCCGGATTCGAGCAAGTCAGCCAGCGCCTCCTTGGCCTCGCCGCGGGTGGCGTCCTGCAGGCCGATCCAGCCGATGCAGACGCCGTCGCGTGCGACGAACAACAGGCTGTAGCCCTCGGCCTCCTTCAGGTCGACCTTGGTTTCAAAATCATCGTTGACACCGTTGTCGCGCAGCCACTGTGCGCGGCCAATCACGATGTTCGCGCCGTCCACGCTGGCCTGCACGCCCCGGCCGGCGGTCTCCTTGAAATCGCCCGGGTCGGCCAGAGTCAGCCCAGCCTCGGCAGCCAGGTTGGCGAGGGCCTTTGCCGTGGGATGGTTGCTAAACTTCTCCGCCGTGGCGGCGACCTTGAGCAGCTCGGCCGGCTTGACGTCGCCCTGCGGGGCCAAGCGGCTGACCGCCAGCTCGCCGGTGGTCAGCGTGCCGGTCTTGTCGAACACAAAGGCGTTGATGCGCGCGGCGATCTCGATGTCGCCGACGTTTTTGATGAGCACGCCCAGCCGGGCGGCCGAGGCCAGCGCAGCGACCATCGCCGTTGGCGAGGCGAGGATGAACGCACACGGGCAGGAGATGACCAACACGGAAACCACGCGCTCGATGTCCCCGGTGAAAAACCAGACGATACCGGCGATCACCAGCACGAGCGGCGTGTAGTAGCCCATGTATTGGTCGATGATCCGCATGATCGGCAGCTTGGTCTGCTCAGCGGAAAGGATCAGGTCACGCACGCGGCCAAAGGTGGTGTCCTCCCCGGCGCGGGTCACTTCGACCTCGAGCACGCCGTTGAGGTTGGTCGTGCCGGCGAACACCTCGTCGCCGCTGCTTTTGTCGATGGGGAGCGACTCACCGGTGATGTTGGCCTGGTTGATCGAGCCTTGGCCACTGACGATTTTACCGTCGGCCGCAACATTGTCGCCGGGGCGAATCCGGATTTTGTCGCCCACCTTCAGTTCCGAGGCGGCGACCTCCTCCTCGTCGTTGCCGACAATGCGCCGGGCCTTGGTCGGGGTCATCTTGACGAGCGACGCGATCGAGGCGCGCGCGCCGGCAGCGGTGCGGGTCTCGATCAACTCACCCAGCAGCATGAAAAACGCCACGATACCGGCCGTCTGGTAGCCGCCCAGCTGCGACTCGCCGGAGGCGATCGCCGCGAGGAACGCGATGGCAACCAGCTCATTAATGGTCAGCATGCCGCGGGTAATGTCCTTCACGGCCAGGCGCAGGATCGGGAATCCGAGAATCATGGCGCCAATGAAAGCGCTGATGCCAGCCATCTGGTTGTCCGTGCCGGCAAACCACTGCATGAAGAAGGAGTTGGCGATGAACACCACGCCGGCGACCATGGTCGTCATCCGAAAGTTGGTGTGTTCATGATCGTGGCCACAATCATGATCAGGGTCGTGGTCATGATCGTGATGGTGTTCGTGGATTTCCTTCCGGCTTAATAGGGATGAAACTTGCATGTTGAGTCTGTGTTGCAGCGCTTGGCCAAGCGCTTGGTTTCGTGAATCAGGGCGCGCCCCCTTCTTTCAGTTTCGGCTTCTGCGGCGTGCGGTTCAGCCAGATGCGCGGCTGGCGGCCGGAGAGGTAAAAGACGTCGACCGCGTTGGTGAGCACCCGCTGCATGGTCCTGGTAAGCAGACGCTGCCGGAACAGCTCCGGGTTGCTCTCGTAATACGGCCGTTGCTCGGCGAACGACCGGGCCTCGGCCTCCACCGAGGTCAACAGTTGGTGTTTTGTGGTTTCCCCACCGCTTAAAATCACCTTGGCGTCGCCTTCGGCCTTGGCAACAATTCTCGCAGCGTCGCCTCGGGCTTTCTTAACCTTCTCCTGTCTTTCCGACTCAGACGTGAGGAAAGCCTCGTAGTCAGACTTGACGCCCCCCGGAATATCAACGAGCGTCGTCAGCGTAATCTCCGTTATCGGAAGTTCGTGTGCCTCGTTAACAACCTTTTTGATTCGATTTAGAATGTCCTCCTCTAATATTCTCTTTCCGGTGGTGTATGCGTCCAGCGCACTTCGGCTGGCGGAGGCGTGGTACACCGCGTTGTCCAGTGCCGACTGGAGAAAACCGGTCACATCGTCGAAATCAAACGCATAGGCCGTGATGGCTTCCTTGGATTTTTCGAGTTTGAAATTCATGACCGCCTTGATGTGCACCGTGTTGCCATCACCAGTCAATGTGTACCCGGCATATCCCGGGTCGAAATTAAAGCTTTCCTCCGGGTTCTCGCTCTCCGAGGTGCGCCAGCCGACATCGGAGGTAATCTTGAAGTCTTCGCTGACATCCACCTTTACGATCTGGTCAATCGGGTTGGGCCAGGCAAAATGCAGACCCGGGCCAAGGGGAGGGGACTGGTACTTGCCGAACCGGAGCAGCAACCCCTGCTCGCCGCTGCCCACCTTCGTGATGCCGGAACCGAGGAAGGCGACCGCTAACACCACCATGAGCACGCGAATGACCTTGAAACTGCTCTGCAGCGCCTCGGCCAGCGCGCGGGCGCGGGCATCCTCCACGACCTGGGTGGGACGGGTATCGTGATGCTCCCCGGCGGGAGTTTCACTGCCGTGCGGTTGTGTTTCCTCGTCGCTCACGGGGTTATTCCTTGGACGCCTTGTCCGGCTGGGTTAACAGGTTGAAAGGAGGGGTGTTCGGGTCGAGGATCAACGTGGCGTTATCCTTGAGTGACCCTTCCAGTGCATTGAGGTTGAACAGGAAATTGGCCAGTTCGGGATTCTTTTCGAACTCCTTGTAATACTTGGCGGAGGCGGCTTCGGCTTCACCGCGCAACACCTTGGCCTGGGCCTCGGCCTGCGCCAGAATCTCGTTTGCTTTCAGGTCGGCCTCGGCCGTGAGCATCTTGGCTTCGCGTTCGCCCTCTGCCTTGACCTTCTCGATGTGTGCCTGGCGCTCGGCCTTCATGCGCCCGAACACTGCCTCGGTCACCGACGCCGTCAGGCCCAGTCGCTTGATGCCCACCATCTTGATCTCGATGCCGGAATTGATCATGCCCTTGCTCGCTTTTTCGCGCATTTTATCCTCGATCTCCTCCAACTTGAGGAGCTCAGGGTCGGTGTTCACGATCTGCTCGAAGGTGTAGTCGGCAATGACGGCGGTTTGGGCGCTGCGCACGATGTCCTCAAGCTTGCTGTTGGCCTCGGCCAAGTCACCATCGAACGTCTGGAAGAACTTCAATGCGTCACTGATTTTCCAGGTGGCGAACACTTTCACCAGGATCGGCTTGCCCTCCTTGGTGTTGGTCGTTGCAAACACCCAATCCGAGCTTTGGACGCGCTTGTCGAACTTGTGAATTTCGTTGATGGGCCAGGGGAAGCGAAATTTAAATCCTTCGCCGATGTTGCTGGCAGATCCGGTGATGGTCTCGCGGATCGCCACCTCGGTGTGGCGCACCTGAAAGGTCAGCAGCATAAAGCCGAAAATGATCACGAGGATCGCGCCGATCGTCAGGGTGATATGATTTTTTTTCATTGGTTTTAAATTGGCTGGGTTAGTTGTCTTGTTCGACGGTTACGTTGAGCAGGTCTTTTCTCAGTTGATCCTGCAACTCGAGGTTGATGACATCCCGGTTGGCCGGGTCTGACAAAATATACTTGCGCGAACCGACCGTGGCTTCCTTGAAGCTCTCCAGTTTCATCCGGGTCTTGTAAACCGACGGCGCGCTCTGGAAGGCGGCGACCTGGTTGGCGAAGCGCTTGGCCTCCGCCTCGGCAATGGCCACCTTGTAGGTGCTTTCGCTCCTCGCCTTGGCCAGAATCTCGGCGGCGCTGGCGCGTGCCTGCGGCACCTTGCCGGCGCTGTAGCGCAGGGCGACCAGCCGGTTCGACTCGGCGTTCATCTGGGCCACGATGACCTCCTCGTATTTCTCCGCAACGCCTCCCGTATCCTTCGGTTCAGTCTTGCCGACGGGCGGATGGATGTCCTGCAGGCCCACAAACAGGACTTCCGCGCCCAGGTTGCGGGCTTTTGCTTGGGCATCGATTGTTTGTTTCAAGGTCTCCTGGGCGGAGACGCGGCCGGGGCCCATCAGTTCGTCAATATCCGCACCGATTAGGTATCGGGTGACTTCACGCATGGCCAGTTTCTGAAGCAGTGACCCGGCATTGGCATTGTGAGTGATCCATGCCTTCAAGTCGTTGATGCGGTAATGCACTGGGATGCTCACCGTGAGGAGGTTCATGGGAACCGCACCCGGGGCGCTATCGGCATCGGGATCCCTGCTGGCCACGATCATGTTGAAATTCTGCTCCTGATCCATCCCGGAACCGTGATTGTGTGCCGTGGTCCACAGCAGCACTTCGCCTCCCGGCTTGGCCTCGTCGTGCTGGTCATCCACCACGCCCAGCGTGAAGGACTGAATCTGGTCGGTCTTGAATCGATACACCTTGTCGATTGGCCAAGGTGCCTTGAGGTAAAAACCGGGAATGAGCTCCTCCTCCTGTATTTTGCCATTCCGCTCCAGCAGCGCCTTCTCGTTGGAGTGGATCACCACGAAACTGCTGCTCAGAAACAGCACCACAAACTGGATCGCGAGGATGAGTGCCAGCTTTTGCTCGATGTAGCGGTAAAACCAAGTCTCCGACACCTTGAAGCCGAACTGGTAGTCCATCGCCTGCGCCGCGGTGGAGATCAACCCCCCCGGTTGGCCAAGCAGACCGATCAACCGGCTGTCGTAAATCAAGCGCGCCTTTTTGCCGTCCACCCTTGGCCGGTACATCTCGAGGATGAGCGTGATCCCGTTTTCCACGGCGGCAATCGCGACCACCGCGAACAGGATCCATGCGATCACATGGTCCCAACCGTGGTAGCCCAAGTGGGAAGCCGTCAGGGACGCCACCGCCGCCGTGCACACCACCGAGCCAAGCAGCAGGTAGTTCGCGCCCGGGCGCAGCATTTCCTGCCCGTCCATCCTGGCAAGGCCGGCCGAGTATTTGCCCATCATGAACAGGACGATCATGAACAGGGCGAAGAACATGATCGACAGCACTGCGCCGCCCCCGGTTCCAGTCTCCTTGGCCCCGGTCAGTTCACCTAAAAGCCACGACAGGCCAAGCGCTTGGCCAAGCAGCACCAGCACCGTAAAGCCCGGCACCACCCATTTCTCAAACTGCCGCCGCGCGTTGCGCGCCGGGTAGGCATCCTCCGCGGCCCCGGCAAAGAGCGACTGGTCGCCACGGGACTGGTCCAGCGCCTGCATCTCCAGTTCCTCCTGCCGCTCGCGATCGATAAGGTGCGAATGGATAAAGGCGAAGAACCCGATCACCGTCCCGATGCCCAGAAGCAGTACCGCGGCCAGGCCGGCCGTGGTTTGGGCTCCCTGCGACAGGAACAGCGCCGCGATGGTGACGAGCAACAGCGCGAGGCTGTTGATCATTCCCAGTTTTGATGAAGTTTGCTGCTGCATTACGTCAGTTCACGATCTTCAAACAACCAGAGGGCAACCGACAAGGTTGCCCCCACGTAGCCGACAAGGTATCCAAACGCTTGGCCAATGTACCGGGTGGGAATCACCCCTTCGCCTTCCAGCACGTCGGCTAGCCAAAAATTTTGCCAGTTGGGCGTCACGGTGTAAAGGATCGAGGCCCACCACGAACCCTCCTCCACCCGCTGCAAATACAGCCAGTCGGACATCAGCCCGAGAAACAACACCCCGGAGCAGATCGCCAGCGTCGGCAACAACTCGAGCCGTGTCGAGCAGGCCAGCGCCAGCGCCGTCAGGATCAGCACCGCAAACAGGATCAGCACCGACGCCGAGATCAACCGCCAATCCACCACGCGCGGATCCGCGCTGGCACCGGTCGTCGCCGGTTCGGAAACGAAAATGATCACCGACATCGCCGTGGTCAAGATCACCATCGCGATCACCGTCGTGATCACGAAGCGGAGTTGCAGGAAATAATTCAGGAAGCCGCCAACCACAAAGGCCGCCAGCAGCCCGCCGAGACTATAGACGCCAAAGGAAGAGGTGTCGGCCGAGCCGTAGGCATCGTACGCCATCCGGCTGGCCAGCAGGCAGGCGACCAGGTTGGCGTACACCAGCAGCGCCAGCGCGCCGGACAACCCGGCATACTTGCCGAGAAGGAACCGCGCCCGGCCCACCGGTTTCGACAGCACCGCCAGTGCCGTGCCGGTGCGAATCTCCCGCGCAACCGACGAGGAGGCGCACAGGACCGCCCCGAACAAGCCCGTCACCAACATGACCGCGAGCGTGCTGGTCTTGACCATCTGGATATCGTCCCCGAAGCCGAAGTACGGAACCACCGAAAGAAAAACGCAAAAAAAGCAGGAAGCCGCCATCAGCAACAGGTAAACCGGCTGCTGTGCCACCTCCATGAATGCGTTGTAGGCTATGGTCCCGAATTGTCTCAAACCAAAAGAGCCGGGAAACATAACGGCCTCGAAACCAATTGCAACCGAGAACTTTGGCGAAAAACGCGTTCTTTTTTGCGGCGTGTTGACTCATAAAAAAGGACACCGAAGGGTTGGAAAGGGTTGAGAGGAGAGT
>JACNJE010000108.1 GCA_014382705.1 Verrucomicrobiota bacterium | reverse complement strand
CCCTACAATCCACCAGCACCACGGCTGCGATCGTTGTGAGTAGGAGGTGTTTCATTACATGTGTCTCTAACCAATTGATTACCAATGACTTAATTTTTCAGTGTTTTCTCGGTCACACCTTTGGTCACACTTTTTCGGCTTCTACACCAAAAACCCCTAAAACATTGCGAAACCGTGGCGATTAGACGCAAATAAGGTCTACTCCACCACCCTCACCCGGTAATAACTCTGCGGGAACACCTAATCTCTCTCATCCTCAAACCATGCCGACAAAATCGCTGACTACAAAACCTCACCTCGGCCCGTTTACGGCTGATCGGGTAGTTGCGCTGATCAAACCGCCGTGCCCAGTCGGTGTAGCACCACACTACCTCGCCGCCCCAGTAAACATCGGTTCGGTAATCCTTAGCAATATCGATGGCGTCACCGATTTGGCGCCACTTGGACGTGCCCACGTTACACTTTCGTTTTGCTGTCTCAGCCCCATTATTGAAAAAGCCGCCGTGTGGAATGTTATACATATTTTAAAGTGGTTTTCACTAAAGCATGATTTCGCTTACTGGTTCAGCCCGGGTGGCCCCAGTCAACCGGGCATCGAGCCCTTGGACGGGCATGCTGAACCGCCAGGCATCAATGCCCAACAGGTGAAGGATGGTGGCATTGATCTCATGGATGTGAACGGGTTTATGAACCACGTTATAGCTGAATTCGTCAGTTTCGCCGTGGACTATCCCCGGTTTGACACCACCCCCAGCCATCCACATGGTGAAGCACTTGGGATGGTGATCCCGGCCGTACTCGGTCTTGGTTAATTCTCCCTGGCAATAGATGGTTCGACCAAACTCCCCACCCCACACAACCAGTGTGTCATCGAGCAAGCCGCGTTCCTTCAGGTCGTTGATAAGGGCAGCAACAGGTTGATCAATGTCGCGGCACTGGTTTGGTAGATCCTTGGGCAGCTTGAAATGCTGGTCCCAGCCTCGGTGGAAAATCTGGGTGAATCGCGTGCCCCTTTCGGCCAAACGCCGAGCCATCAGGCAGTTGTAGGCGAAGGTTCCCTCCTTTTTCGAGTCAGGCCCGTATTTTTCAAATGTTGAGTCTGGCTCTTTTTTCAGGTCGGTAAGTTCCGGTATAGAGGACTGCATGCGGAATGCCATTTCATACTGGGCAATTCGCGCCTGTACATCCGGATCGCCAACTTCATTGAATTGCTGTTGATTCAACTCGTCAAGGGCATCAAGCATGCGCCGTCGCACCTTGGGGCTAACCCCTTTGGGATTAGAGAGAAACAACACCGGGTCGCCCGCAGAGCGAAGAAGCACGCCCTGATGCTTGGACGGGAGAAACGCCGAGCCCCACAACCGACTGAAGAGCGCCTGCGCCTCCTTGCGCCCCGTCCAAGTGGAGTTCAATACAACAAAGGACGGCAGGTTGTCAGTTTCATTCCCCAGACCGTAGCTCAGCCAAGCTCCCATGCTGGCGAAGCCAGGAATTTGGAAACCGGTCAGGATATAGGTGATCGCTGGATCATGGTTGATGGCCTCTGTATAGACCGTCCGGAGGATGGCCAAGTCTTTTGCCACGGTTCCCGTGTGGGGCAGCAGTTCACTGATCCATGCTCCATTTTCATTGTTATCGTACTTCTTGAAATTATAGATCGACGGAGCTACGGGAAACCGTTTCTGCCCCGATGTCATGGTGGTGAGTCTCTGACCCATGCGAATCGACTCCGGCAAATCCTTGTCGAACCACTTCCCCATCTCGGGCTTGTAGTCAAACATGTCCATTTGGGATGGCGCACCGGACATGAACAGGTAGATGACGCGCTTGGCCTTGGGTGCAAAATGAGGCAGGCCGGGTATCCCCGGCACTCCGTTGCGCTTGGCAGCCTGCGCCACGAAGGCAGGATCCTTGGCCAATAGCGACCCCAGAGCCATGGAACCCAGACCGAGTGCGCCGTTCCGGAAAAAATGTCGGCGTGTTTGGTTTTGGAGATATGTTTGTATTGGATCCATTTTGTTACCTTATCGTTTGTGTTGTCCGAGTTAGCCCTTGTTCAGCACCTCATCCAGGTTCAATATGATGTTGGCGACCATCGTGCAAGTTGCCAGTTCAACCGGATCAAGCCCGGAATCCGGAGACAACTCGCCCACAGCAACCGCCCCTTTGGCGGCATCGGCGTTGGACTTGAACTCACCGTAAAAATCGTTGTAGGCCGACACGAGCGACCTGCTTTCACTGGCAGATGGTTTCCGCAGCGTGGCCAATCGGAAACCGTAGGCCAAGCGCTCCTCGATTGAGCCACCCTCATTTTGCATGATCCGCTGAGCCAAGCCGCGTGCGGCTTCAAAATATTGCGGGTCGTTCATCATCAGCAGCGCTTGCAAAGGCGTGTTCGTACGTTCACGGCACACTGAGCAAACCTCCCGTGACGGCGCATCAAAGGTGTTCATCTGCGGTGGCGGAGCCGTGCGCTTCCAGAATGTGTACAGGCTGCGGCGATGCACCTTTTCCGGGCCGTTGTCTTTCTTAAACCGAACGGTGTTTGAACCCGTGTAGCCTACGACGAACCATAACCCATCGGGCTGGGGCGGTTTGACGCCGGGGCCTCCCACTTTTTCGACGAGCAACCCGCTGAGTGCCAAAGCTTGATCCCGCAACGCCTCCGCATCGAGTCGAAACCGTGGCCCCCTAGCGAACAACCTGTTCTCCGGGTCGAGGTCGTAAAGTTCTGGTGACGCCTTTGAGGTTTGCCGATAGGTGGAGGAGGTCACCACCAGACGGATCAGTTCCTTCACATTCCAGCCGGACTGGGTAAAGTGGACAGCCAGCCAATCCAGCAGTTCTGGATGCGTGGGCCATTCGCCCTGCATTCCAAAATCCCCGGCAGTCTTGACAATGCCCGCTCCAAAGACCTGCTGCCAAAAACGGTTCACAGTCACCCGCGCAGTGAGAGGGTGGGTCCCGTTCAGCAACCACTCGGCCAAACCCAGGCGGTCCTGGGGTGCGCCTTCGGGGAAAGGCGGCAGAAATTCCGGTGTTTTCCGGGTCACCTTATCTCTGCGCTGGTCATACAAGCCGCGATCCAATACATAGGCATCCCGGGGCTTTTTCAATTCCTTCCACACCAATGTTGTGGGTGCATTCTTTTTGGTATCAGCAATCTTCTTCTCCCACTCTTTCATGCTCTGATGCAAAGGCTCAAATTGCTTGCGGGTATTCAGGCAGACATGCTCAACAAAATGATCCTTAAGTTGGGAAAGCCCTGAATCATTGAGGGATTCCTTCTTGATAAGCGGAAGCAGTTTGTCCGGCAACGCCGGTTTCTCAACCTGTCGCAAAGCCGTAAGCCAAAGGTTGAAGGAAACGTATTCCTGTTTGTCCTTGGTTGATGTGACCCACCCGGCCTGATCCCAGTAAACTGTCCCGTCGAACTGAGTGAATGCCCAACCGTTAACCTTAGCTCCAGGCTTGAGTCCCACCGAACCAGCGCCCACCTCCAGCCTCACCCACTCTCCCGCGGTTGGCAATTCACCTACGCGCCGCCGGCTTACCGTCCCATCCTTCCCCCATTCGATCAGGCTCTCACCCCAATAAGCGCGGTGTTCCCATGTGCCATCGTTCCACTGGAGCATGACCTGCTTGGGTGGATTTTCAGGATCCAAATAGATGTAAGTGAACAATTTGTCACCGTCTGCGATTACGATCGGTTTCTCGGCTCCGGTGAAAAAATTCTGCTTCAACCCTGTTGCTATCTGCACGGTGGCCTTTCCACCGCTGTAAACCAGTTTGCTGTCTTTCTCGACCATCTTCCACTCTCCCTCCGGCTTGGCCCCGGGCGGAAGATCATCCTCCGCCCAGACTGTTTCCACAGGTTGAGGCGCTGGAAGCGGCTTGGGGTTCTCTGGTTCCTCATAATCGGAGGTATCCAGTTTTTTCCGGATCTCCTGCCGAACAAACGAGAGTTGCTCCTGATGTTCCTTTATCGCCTTCTCCTGTTCATCGGTGGGCAACTGAATAACCGGCGCGTGAGCCTTGTTGTTCCCGTCCATTGGATTCCCGTCCAGACTGTTGAAATAAGCAGAGAGTTGAAAAAACTCCTTTTGTTTCAACGGGTCAAACTTATGATCGTGACAAACTGCGCATCCCGATGTCATGCCCATGAACACAGTCGCGAATGTGGTCACCCGATCCATGACATTTCGAATCAGGACCTCTTCCTTGATGGATCCTCCTTCGTTGGTGGTGACATGAGCGCGGTTGTACCCGGTGGCTGTTAACTGGGCCGAACTGGGATTTGGCAGAAGATCGCCAGCAAGTTGCTCCCTGACAAATTCATTAAAGGGCTTGTTTTGATTGAAAGCATCAATGACCCAGTCACGGTATGGCCAAAACTCCCGGTAGTTATCTAGATGGAGTCCGTGCGTGTCTCCATACCGCGCAGCATCCAACCAAGGGCGCGCCATGTGCTCCCCGTATGCAGGAGAGTTAAGCAGACGATCAACCACTTTTTCGTAAGCGTCGGGAGAACGATCGTTCAGGAATTGCTCCACCTCTGCCAGTGTCGGGGGCAGACCGGTCAGGTCCAACGTCAGTCTCCGAACAAGCATCCTGCGGCTTGCTTCCTTGGACGGTGCAAGCCCCTCCTTTTCCAACCGGGCCAGAACAAACCTGTCAATGGCATTGCGAGGCCAAGGATTGTCTTCAAACTGAGGCGGTGCTGGCAGCACCGGCGTGACGTATGACCAATGACTCTCATACTTCGCACCTGACTTGATCCATCTCCTAATCAGATCCTTCTCTTTTTGAGTCAGTTTTTTGATGGAGTCGGATGGAGGCATGACGTCGTCATCGTCATCGGTTATGATCCTGAGATACACTTCGCTCCCTTCCGGTTCGCCCGGAACAATGAACTCAGCGTGGGCCTCCTTTTCAAGGTCCAGTCGCAGCGGAGTTTTTTTTGGCTTGCGCGTGCTCTTGTCGGGGCCGTGGCAGGCGTAGCAATTATTGGAGAGGATGGGCCTTATGTCTCGGCCGAATGACAGAAGGCTCTCCCCCTTGCAATCTGCCTCGAGCAAAACAGAGCAACCAAGCACGACAGCGCACCTCGCCGCACGGCGACCGAGCATAAAACCAAAATTAACAATCATTTTTTAGATTAAACCGGTTAACAATCACAAGAGTAGAAGCATCCACATCATATTTTCAGATAGTGTAAGTTATGGTCTTCTGGTCAAAACCATATGAATAATGACGCAAATCAAATTGCTTTTTAAGTGTGAGATTTGCTCTAAACCGATCTTATTCTGCCCCCGCTTCCACCACCATCAAACCCACCACCATCGAACGGCTGAGTTTCTTTCGGCTGACTGTGGCGTCCTTGTTGGTGTCGATGAAGCGGATATAGCGTTGTGAGCGGTCGGCGACTTCGTCCGGCTCAATCTCGCCGTTGTTGTTCTTGTTCAACTCCTCGAGGTGGGCGTCTAGGCGATCGGCGATGTTGCCACGGTGGCCGCTTCGCCTGCCCCGGGCTCGATCGGCGTTCAGCCAGCAGGCGGGTCTCGTCGATGACTTGTTGGCGGACGGCAGCGTTAAATTCGTCGAGATCCGCCTCATTAACCGGGACGGCCGTGAAAATAATGCTGCCCATTTCGTCGGTGGACTCGAGCCCCCACTGGATTCGGCGCGGAGGACTGAAGGGATTGAAAGGATTTTCGGCAGAATTGTCATAGGTAACCGTGCCATCGACGGTGGTGCCAGCCGGCAGACGAATTGATTTCTCGTAAATGTAGTCACCCTGCCAGTTGAAGTCCCAGTCATCTATATAGAACAGCGGCTCGACCAAGCCGTCCGGCAGCGTGGCATAGGCCTTGGCTGTGCGACCGATGTAGTGCATGTGCGCGCCGACACCGATCAGTTCGATATCCACCGGGGTGGTAAACTTGCTGGTGACTTCGTAATCGTTTTCACCGGGTGGGATGTCGATACCGGAGATGCTTCCGAACACGGGTGGCACCTGGAAGCCGATCAAGGTGCGTTCCGGTTTTTTGTCGGCAAAATAGAGGCCGATGGTGGTCTGCTCCTCCTCTCCCTTGCCGGAGGGGTGGAAGTGCGAGTTAAGCACGATGTCGGCTCCGGCGGGAAGTTTGCGCGCGAGGCCCATCGGCAAGATGCGGGGGGTGCCGCCGACGGCCCATCCGCCCAGCCCGCGAAGGCTGCCGGAGAACACCTCGTTGTCGCCACCCCTTCTCCGGGAACCGGACTGCCGGCCGATGCTGCGCATGCCACTGAATCCGGGTGTCCCCCCATCGCCGTCGGCTTTGCAGGCCTCGCCGCTTTCGTCGATGCGGATGATAACGTGATGGAACACCGCGCGCGCAGAGGGGCGCACTTCGAAGCCGGCTACCCACTTGTCCTCCTCGATCTCCAGCGGGATGCAGAAGCTGCGGTAGATGTCGGGCCCGTCGGCCGGCACGGTGAAGGCCTTGGGCATCTTTACGATCATGTCCGGCTCGCCGAGCAACCAACCGCCCGCGAACTCGGGCGGCTTGGGGATCTTGTCGGCCGGGCCCTCGGCCATGCCGGTGGCGTGCCAATTCTTGAGTGTGGCCAATTCGTCGGCACTCAATCGGCGCTCATCGAGAAGTTTCCCGTGGCCCTCGACCGGAAGCCAAGGCGGCATGAAACGCTTCTGCGTGACCTTGGCGATGAGACGGGCACGTTTCTTAACGTCGCTGTAATTGTTGAAGGTAAACGGCGCGGCCTGGCCGTCACGGTGGCACTCAGTGCATTTGTTGAAAATGATCGGGGCGACGTCCTCGGTAAACGTCGGCTTGGCCTTGGCCGCAGCGGTTGCGCCGGATTGCAGCGCGGCGAAACAGGCCAGTACCAGCCTCACGCGGATGAATTTATTTGTTGTCTTTTTTGTCATTGGAAAAATCGATGTAGCAGCCCACCGCCTTGGTGGTGCGCTTGACCAAGGACTTGCCGGCAAGCAGTGCATCGAGCGTTTCACGCAGTTCGTGGCGGGTCGTATTGAAGCGTTTCTTGCCATAATCAGCATAGAGATTATCGATTCGCCCCCGGTACACGAGGTGGCCCTTGGCATCGAACACGGCTGCTTCCGGAGTGATCACCGCCCCGGCGCGGCGGACGAGCTTGTGATCATGATCGAGCACAAGCGGTGCAGAGAGCTTGTACTCCTTGGCATGGGCGCGGGCAGCTTTGGTGTCGGTGTCGCGATCCGTATGCACGAGGAAAATCGCAACACCCTTCTTTGAGTACTCCTTGTGGATGCGAGTCATTTCCGGTGCGTAGACGTTGGACACCGGACAGTCGCGCAGCACGAACACCAACACCACCGCCTTCGTTTTGCCTGATGCTAAAGGCTCATGAGTCTTGCCGTCGATGTCGGTGATTCGCAGCGGTGCATCACCGGCCTTTGGTAAACTTGGCCAAGCGCATACCAATGTCAGCAGTGCGGCGAGGAGGCTTGTGTTACGTTGTCTATACATAATGCTTAAAACTTAAATAAGGCAAGATCAAAGTATAGTGATACACCCGTTTTTTAAATACGAAATCCTGCATTGATCGCCTTTTACACTCTCTTGGTTCAAACGCTTTGTAGAACTCGCTAACGAGGTCAACGAGATCGTTTTACTGGCCCTGCATCATCAATTCGACGTCTTTGGCGGGCTCGTCGATCAGCTTGATGTCAAAGTTCTTCACAAGGACATCGATGACGCCGGGGGAAAGGAAAGCCGGCAGAGTCGGCCCCAGGCGGATGCCCTTGACACCCAAGTGAAGCAGGGCCAGCAGGACGGCGGCGGCTTTTTGCTCGAACCATCCAATATCGAAAGAAATGGGCAGGTCATTTATGTCCTCCAACTCGAAGACCTCCTTTAACTTGAGAGCAATAACGGCCAATGAGTAGCAGTCGTTGCACTGACCGGCATCGAGCAACCGGGGGATGCCGCCAATGTCGCCGTGGTCTAGTTTATTGTACCGGAACTTAGCACAGCCGGCGGTCAGGATGACGGCATCGTTCGGGAGTGTCTCGGCCACCTCGGTGAAATAGCCCCGCTCCTTGTGCCGGCCATCACAACCTGCCATCACAACAAACCGCTTGATCGCCCCCGACTTGACGGCATTCACCACCTTGTCGGCCAGGGCCACCACCTGATGATGCCCGAAACCGCCAACGATGCTCCCGTTCTCAAGTTCGGTCGGCGGCTCGCAACTCTTGGCCATCTCGATTAACTCTGAAAAATCCTTCGGATTCCCGTCTTCCGAATCTTCGACATGCTTCACTCCAGGGAAGCCGGTGATGCTGGTGGTGAAGAGTCGGTCACGGTAATCGTCCCGAGGTTCCAGCAGGCAGTTGGTGGTCATCAGGATCGGGCCGTTGAATTTCGAGAACTCGCTCTTCTGCGCATGCCAGGCACCCCCGTAATTGCCCACGAGATGTTCCTGATTCTTGAATGCCGGATAGTAGTGTCCAGGCAACATTTCGCAGTGCGTGTAAACGTCCACCCCCGTGCCATTGGTCTGCTTGAGCAACTCATCCAAATCCCGCAGGTCGTGGCCGGATATCAGGATGCCTGGCCGGGTCCCCACCCCAAGATTCACCTCGGAAATTTCCGGTTTGCCGTAGGCGTCGGTATTGGCGCCATCGAGAAGCGCCATCACCTTGACGGTCGTTTCCCCAGCGTCCAGCAATGTGGCGATCATGTCGTCCACGCTCAACTCCTCCGTGGTGGACGCCAGATAACTCGTTAGCTTCCGGTACACTTCGCCATCATCACTCCCCAGCCTGGAGGCATGGTGCGCGTAAGCGGCGATACCCTTGCAGGCGTAAACAAGCAACTCGCGCAAAGAACGGACGTCCTCGTTCTCGGTCGAAAGCACCCCGACAAACGGCGCCTTGGACAGGTAGTCCTCCCTGCTGCCGGGAGCCCACTGGGCACTGTCATGCAACTCGCCGTTCAGACTGTGCTCACGCTTGAATTGATCGCGGATCGAAATACCCTCCGCGATGAATTTGCAGATTCGATCCTTGTCAAAATTGGCGTTGGTGATGGTAGCGAACAGGCTGTCGGTGACAAACCGGCCCGTATCCCGATCTGTGCCCCCCACCGCCTCGCAGGCAACGGAGATGCCTTTCAGCACATACAGCAACGAATCTTGCAGTGCCGACATCTCCGAATCTTTGCCGCATACGCCCGTGTCCACACATCCGCTATTTCGGGATGTTTCCTGACATTGATAACAGAACATATTATTTTTTCTCATTTTGATGTTGGTATTTCGATTATATGTAATCTAACCCGATTCATAGAAAATCAAATCCATATGTGCCGAAACAGCCGAGGCATCTGGACGGAAAAGCGGCAGTAGTTGCATGACATTTGTTGCGGTATTCGATGCCTATCTTGCAATACGCTGAGCGCGAACGTAACAATAAAAGTGATGAAAGACGAAGTCACCTTGATCCAATGCTTGGCTTGCAGTCTTCGCCAGCTTTTTGATGCCGGGCTCGGCATCCTCATAAAAAGTGATCAGCTCACTGGAGGATTCCTCGACAGTGCCGACTCTCAGCACCTTCTCCATTCTTGAACAACATCCACCCCGCTTGGCCAAGCGCAAACATCTGTCAACGGGCGGATTGGGATTGCGGCAGGTAATCCTTGTCACATTGAGGCACGCTGTACTCGTACGGCCCCCGTCGCGCTGTGACAGGTGTAATGAAATTCCCGTGGCCGGGCGGCGTTGGGGTCTCCCATTCAAGCGTCGTCGCGGCCCATGGGTTGTCGCTTGACACTTTGATCCCTCTTTTGAGGCTGACGAACAGGTTCACGATGAAGGGCAACTGGGCGACAACGAGGCAGACGGCCCCGGCGGCCATCCAGACGTTCAACTCCATAATCCGGTCTGAAAAGGCCCCGGTCGTGATAGCCGGGCTGTTGCTGAGTGCGTAGGTCGCCCCGCCGTCCGCCATACGCCGGCTCATCCCGGCCATGCCCTGTGCGAACATCGGCAGGAAAACCACGTTCATGAAAATCAGGGTCGCCCAGAAATGCATACGTCCGAGCCTTTCATCCATCATCCGGCCGGTCATCTTGGGAAACCAGTAGTACACCCCGGCAAACAACCCGAACAATATCCCGGGAGCAACCACGTAATGAAAGTGACCGATGACATAGTAACTGTCATGCAGTGCCAGATCGGTCATGCTGATGCCCAGAGGAAGCCCGGTCAAGCCGCCAATGCCAAACATCGGAAGGAACGCGAGCGCGAACAACATCGGCGTGTTAAACCGAATGGATCCTCCCCAAAGAGTGACCAGCAGGCAGCTCAGGATGATGACCGACGGGACGCTGATGATCATCGTTGTCGTCTGGAAAAAGGAACTGATCACCGTTCCCATTCCCGTAAGGTACATGTGATGTGCCCACACAAAAAACGAAACAAACGCCAGTACAATGACGGACGCTACCATGTACTTGTATCCCCATATCGGCTTACGCGTGTTGTTGGCGATGACCTCCGTTATAATCCCGATGGCCGGCAGCAACAGGACATACACCTCTGGATGCCCCAAGAACCAAAACAAGTGCTGCCACAACAGAGGATTGCCTCCGCCGCTCTGGCTCAGTTCCTGTCCCTGTACCAGCAACCCTGACGGGATGAAAAAACTGGTCTCCAGAACCTTGTCCATCAACTGCAGCAAGCCGGCAGCTTCCAGCGGTGGAAATGCGAGGAGGAGCAGAAACGCTGTGATCAATTGCGTCCAGACGAAGAACGGAAGGCGCAGCCAACTCATCCCCGGAGCACGCATTTGAATGATCGTGACCAGAAAATTCACCGCCCCCAGTAAGGAGGAGGTGATCAACAACACCATGCCAATCAGCCAGATGGTCTGACCGTCCGTGGGAATTGTTGTGGCCAGCGGTGAGTAGGCGGTCCACCCGGCCTGAGCCGGTCCCCCTGGCAGGACAAAACTGACGGACATGGTAATGCAAGCCATGAAAAACAGCCAATAACTGGCCATGTTGAGCCTCGGGAAGGCCATGTCCGGAGCGCCGATCTGCAACGGGACGAAGTAATTGCCAAAACCGGCGAAAGCCACCGGCACCACTCCCATGAACACCATGATTGTGCCATGCATGGCGCCAAACATGTTGTACAACTGTGCGGAGACCACCCCTCCCTCCGCGGGCTCCCCCATCGCCTTCTCCAACAGCCCGCCCACAAACGGAACCGGGCTTCCCGGATAGGCCATCTGCCAACGCATCACCACGACCAGAAAAAAACCGAACAGCAAGAAGAACAGTCCCGTAAAACCGTATTGAATACCAATCACCTTGTGATCGCTTGAAAAGATGTACTTGCCCCAAAAAGCGGTGGAGTTGGCTGGACTAGGGTGACTTTGTGCGATTGACTTGCGCTCTGCTGAAGTTGTCATGGTCTGGTATCGGGAGGTTGCCCTCCACCAGAGCGTACCGATGGGGCTTAGGATGGCTTTTCGATTCTTGCGAAAAAGTTAGCCCATCTTGAACACAAACTGATGGAGTGCTCTCTAAAAAGCCCAGTTGAGATCCAGCCGGAACCGGTTGCTGCCCCGGACGCCGGATAGGGCATCAACCGCGAAATACCGAGCAGTCAGGTTCAGACTCTCCGAGATCGCTCGCGCGACCCGTAATTCGTGACCCTTGAAGTCGCTCGAGTCCGTCTGCCCATTACTGCCGCCAAACCGGAACCAGTCATCCTGCGTGAATGAGGCGTTCACTGCCAATGCCCCGATCCGGGAATGATAAAACCCCAGCAACCAATCCCCCGGCTCATCAAGGCCGCCAACCACGATCGATAGGACATATCCGTCCTTTTCATCATGATGCATCGCCGTGAACGAATCAGGCGATTCAGGACTGTAATCCTCTAAGTTCGATTAACAATCCGCCCCGAGGGCAACCGGCATACCGCCCAAGTTGCACTTCAATTGAAGATTGATTGACCCGATCAAGTAATCTCGTGCGCCATTCCCGTTGCGGAGGTATCACGTCCCCTCTCGCCCGTCCAGACTAACGAAAGCTTTGGCCCAGTTTGGATAACTCGATCAACTGGACCAGTTTGGATAACTCAATCAATTAGACAGGAAGCTTTCGGGACTATTGAGATTAATGGTATTTTAGCGCCATTTATTTTGTGCCCCAGTGTTTGTTCCATTCTGCTTTTAAGGGATAATTTCTCCCAACAACTTAACGTTTATTTTTTCTTCTCCTTAGCTCGCTTCATCTCAGTGCTGAACTCTGCGAAATCTCCAACATCACCATTTGCATCTACTGAGTAGATTTGCATTTCAATGTTGTTTTGGTCGATTCGACGGAAAGCGACACCCATGCTCCGAGAATTGCCATCTTCGTTCTTGCTAGTGAGAGTCACCATAGGCATGTCCCCCTTTGGACCCCATTTGCCGGTGCTCTTTCTACCGCTACGGCCATAGCCGGTTTGCTCGACTTCACCCGACTCCGGATTCAGGGCAATCAGGCTGTAGGTTTCGTTGTTGCTGCTCTTGAAGTGTAAGCCGATCACATGATCCTTAATAACCCACTTGAAAGACAGTAAGACCGAGTTTCCGTCTATTTCTGCTTCCCAAGAAGCAATTAACCAGTCGGCTTCGGCTTCGGCAATTTCATCGGCGAGAGAAGCCCGGGCCTGAGGGGCGAAAACTATGCCAAGCATAGCCAGTAGTGTAATTAGTTTTTTCATAACGGAATACAAGATCAAGAACTAATACGTTCTATCGCTGAATTTATTCACAATAAAAACATGATGCTTTTCGATCCGGGCAAGGGAATATCATTAGAGGATAAAAACCACACTTCCCGCCGCATGAATTTTTTTAAAATTTGCCCTGATTGGGCAGGCAACTTTCGGGGCTTTATTTTTGTTCAGCTTTCAATTCTTCAAGCGTGAGGGATGCTGTTGAACTACTTGCTGAAGATCGTTTTGTAGCAAACGCGGCCCCCAATGGCCGCGCTAAGGATGGCAAATACTGCCATGCACTCAAACAAATCGATCCAAGAGAAATCCATGCTGTCTATTACACCAATGCGGTCAGCGTGATAAAAGGCGAAAAAACCAATACCTGTACCGAAAACAGCGAATCCAACAACACAAGCAATCATCACAACGATCTTCACAACCCAATGAGTACCCACTGCCAGTTCACCGTCAAGCGGTTCCGGGTGGATCACTTGCGACCTATAAAATGGGTTAATAGGCCGAGTGCAAAGGCGCCAGCAGTTAGCCGGAACCGGTTCGAGGCGGATGTCGCGTAGGCCCATCTCGTTGAAGCGATTGACCAGATGCTGCTCGGTTTTAAGCCTCTCATCGTGGCCGGGACGGCGGATTCCAAAAGAAAAGATACGGTCGATCTCGACTAGCATGTCGCCCGTCGAGGAAGTCATTTCTTATTCGCCCGCTGCAAGTCACGCAGTTCCTTGAAACCGATCCGGATGACGCCCATCTCTTTAATAAGCTCCCGCATGTCGGTATCGTTGGTGAATGTCTCGTACTCCTCGGAGCGAATTTCCCAAGTGGCTGTGATCCTGCGCAACTCATCCGTCGGTTTGCCAGCGTGAATGAATAATTCAGTGACACCCGGTTTGAGATTTCGGACGATGTTAAGCCAAAATTGTTTTACATTCTTCTTTTCGTTCTTCAATTCCTCGTAAACGAAGTAGTCGGGAAAGACGATGCCTTTGTCGGCAAAACGGTTACGCAAGCCAGGGAAGCCAAACGCAGTCGTCGTGGCCTGTGAAGGCATGCGCAATGGTAAGTCGAACTCGACGGCGAGTTGCAGGTAAGCGTTAAGATAACGCGGTTCAGACTGCAGTGTGCCCATGTGGGAGTCGAGGTGTGACACGTCCACCCCGGCGTCGAGTGCTTTTTGGATTTGGGCGCGCCCTTCGATCAGTGCCTGTTTCGGTGTGCCGTGAAGGTACACCTCCAGCACACTTGACCATAGGTAACCCTCCGAATCGACCAAGCCCGGAACCGTGTCGCGGGAGGCGGTCGGTCCCCACCGATACCTCTTCCATTCAGACGTATGACAAAGGTGAACGCCAAAATCTTTATCCGGGTTGGCCTTGGCGTAGTGCGCGATCTCGAGGAACCATGGGCACGGTACCATGATCGTGGCCGAAGTCATGAGGCCGCGCTCGAGCGAGTCGATGGTGGCAACGTTGGCGGAGTGGCACATGCCAGCATCGTCACCGTTGATGATCAACAACTTATCGGTCGCCTTGTAGCCAAGTCGCTCGGCCAAGCTTGGCCTCTCGGCCTTGGACAAACAGACCGCGTAAAGGAAAACCGTCGCGGTAGTGACAGTAACTTTTGTGAGCAATCTCATCGCAGCCCATCGTCGCTGATGGGCGGAAGCTGGGCAACTTCAATCCCCATAAGCGCAGTTTTAAACCCGTTTTAACTGTTGCCGCAAAAGCCACTCACTCTTTAAAAAAAGGGTTGATGGCAGAACCAAAAGCATACAAGCCAGAGAAACTGACCGCCGGAGTCACATGGAAATGGAATGGGATTAACCTCTCCTGATGTCGACCATTGTGTTTAGCAGCCATTGAGCTTTTTTGTCCCCATCCTCTGCGGCCTCGATTAGTGCCTTCTGGATGTTGACCATCGTCTCGCTGGCGACCATGAACTGGTCGGCGTTCAACTTGGCGGCATTGGCGAAGAGTTGATTGACACTGCGAATGGCCAAGACGTAATCGCCTTGATCCAGTGCGTCGCTTGCGGTCTTCGCGAGCTTTTTGATGTCGGGCTCGGCATTCTCGTAAAAAGTGATCAGGTCGCTGGAAGATTCCTCGGTGGTGTCGGCTCTCAGCGCCTTCTCCATTTTTGAACCACATCCCACCAGCACCACGGCTGCGATTGTTGTTAGTAGAAGGTGTTTCATTTGAAAATTCTTCTTCTTCAATTTTTAGCCTATAGAACGCTCTGTCTTTTAATATAATCGCTGATCCCCGCCCCCTCTTTGAGCGCAAAACTTAAACCCCGCCAGCTACCCGAAGCTGACGGGGTTCGTATTAGACTGCATCGTTGTTACCCACCAACCCAATGAAGCGATGCAACTACTAAGTCAAACAAATTGCCGGTTAAGGTGATACTCATATTTTGCCAAAATAAGCGTCAATCTTGAACATGAATTGTCTTTATCCTATATGGAAAGCATTAGTTATTGTTTAGTCCACGGTGCAATTTATGTTGCAAGCTTGGCAAGATCTGAGCAGCGGCCAAGCTCTGAATCCTCTTTATTTGCGGCATGTGGCGTGATTCACGCATGCATGGCCTCTAAAACAGGACTTTAAGCCAGTTTTGTGGGGTACAAGTGCAAAATACAGCAAAGGCATCTTAATTAGCGTCAGGCTAACTAATATTGCTCGACCTGATCAACCATTTGACATATTAACAGCATAAACACATGGAACTAAACAAATAAAAGGAAAAAATGATTCAAAAAAAATGTAACTTATTACTATGCGGATCCCTTATTATGGTCGGGATTGCCACGTTTCCACTAACTTCTGCAAACGCAGCAGATACCCAGAAAGATTTGGCTCTGGAAAGAGCCCGTAAAACAGTAACTCTCCTAAATGATATTTATGTGAACGTGGTGGTATTGATCACCAAAGCATATGTGGAGGATGAGGATAGTTACCCTGCTGGGCGTGCAGCCAAATTGCTATTCAAGGCTGTCAAAAAAGCAGGTCACCCTGAAACCCGTTTAATTGACACAAGTGGTAAACCGTATAGCAGCACGAACGTTGCAAAAGATCCATTTGAGAAAGAGGCTATAACAAAACTTCTTGCCGGAGCAGGTCGGTACGAGAAAGTGGAAATTAATGGTGGCAATCGAATGCTTCGTGCTGCAACTGCGGTGCCCATAGTTTCGCCTAAGTGTGTAATTTGCCATCCCAATTATTCGGAAATAGAAAAAGGTAAGCCTGTCGGTGCATTAGTTTATTCAGTTCCAATAGATAAAGATAATTAGGTATCAAAACATTAATTGTCTACAGCCTAGACTAGCTAAGCTCAACATAGAATAATCAATTGGAGCCTTACTGTGCAGGTCATTCAAATGTGCGAGGCAATTTTCTTTCCAGAATATTCAGATGCGTACAATGAGCGTGAAAAAGTGCGAGAGTGACGCTTAGTCGTATGCACATATATCCGAAAAACTAATTCGCCATAAAAACACCATTATGTTAGTTAGTCCTCCGAAAATGAAACCTGACACGAGAGCTGTTTCAGATCCTGCAGTCAAGCCCACGCCGGGTGACCTCCAAATTGTACAGAAGCTCATCAAAAGCGAACTATACCAACGTTTCCGCGCGGCCTACGGGGATCTCACCGGCTTACCTTTTGCTTTGCGCTCCAAGGATTACTGGCAACCGCCTTTGCATGGCGAAATGCAGGAACGATTGATTTGCTCCTACATGGCCCGGAACCCAAATGCTTGTTCCTGTTGCCTGGAAACACAATTGAAACTTATGGAGTTGGCCGAGAATCAAGGTCAATCGATAAAATGCCCAATGGGAATGATCGATATCGCTGTGCCTGTCCACGTGAGTGGTAGATGTATCGCTTTCCTGCACACCGGTCAAATGCTGCCCCAACAACCATCACGGACATTGTTTCGCAATGCCGCGAAGAAACTCGAGGAATGGAATCTGGACATCACACCTCTGGAGATGGAAGAAAGCTACCGGAGCGCAGAAGTCTACACGAGTCAGCGACAGAAAGCCTTAATTGAACTGATCACCCAGTTTGCCGAACGGCTTTCGGATCAAGCAAACGCCATAATGATCCGCAAAAAGTCAGCGGAACCCCTGTTAATCAAAAAGGCCAGAACATACATAAAGTCAAACATCACAGAACCAATACGACTGGAGGATCTCGCCAAGCATCTTAATGTAAGTCCCTTCTACTTATGCAGGCAGTTTCAGAAATATGTCAAAGTTAGATTTACCGAATACATCACTCGATTGCGCGTGGAGCGGGCAAAGCAACTGCTGCTAAACCAGAACAATCGCATCAGTGAAGTAGCCTTTGAGGCTGGTTTTCAGTCCATCCCGCACTTCAACCGCTCCTTCAAGCGCGTTACAGGTGTCACCCCCACACTGTGGCGGGTGCAGTAAATATTTTGCCACTCCTGTTTCCTGCATAAGGCAAGGTCGTTGAAGGGAGATAATCTGTAACGCTTACATCAATATTCAGCAAGATTCTTGTCGGGTGATTGTTTACTGGTGCCTTGGCGATGGTGAAACCACCAATCTCCGCAACGGGAACGGCGATCGTGGATACTCCGTAGGCGCTGTCAACTTTCAGGTGAAATGCCAACTGGGAGGCGTGTCTATTGCATTTGGGACGGACTTTTAATCCAATTTTAAGGATTACGATTCTGACTCCAGTGACCCGTACACAGCAGTTCATCATAATGAGAATTACGCCTATGTTCTGTCTGTAGTGGTCGGTAAACTCAAGGCTCCCAGAAATTGGCCGCTGGGTTACTATTACGCTAACACTGAAACCTTGGCAGTGAATGCCTCTTTTGCGCAAGACGACTGGTTCAGGTTCGGCGGCAAGGACGATCAAACGGATTCAAGCGATTATAAAGGCCACGAAATCCGCCTCGCTTGTACAATTCTTGAAAACCTTAACCTAGTAAGTCGTCTATACACCGTGGACACACTCACCAGTTACCAGCGCGGTAATCGATTTCTAATGGATTTGAACTGGGTCTTTTTAGGCTTCGAATAACTGACATACTACGATGCAATTTCGGTGAACTTCTTCGCAATTACAGGTTAGGCTTTTGAATTTTAACTAGTACGATTGTGTCCATGAACTGTGAGCTCGATAGTGATGTGGCTGTTATTGGCGGAGGACCAGCGGGTGCAGCCCTGGCCACCTTTCTTACTCGGTTGGGACACCAGTGTTGCCTGTTTGAACAGGCCCATTTTCCGCGTTATCACATTGGTGAGTCCCTAATTCCGAACACCTATACGTTCTTCCAAAAACTTGGGATACTGCCCCAACTCAAAAAATCCGATTTCCCAAGGAAACACAGTGTCAGATTCGTTTCACCCAAGGGAGCCGAGACTACCCCCTTTTATTTCTCAGAAAGAATCCAAGGGGAGTCCGCGGTGACTTGGCAGGTTGAACGTGGAGCATTTGATCAGATAATGCTCAATCATGCGCAATGCAACGGAGTAATCGTCAAAAGAGGCACACGTGTCGAGAGGGTTCTCTTCGATGGTGACAGGGCCAATGGTTTGATGGTAAAGCAGAATGGAGGTGGGTGTTTCAAGGTTCGGGCCAGAGTGGTCGTTGATGCCTCAGGACGCGCCACATTGCTTGGCAATCAACTGGGACTGAAGCGTCCGGTTCCGTGCCTAGAAAAATCCTCGGTTTGGGGCTATTACAAGCATGGGGCCAGGTTGCCGGGCATTGATGCTGGGGAAACCACCATTTTCCGAACACACAAGGGCGGATGGTTCTGGTATATTCCCCTTCCCGATGATATTGTCAGCGTCGGACTAGTCGATGAAACGAATGCGGTTTTCGGGGATCTCTGCGACCCCAAACAACGGCTTCTTAATGAGGTTCGGCAGTGCCGTCCACTGGCGGATCGATTGCGGGAGGCGGCCTTGACGGAACCCGTCCGGGGCTTGAAGAACCTGGCATACTACAACACTCACACCTGTGGCCCCGGATGGATCATGGTTGGGGATGCACGGGCGTTCCTGGATCCTATATATTCTTCCGGGCTTTTTCTTGCACTGGGTTCCGCTGAAGCCGCCGCCCAATGCATCCACGAGGCACTGGAGGAAGACGATGTGTCCGCTGTAAGGCTGGGCAAATTTGAGTCTGCCCTAGGCGATGGCGTTGACACCATTCACCATCTAATCAAGGCGTTTTATGACCCAACATTCAGCTTTGGAAAATTTGCCAGACGTTTTCCGGAGCAAAAAACCGCATTAGTTGACTGCCTAATCGGTGATGTGATAAAGGACATGTCCGGCTTTAGGCAAGCTCTTGGAAAGATGATCCCTTCTCCCCCTTCCCTGCAACGGCTTTAGCGCCTATACGATTCATAACAGTTGTTGTTCAACAGTGTCGTATTTTTCACACCTCTACTCTTCTTCTCGCTCACCTCTCTGACATACCTCCCCGTACTTCTTGGCTAATATGCGCAACGATTGATTAGGAAACAACAATATAGGCGAAGCGGCTAAAGTTTATTACTGTTTCGCTCCCTTGTTCGGTATTCCGTTGGTTAGTCATATAAATTGACAGCCAATCGATCCTAAGAGTCCGAGTAGAAATCAGAAACAAAGTCACAATGAAAAATAACGCCAAGTATATTGTAGCCAGCATCATAATGATGGCCGTTTTCACATGTGGGTCCATGATAGCCCAAGTCAAGCAGGGTAAAACTCGCCCCCTGAAGACAGCTCAACTGATGAAAGGTGTAATGAAACCCAACTGCACCCAATTGAAGAAAGGGTTGGATGCCGGGCCCGACAGTGACAAGGCATGGGCCGAGTTGGCAATGAATGCTGCGTTGATCAATGAGATCAGTTATACATTGATGGCTGATGGACGCTGCCCGGATGGCACCTGGGCCAAGGCTGCCAATGGCACATTGCGCGAGTGCAGTTCCGCCATCCTAAAAGCTGTAAACTCAAAAAACGTCCAAGAAGCAAAAAAAGCCTTTTCAGCCATGACAAAGGCTTGCTCTGCCTGCCACGACGTTCACAAGAAGAAAAAATAAACAGGAAGTCGTTCACAAAACTCAACTCACCAATCAAATACGAAGAATGACCCAAATAGTGTCGTGATGAAGGTGGGTCGATGATAGCTAAACAAAAGTCCATACTGTCGATCGAATTTCGGCACGGTAGGTATCATATACTGCGGATGCTGGCTATGTTGTTTTTTTGCACTAGGCCGCTGCATCTGCTTGCTGCAACAGTTGATCCGGAAAATTTAGCTATTGATCAGACAGATTTTTGGTTCATTAGCTTTGTTGGACCCTTCCACGCTGTTCTTCTGCACTTTCCCTTTGGTTTTATCGCCATAGCTTGCTTGTTGGAACTAGTTTACTGGCGCAATCCCCAACCAGCCTTACGCAATGTTATGTTCTGGTTAATGCCGTTGAGCGCAGTTTGCCTGCTTGTAGTAGCCGTTCTGGGATTGTTTTTGGCTAGCGGAAGTGCTTACGACCCCACATTGACCATCGTCCATCGGAATTATGGATTTTCGGTTACCGCAATTGCTATGGCAGCCACCGGTGCACTAACCATGGAAAGACGAGCGAAAGAGCCTCGATGGACTGTTATATTCCGGATGTTGTTAACCCTAAATTTGGCGATACTGTTGGGGGCGGGACATTCGGGCGGCAATCTGACACATGGTACAACTTTCCTAACCAAAAATGCACCCGGTTTTTTGAGGGAATTTCTTGATAATCCAGATTCGGAAAACACCTCCGTCTCTAGCAACTTGGCTGATAGGGCTAAGATGAATGGTGTGTTTGTGACAAAAGTGGAGCCGATTCTGCGCAAGCATTGTCTGAAGTGCCACGGACCAGAAAAACAAAAGGGTGACTATCGAGTTGATGACATGAAGATTCTTTTTGCCGGAGGGGAAAGTGAAGAGCCGGCGATTTTGCCTGGAGACCCTGGTGGTAGCAAGCTTATCAAAGGGATACTATTACCGGAAGACGATGATGATGTCATGCCCCCCGAAGGCAAAGGGCACCTGAGTGACGATGAGGCTCTAACCCTCATTAAGTGGATTCAGACGGGTGCTTCTATCGTCAAGATCAAAGGATGAAACGGTTGTACCGAAACAATTACTCCTGGATTTCAACTCATGTATTTGTGGCGATGGCGATTTGCTCGTGCTCGTATGAGCGGGAACTGCCATTGCTGGAGGTTAAATTTGGTCAAGATCCCGAAGTTACTGCCGAGTCGCTTCAAGATTTTCTACCTCCACTTCCAAGAGTCATCGAGTCACCTGAAAATCCGCGTACGGCAGCTAAGATCGACCTGGGCCGTATCTTGTTCTTTGAGCGGCGCCTGAGCGAAGACAGTACAACCTCCTGTCAAACCTGCCACGACCTTCAGAATTATGGCCGCGATTTGGATGTTTTTACAACTTCGCCCGGATTGGATCGTAGTCGGCGTGGCCTGCGAAATACCCCGACCGTCTACAATGTTGCGGGACACTTTTCAATGTTCTGGGATGGCCGAATAAAAAAAATAGAGCATCAAGCCGCAGCCCCCCTGCTCAATCCCACGGAAATGGGTTTTAAAACGAGGCAAGAGGTAGTGCAGGCACTGGCAACCACTCCGGATTATATAGAATTGTTTACTGGTGCCTTCCCTGAAGACGATGAGCCGCTCTCATTTGAGAATATTTGCACAGCACTGGCCACATTTGAACGGGGGCTGACTACCCCCTCTCGCTGGGATATGTTTCTGAAGGGAGACCGCAACGCCTTAACTAAGGACGAAATCAGGGGATTCTTTGTTTTTAAAGAGGCCGGTTGTGCTCGATGCCATAAAGGAACCTACATGGGCGGGCAGACTTTTGTCAGACTTGGTCGTGTCATCCCCTGGCCTGAGGAAGTTGATCCAGGTCGATTTTCTGTTACCCGTAACAAGGCTGACTACGGGAAGTTCAAGGTTCCGAGTCTTCGCAATGTAACACAAACCAAACCCTACCTTCATGATGGACGGGAGCCATCCTTGAAAAAAGTAGTGGAGATGATGGCTCGACACGAGAAAGGGCGAACTTTGTCGAAACTACAAATGAATTATCTACTCCAATTTCTGGAAACTCTCACAGGCTCTCTTCCATTAGAATATATACGGGAACCGGATCTGCCCGGAAACCATTAAAGATAGTGCTTAGTTTTTTGTAAGAGAGAGTTTAAGGGTGAATTTTTTTCTCTCACCAAACGCATATTCTCCTTTCTTCTACATGAATATAATTAGTTTATATATATCGAATGGTCACAACTACGTGGGGCATCACGGGCGGGATGCAGGCACTAATCAAATTCAGGAGGTACAGCGGGCAAGATGCGTAGCGGGTCGGGGGATAGTGGGCGATCGCTATTTCAACCGTGAAAAGGATCATAAATGCCAGATCACTTTCTTTGACTACTCAGTTTATCAGAATTTGTGTGAAAAATTCCAGAAACACGGCAAATCAACTGCAGTATTCCGGCGTAACGTCATTACGGATGGAGTGGATTTGAACAGTCTGATCGGCCGGGAATTTGAAGTGCAGGGCGTACGCTTCTTTGGTGAGGAGGAATCCAAGCCTTGCTACTGGATGGATCAGGCATTCTGCCCCGGAACGGAAAATGAACTCAAAGGTCGGGGAGGCTTGCGGGCCAGAATCCTGACAAGTGGAACACTGCGCTGCCTTACCCCTGACGGAAAAGCCGACTGACTTTCCGCAACATTCCCTACATGCCGCTTGTCCGCATGTCCATCGGCTGGGCAATCAGCCAGACGCTGAACACTGAGTAGAGCACCATGGCGAACATCAACGGATACAACACCCGCTTGGCCAAGCCTGATGTATCATACAACCGCCTGGCCAGATTGTCGGCAATCACGACGCCAAACACGTGGCCAACCACGACACAGATAATCTGGAGCCACCAGATGGCTTTCATCGACAGCATTGCCCCATAGGTCTTTTTTGCTGTCCCAAAAAGATCCCATCCCCAACCAAGCGGGTCGCTGAGCAACGGAAGCAAGTTTCCCGCCTCCATGAAGAAATGCATGCAGTTATGGGCCAAATGATAAAACAACGCCACAGGGATCAATGAATAAGAGAACGCCTTGAAAATGACCCCGGTTGAAACGCCGGCCGTAGGTGTCAACGCTGATGCCACCCTTGCCGTCACCCAGAAAAGGCCGATCGGCAGCAACACCATCAGGAGCATCAACAGAGTGAACATTACCTTTGGGCCAAGCCCTGTCTCGACTCTCAAAAGGTTGTTCGCGCTCGCCCACACAGGAGTCATGGTCAGACCGTGGAAACTCGTCAGCGCCAGCAGCACTATGGCGAGAATGGATTCATCCCATTGAAAACGATTCTTGCGCACGAGATCTGTAGCGGGCGGGCGCAGGTTCAACGCTAGGTTATCGTGCGGACAGGCCCGGACGCACTCGGAACAAAGCGTGCAATACGTGTTCTCGGTGAGGTGGCCGGGAAATAAACCGGTCGGGCAACCGGTTTGGTTGGCGCTGCCGTGGTAGCATTCCTTGCCATCGCAGGTGCGGCAGATTTCGGCATCAGCAGGCCGCAGTTCCACCGGACTGAATAGTGCATACAGTCCGCTGATCCGTCCCACTGGACAACTGTAGCGACAGAAAGCTCGCTTCTCATAAACCACAGCCAGCATCACTGCCATAGCCGCCATGAACAGGCCAAGCACTGCGGTCATTGCCGGGGAATGGGTGATGTCCATGCCCAGTTCCAACCAGGTGAGCAGGACAAAAAAACCGATTGCCGGCCAGATGTTACGCGCCCAGCGCGGGAAAGGCCGGTCGTGAGTGATCCGCTTGAGACGAGATTTTAGGGATAGTGCGGTGACCATTGATGACAGCGCCTCCCACGGACAGATGGCGCAGAAAAGTTTGCCAAAGCCGGCCACGAAAAAGATCAGCAAAATCCACCACCACGTCCAGGTCAGCACAGGAGCGATGTTGCCCTTGGGTGAACCAAACAAACCGGCGACGATCACCAGGGACAACAAAAATAATGGCACAGACTGGATCAGCAGCGGGAACGCAGGCCATTTCACCAGTCGTTTCAGACTAGCTACGCTCAGCAGATTCAATGTCCAGTAAGGCACACGCCGGGCATCCGGCTCTTTTCTGAACATCATGTAACCGTGCGTCAGCAGGATAATCAGCACCACCC
This sequence comes from Verrucomicrobiota bacterium, assembly GCA_014382705.1. Taxonomy (GTDB): domain Bacteria; phylum Verrucomicrobiota; class Verrucomicrobiia; order Limisphaerales; family UBA1096; genus UBA1096. The sequence goes on along the minus strand of JACNJE010000108.1, from coordinate 9,601 downwards.
CGCTGGCTGCCATCCAGAACGGGATGCCATCCATCGTCATGGTGCCATCGGCAGCCATCGAGCAGTGCTCCATGTCGTGATTCATCGGGTGTATGCCGTGGAGGACAGATTGCGTTTGTGCGCCTCACATCGATCCTGGACCAAGCGGGCCTTGCGCGCGCCAACGGCGGTAACAGCCATCATCACCATCAGGCCAAGCGCGATCCAGCGCCCCCAGTGTGTCTTCTGCGAAGACAACCGAAACGGGATGACACACTGGCGCTCATCATCATCATGCAACGTCAGTCGCACTGCGTAGTCACCGGTGTCCGACAGGTTCCGCTGCGCCGAGTACATGTTCTCCAACTGCGCCTTCTCGTAGTGCTTGCTGTGCAACACACGGCCCCCATCAAGAATTTCGAAGGTTAACTCACCTTGGTATACCCGCGAGTTGCGCAGGTTGAAGATCACAAGAAAGAGCCTCACGTTCTCCGGATCCTCAATGTTTGGGCTGTGGATACCCTGAAAATCGTACACCACCAACGAAGTCTCGTACTCTCCCGCTTGGCCAAGGAATTCCTCCTCCGGCACCTGCGGGTAGTTCTCAAAATAATTGTAATGCGGCAACCCCTTGAAATGGTGTGCAAACAGGGGCCCCGCTGACAATAACCAGAACAACAGAGCCGCCTTGGCCAAGCGGGGGCTCAAGCGGCGGCGCCTTCTTACGGTGAGACAATGAGTGGGGCAAACCATCATACACTCGCCGCAAAGCGAACAATCAACCGTCTGATCCAGTCGAGGACTGATACCTTGCGGACAAATCTCCGCGCAACTGTTGCAACCATCAATGCAGCGGCTGGCATCCCGTTGCAGCGTGAACACTGGTCGCTGCCCAAGCCAACCGAGCACCCGGCCCGTGGGGCACACATGCCTGCAGGTGAATTGGCGACCCAGGAAAAAGTCCAACATCACAAACACAATCAAACTGCCCGACGCGACAGACAACGTTCCCATTGCCAAGCCATGAAAAATCGTTTGGCCAAGCGCAAAGTATGGCAACAGAAGCAACCAAACTCCATGTCCTGTAATCATTGCCACGCCCAAGCCGCCAAACAGAATCCCCCAGGCCAACCCTCGGCCGGGATGCCACTCGGGGAAGTAGAACCAGCGACCAAGCAACCGCCGCACACGAGCCACCGCAAAAAACAAGATCGAGGCCGGGCAAATGTACGAACAGAACACTCGTCCGAATACGAACACCAACAATAGTGGCACAATCAGGCCAAGAGCGAAGCCAAGCGCCCACTGTCCCTCCACAGCCAACACCGACAGAGCCGCCACGGGATCTGTGAATGGCATGCCCAATATCCGGATGGACCAAGTCATCCCGCCATTGGATTGTGCCACCTCCATCGGGTCGCCCAGTTGGCCAAGCACCGCGTCCGCCACCTCATAAGCCTTCCTAGCCGTGGCACCCAGGCTCAACTCAACCAAGCGCGGGTTGTTGTACGCCTGCTTGAGATTGACGTAACTGGTCATCAACGCCAATGCACAAAGCAGAGCCACCACACCTAGACGCGAGATGATTGATCCCACCAGCATAAGGCGTTCAGCACGCATTAACCATGCACCTCCTCTTGGGCAAGTTGGCTGGCAGGGATGATGCGGATAGCCTGCGGCATGTGGACACAGGCCTGCTCGCAAAGCCCGCAACCCACACAATGCTCAGGGTTAACAATCGGCGTTTCATACAAACCAAGTTTCATCGCCTTTCCTGGCAACGGACAGGCGCGGTAGCACACCCCGCAGGTGCGACCAGCGTACGAGTAGCAGACATCCTCCATCACCACGGCGGTGCCCATGCTGACAGTTTGGCGTCCAGCCTCGGTGGGTTCGAGTGGTTGCAATGCGCCCGTGGGGCAGACCTGTGTGCAGGCCATGCAAAGGATACAGGCCTGGGCTCTTGCAGTGATAACTGGCGCAGCCAAGCCTGCCAGCCCTGTCTCCAACCCTGCCAGAGTAATGCACTGGTTTGGACAAACATTCGCGCATTGCCCACAACGGATGCAGGCAGAGAGAAAAGCCTCCTCCCGCTGAGCCCCAGGTGGTCGAAGATAGCGCCGCAATCGGCGGGTGCCGGGCAGTTTGTCCAGGAACAAAACAGCGAACGGTAGCACTGCACCGGTGAGCAGGGCTCTAAAAAACCCAACTCGATTGATGTTGCTTGATGCCTCTTTATTTTGGCTCAAAGCAATTCAATCCGCGCGGCGCATTTTTTGAAATCTGCTTGGCCTGATACCGGATCAAACGCCCGGTGGGTGGTGCCGTTTGCGAGCCATTTGTTCTTCTTTGGATCCGCCGAGTCAGCGACCGACAAGTTCCAAGGGCTGAAAAGAAAGCCCTTAGGCACGGTGTTGCGGGCCGGTTTTACCACTGAATCTAGACCGACCGAGACGCGCGCCTCAATCTCACCACGTCGCGTGACAACACGCACCCACTGACCATCCTTAACCCCCAACTCGCTGGCATCATCTGGATGCATCTCGACGTACATCTCGGGCACAAGCTGCAGGGTGGTGCCGGCACGAATGGTTTTTGCCGTATGAAAATGTTCATACACCACACCTGTCGCAAACCAGAATGGATACTTGTCCTTTGGGCACTTTCCAGCTTTTTTGCCAAGATGCTCGGTATGCGGCAACTCTGGGGTGAGCCCCATGTCCCGTGCCTTAACCAACAAATCGTAGTGATCAATTATATAGTAATTTGGCTCAGTGCCGACTTTGGACAACTCATCCGTGATTTCCCGGTATTCCGAGTAATCCTGGTGGCACATATGCATGTGCAGTTTACCATCCGTATGGCGGAACTCAGCGTATGGTCTGTCAGGCCAATAATCTTCCTGCCCCATGTATCTGCGCTTGGTGCCGCCCGCCTTGGCAATGGCTGCGGTCGGAGCAGGCCACTGGATACCTCGTAAATCGCGAATCTGCTGATAGGGCGACTTGCCGGTCTCCTCCTCCACAGCGAGAATTCCGGTGAGATCAGAGTCCGTCCCCTTTGACGCACGACAGAAATCACGGAACACCTCCTCCGGATCATAAAAGCCATTCGCCTTACGCTTGTACGGAAAAATCTTGTCTACATTCAAGCCCAGCAATTTGCCGATGAGTTTGCCTTTGTCGATAACCATGTCCATGTCCGGCCGTGTCCCTTTAATGGGATTTGCCGTACCGTCAGTAACATATAGCCGCCGCTCAGACTGCACATAGATTCCACCCACCCACTCGCCCCATGTTGCTGCAGGAAGTATCACGTCAGCATAAAGATTGTTGGGCGCATCCTTGTATATTTCCTGCACCACAGTGAACGTCTTCGTCAGCGCGGGACGGGAAAGATGATAGGAGTCCGGCAGATCGATGTGTGTCGCATAGATCAAGAACATCGCCTGCACTTCGCCCTTCAGGGCACGCTCCATCATCCCGACAGCCATGCCGGTGTTTTGCATTTTTGCAGTCTTGTCGAGGCGTTCCTGCGGAATACCCCACTGCTTGGCGCACCAGGCCCGGTGCTTGTCATCTTTAATACCAATATTGAACGGCAACCGGCCGGTCAGTCCGCCAGTGAGGCGCTCACCCATGGCGTTGGGTTGGCCGGTCTGCGAATGCGGGCCGCAACCGGGGCGTCCAATGTTGCCAGTCAGGGCCATTAGGTTCACCAAACTCATCGTGTTGTGTTGCCCGTGCAAATGCTGGTTATAACCGATACCCCAGATGCATAGTACTCCACCTGTATTCCGCTTCCGCCCCTTGATGCTCGCCTCCGCCCACAACTTGGCAATTTCATAGATTTTCTCCGGAGCGACCTTGGTGCGGTCAACTACGTCCTCAGGGCGATACCCCTTTTTGACCTCCTCAACATAGGTTTCCCACCCGTCCGCATGACTTTTCAGAAAGTCCCATGCGACAGCCTCTGGATGACGCTCCATGATAGCATAGGCGATGGCATTATGAATGGAGATATCCCCGTTAATGGTTGGAAGATGGTAGCTCTTCTTCGGGTTAATTTCCTCCAGACCCATCACCGTGCCGGTGCGCCTTGGATCCACAACCACTGTTGGGATGTCCTTCTTCGCCTTATAATCGGCCACCCTCCAGAACAGGATGGGATGCGCACCACGCGCGTTATGTCCCCAGAAGCAGATCATGTCCGCCCGCTCAATATCGTCGTAACATGTAGGCGGCGTGTCGGATCCTAGGGACTTGATATAACCGGTCACCGCCGAGGTCATGCACATGCGCGCGTTCGCCTCGATTGTGTTTGAACCGATGATGCCTTTCATGAAAATATTCTCCAGATACTGACCTTCCAATGTGAGTTGACCGGAACCGTACAAGCCAACGGCATTGCCTCCCGAAGTTTTCACTATCTCTGCAGTTTTCTCGGCGATCAGTTCCTCTGCCTCATCCCATGTGGCCTCGCGAAACAAGGACGGATCGTAACTACCCTTGGTTTTGGACACCTTCCCACGCAAAGGATCAGACATGTCCTTGCGAATGAGAGGCTTTGTCAGGCGGTTGACATAAATTGCCTCCGCCGACGTCAGGCCCTTGATACACTGCAGACCTCGGTTGGTCGGATGATCCTTGTCAGGTACGATGGTTGTGATGCGCCCGTTCTTTGTCTTGATGATTGTGCCGCAGCCCACGCCGCAGTAGGGACAAGCCGCCAAGATATCCGTACCGGCAGTGTCTTCCTTCAACACGTACTTCTCCCCGCCCTGCACATTCCATGCGTTGGCGGACACTTTTCCAAGAACCGCCGCGCCAGCTACATGCTTGATGAATTTTCGTCTTTTCATTTCTTTTGATCCCTATCGTCTCTGTTTATTGTCCACTTCCGTTTCCTTTGCCCATTACCCTCAATTGGGCGATTATATCATGTGCATCCTCTACAGTAAGATTCGCAATCCCCTTGGCTCCAAGGAAAGGCTTCATCGGAGTGCCAATCCGGCCTTGGCGGAGAGTCTGTAAGATATAATCATCTGAAACCGACTCTAAAAAACCCGACAAACCTATCCCTGGTCCGGGCACCCCAGCTAGATAACCCTCTCCTCGACTCCCGTGACAGGCGGCACAATAGTTGGCGTACTTGACAGCTCCCTCCTCTGCGTTGCCGTTGAATGACAAGGTGGGATCCACCACGATCTCCACCGGGTTTGCAACCGGAAGAGCTCGAAGATAGGCAATAATGTCGCTGACCTTCTGAAAAGCCAGATCCGGCCGAGGAACCATCGCAGTTCCCAGGCGGCCATTCCGTATTGTCTTCCGGATGAAGTCGTCCGAGGCTATGGCCAAAAAATCCCTGTTACGAATACTGGGGGCAAAACCAACCTTGCCCACACCATCCGGTTGATGGCAGGCGATGCAGTTGACATCAAAATGTAGCTTACCTCGCTTCGGGTCTCCTTTCACGGCCACCTCCCTGTCCCTGGTAGGCACATTCTTTCTTCCCTGTTCACGCAAATAGGCGATCAGGTCGTGCCCGTCGCCTTCGGTTAAGTTGGCCAATCCGCGCGACCCGATGAACGATCGCATGGGTGTGCCAATCCTACCCAACTTTAGCGTCTGGAGAATGTAATCATCCGAAGCGACGGATAAAAAACCGGGTAAACCAATACCCGTCCCGGGCACTCCAGCGGCGTAACCCTCCCCCTTTGCGCCATGGCACGCAGAACAATACCTTCCATACTTCTCTGCTCCCGCCGTGGCATCTCCGTTGAACTTCTTGTCCCAATCCACACTCACCTTCACAGGGTTGGAGACCCGAGCCGACCGGAGATAGGTGATGATCGCGGTGACCTGCTTCTCACTCAAATCAGGGCGAGGTGCCATCGCCGTGCCTTGCCGTCCGATTATGATGGTCTGACGGATAAACGCATCAGTGGCCAATGCCAAAAAGTCACGGTTGCCAATGCTTGGAGCAAAACCGATCTTCCCTATCGCACCCAACTGGTGACAAGCCAAACAATTCACATCGAACAACTGTTTTCCCTTGGCCACGACAGCATTATCAGAAAACTCCTCCTCGGCTTCTGGCAACACAGCGGGTTCCTGTTTAGACAGTACTGCGGCTTGAACTACAGCAATAGGTTCTGAACCAATCCCAGAGACATCAACCGGAAGGCTGTCTGCACTTTGCCCGCCACCTTCTTCGATGCGGGTTTCCTGTATTCCCTCGTCCTCGGTTATTCCATCTGTTAACAACCATTTGGCAGGGTACAACAACGCCACCACCAACAGGATCGCCGAGGCGATGACGCGATACTTCGTGGGGAAGTCGAGGTTGAGCTCGGCCGTCCACGGCTTGGGCCGACTGCGCTTAGCCAAGCGCTTGGCTTGGCCAAGGCCGGTGCCGGTGGCTAACTTCGAAGTTTTACCGGAATTATCCCTCATAGAAAATCAACCTCACCTTCCTTGCGAGTGGATATGTCATCGCACTTATCACTGGTCGATTTTGTGAAATTTTTCACAAGCGAACTGAAACCAATATTCCCATATATTGCCATTCTATCATCATCACCTCGTTGCAATTTGACTTAGACCTATTAAAACCAGCTCAAACAAAGTATCAAGATAGACCGCACTCTTTGTCTGTACTAGTGTCTATCTTGTTTATTTATTATCCTTTCTTGCCCTTAAATTGCGTGAATCAGAAACCACACAACTCCATCGTAGCTGTAAACCATTCAGAATAAAGGGTGGAGAAGTGGAGCGGGTGAAGGGAATCGAACCCTGCTGACCTCTTAAAACCCAATAGACAATCGCCTTAGACGCAACAAATCCCACTGTCTCTCCCTTTTCTCAATGAATCTCACACAGTTTCAGTGAGTGGGTTAGTGAGTGTTTCATTTACCTTCAGCTTTCAATTCTTCAGCCGTCTTGCCGCCGTGTTTGCGGAGGAGGTCGGCGGTTTCGGGTTCGTCTTCGGCCAAATCTAGCGGCGTATCGCCATCCTCCATCTTCGCATTCACATCCGCACCTTTGGCGATTAGTAGTTCGGCGGTTTCCTTGTTACCGTTACCAGCCGCAGCATGCAAAGGAGCCCATCCATCGATGTGGCCGCTACGCAAAGCATCCTTCGCATTCACATCTGCACCATTGGCGATAAGCAGTTCGGCGATTTCTTTGTGACCCCGAAGAGCCGCGTCATGCAAAGGAGTCCATTTATAATTATCCCTCGCATTCACATCCGCACCCTCTGCGATTAGCAGTTCGACGATTTCCTTGCGGCCATTATTAGCTGCATAATGCAAAGAAGCCCCCCCAAGCTTATCCTTCACATTCACATCCGCACCATCAGCAATGGCTTTTTTGACGGCTTCGATGTTTCCGTTCATGGCGGCTTCCCAAATTGAGATGTCAGGTGCTTTGGCTGTCTGCGGTTCTGGTTTTGCGGCTTCTGCAATGGGTTCAACTGGTTTCGCTTCTGCTGGCGTAGTCGACTGTTGCGACTCGCCACATCCCACCAGCACCACGGCTGCGATTGTTGTGAGTAGGAGGTGTTTCATTTAGCGTTCAAGTCATATGCGCACCTACTGCATCAGTGTACACAGCGTATAAACTTTGACTGGCAGCCATAAACAATCTGTTCCTTTTTCGGCCTCCAAGTCGTTCAGGAGGAAGTCAACTTGATGAACAAACCGCAACGAGCGCCGTCACAGCATGGCTCGGTTATACGGCAAATATCACTATGGACACAGCGATGTATGACCCTACAGACCGCGTGGCACTTGGGACATTCAAGGTGTGCGCGGACGAATATGGGTGTCGCGGTGGTGCCGCAACACTTGCAACGCGGCGGCCCAACCTTGGCCGATTTGTCTTTGGTTGGTACGTCGGACATCGCAACCCAATGAGACGCCAATGCCAGTTCACCGTCAAGCGGCCAGAAAAAAGGGTCGATTTAACTGTTGCCCCAGAACAACAACCCTGCTGCGTTCAAGTGGTGGAGTGGGTTGGTTTAGCTTTCACCGATAGCCCAATTCTTCACCCGTCTTGCCGCCGTGTTTGCGGAGGAGGTCACTCGACCTCTTTGACGCGATAGAAGCTTCGCTTGAAGGGCACCAACGGCTGTCTTGAGTCGATGAACTTAACCTGCTTGCCGGTTCCCTCGATTGTTTCCAGCACTCCCCACTGCTTGAAGTCCTGCGTCACTTCGACCACATAAGCCATTCCATCCTTGGCAGCAAAAGTGAAACCGAAAGGCCATTGATCCGTGCTGTAATCCAAACGAAACACCGGTGCTAATTCATGACCCGTTCTGCCACCATGCTCGCGCAGGATGTCGGCGATTTCTTCGCCTTCGACCATATCTAGAGGGGTGTCGCCACCGTCATCCTTCGCATTCACGTCCGCGCCATTGGCTATAAGCAACTCGGCAACTTCCTTGCGATCGTACCAAGCCGCATAGTGCATAGGGGTCGATCCATCATCATCCTTCGCATCCACATATGCACCGTTGGTAACTAGTAGTTCAACGATTTCCTTGTGATCTAAAGCCGTTCCGATATGCAAAGGAACCCATCCAACATTATTCTTCACATTAACATCCGCACCGTTGGCCAGTAGCAGTTCGGCGATTCCCTTGTAACCTAGTTTAACCGCTTCGTACAAAGGAGTATCCTCATACATATCCTTCGCATTCACATCCGCACCAGCAGCCAAGTGCTTTTTTACGTCTTCAATGTTTCCTGTTCTGACAGCATCGGACAGAGCAATCAATTCTTTACTTGTTTTACCTCCGCGCTTGCGAATGAGGTCGGCGGTTTCGCTTGCATCATTGAGCCAGAGGGCAATATCCAGCGGTGTTTCACCGAAATCATTCTTTAAATTTACATCCACGCCTTTATCCAGTTCCGCTCGGACGCCTGCAAGATTGCCATACATGGCAGCATCGTGAATTGGGGCGGAGAAGGCTGTTCCTGCCAGCATCAAAGCTGCGATTATTACTAGTTGTGTCTTAATTTTCATTTTTATGTTCATGTATTCCCATACTAACAACGTACTTTACGACGTCACGTGATAATTAAGTCCAGATCCTTTGTCTTCGCTACTTCTAGCTTGTTTATTTACAGCCCTTTTTTGTCCTACTATTATGTTTTTCATTATTCCTAATAGTTAAAAGCAATAGTCACCATTTTGCATCTACTCCTTTTTTTTCATGGCCTATTCAAACGACTCATAAATGAAAGTTTATTTTAATAATTCATCCAAATCATACCTTGTTGCATCGATGCCTCCTGGGTCGCTTTTTTGGAGAAAATTTCCACACCCAAAAACCCATCACAATAATCATCGCCTCAAACAAAAGGCACCCCCCCCGCCCCCCTCGCCGATAAAAAGGCCGTTTTGTGTGCCTGATGGAGGGTACTTCATCGATCTGAGACCCAGCCATTATAATCACGTTTATGAATCCTGCAGCGGTGTAGTCGTTTAATGATCATATTTAATCACAATAATGCGTAAACTTGTGATTTAAATGGCTTCAGGTATGATTTGGCCCTGCTTCAAATGAAACGTGAAATCGACATTCTGACCACTGATGAATGCCACTCTTTGCT
>JACNJE010000128.1 GCA_014382705.1 Verrucomicrobiota bacterium | reverse complement strand
CGCTTCGCGCCGCCGACTCTCATAACACCTGGTACCATTTTTGGGGAGCACTCCAATAGTTGTTTAACGGCTTCGATGTTTCCGTCACTAGCAGCATCGTGAATTGTTATTTGTGAAGTCTGAGCATACATCATTCCCATCGTTATCGGATTCGCGGGACTTTTGTTTACCAACGGTTCTGGTTTCACAGTTTCAGCAACAGGTTCAACTAGTTTCGTTTCTGGCGTAGAAGTCGACTGCTGCGACTCCCCACACCCCACAACCAGCACAGCTGCGATTGTTGTGAGAAGGAGGTGTTTCATTTGCCAGCGGCTTTCAATTCTTCACCCATCTTTGATTTCGTGGTGCCTACCTCGCGGCTGCCATCCGGACTTTGTACTGAGCTCTGGCCTGCATGAGGATGTCGGCGTACTTCGGATCGGAAACGACGTTGGTGTACTGGTCTGGGTCCTTGATCATGTCGTAGAGCTCTTCGCCTTTGCCGGCGTAATTCATGTAATGCCATTGGGCCGAACGCAGTCCACCACCGGCCCGGTTATGAATTGACAGGGCTGTCTCACGCACCTTCGCATCCGGATTACTCAGAATCGGTGCCAGGCTTTTGCCATGCAGGCCCTTGGGCTTCGGCAGTCCCAGCAGGTCCGTCCAGGTTGGATAGAGATCCACAAGCTCGACTAATGACGATGTCCGTCCCGGCTTGATTCCTGGCGCGCTGACGATCAACGGTACGCGGACGACTTCCTCGTGCAGGTTAGCTTTCTGCCAGAATCCATGTTCGCCCAGATGATAGCCGTGGTCGGTGGTAAACATGATTGCTGTGGAACCGCGCAATCCAAGGCGGTCAAGTTCGTCGAGCACTCGTCCAAGCTGCTCATCCATGAAGGTCACCGAACCGTAATACGCCTGCCACATTCGGCGACGGCTTTGCTCCATTTCATTGAGTCCATTGCCATCGGATCCGCGCCCGGCAGGAGGAACATCATCCAAGTCGCCCTGGATCAGCGGCGGAATCAACATCTTCTCCTGAGGATACATGTCGAAGAACTTTTTTGGCTGAACCATCGGGAAGTGCGGCCTCACGAAGCCGACGCCGAGGAAGAACGGTTTACCCGCCTTCTTGCGTTCCCGCAGCAACTCAACCGCCTTCGTCGCGACCATATAGTCCGCCTGATCGGAACCATCTTCCTTGTCGGCTTCGACAGTCGCCCACATGCGGTTTGGGCCCTTGGCATCACGGCCCTCAATCGTCCGGGTCACGATGTCCGAGTTCAGCAACCGATACAGCCCCGGTGAAAACGTCTCGGCAGTCTTCGTGTTGTAACGCTCCGTCCAGCATTCAGCGACATCCCTGCCGTTGCTGCCATCAAGCTGTGCATGGGGCACGGGCATATGGAAAATCTTACCCACGCGAGCCGTGTGCATTCCGTATTTTTGAAGATGCTCGCCGATCGTTGGTGCGGTTGCCTTTGACTTGGGATAGATGCTCCGCAACATCGACGGCCGCGACGGCGAACAAGCCAGGCCTTGGCAGTAAGCGCGTACAAAGACCATCCCCGACTTTGCAAGTCGGTCAATATTGGGAGTCTTGCAGACGGTATTGCCGTAAGCCGGCAATGCACTGGCCTTCAGGTCGTCTGACATGATTAGAAGGATGTTGGTGACCCTTTCAGCCGGTTCTTTTCCCATGCTGGTCGCTGTGGTAGCGATCAACATTAGAGCGCAGATTAATACTTTTGATTCACGGCTTCTATTCATTGGCATTTGGATTCTCTCTTGCTTGAGGACGGACTCGATTTTAGCCCGGGTAATGGGTTTCAGGTCGGGTTGCTACAGGGCAGATAGTAGGCGGGCGTGGAGGCCGGGTCAAGGTGATGAGCACGGTAGCTCTGGAGAGGCCGGAAACTGAGGAAAATAGCAATACGGACTCGTGTTGTGGGTTCGAGTCCCGCCCGGGGTACCAACCGATTACCTCTCCGGTAATCGCCCCTCAACCAATCCTTCAGTGGGTCATGGCGTAGATGAGGATGTTGATGCCCATCGGGTATGACTTGGGCTCGGAGAAGTGCTCGAAATACCACGGGGTCGCCCCCTCCTCCTCCCAGCCGTCACCCACGTCGGTGTTGTGGCAGGCAACGCCCATCATCCGGCCTTTCTTGTCGAAGTAGGCGTAATAGTGCGGCAGGGGCGGCAAGGTCTCGTACCGCTTGGTTTCCCACGTGACCCCGGCGTCCAGCGCCTGTTGTGCCGTGGCAAACCGATCGACGTACCAGTCTTCACTCGGCACTTGCGGTTTTTCGTTGAGCGGGAAGACATGATTGAACAACGGATGCTCCACCGGCAGATCGATCGGCTCGACATCCGGCAGCACTCGTTTCATTTCACGATAAAAGGCGTCCCACTCCGGCTCACTCCAGAAGTCGTCCGCCATGAAAAAGCCGCCGTTGAGCAGATAGTCGCGAAACCCCTTGACCTCATCGTCGCCCAGGGCAATGGAACGCGGGTCGGTGATGTAGACAAACGGGTGTTCCTTGAGTGTATCGCCGGTGAACTCCACCACCGCGCCGTCCGGATCGGCCTTGATGGCGGTGAGTTGCTCGACGCGATAGGAAAAGTTGAGATCGGCGTCGGGGTAATCAACCCGCCAACCGCCGAACCCGCGGCCGTAGCCGGAGTATTGCACGCGGGCGAAGGTGAACTTGTCATGGGGCAGTTCAGTGTCGTTTTCCCAATCCGGCACCCCACCCCGCCCATCCCTGCCTCCACCGAACCCACCGCGGCCACCCCGCCCCCCGGGGTCGCGGGTCCATTGCGCCATTGCAAACGCCCCGAGCATCCCCACGGCCAGCGTCAGCAACACGATTTTTTGCACCCGGTTTTTCAATGTTTCCGCTTGGCCAAGCGCTTGGCCCGGCCGACATACCATACGTCCCCGGATGCGTTCATGTTACGCCTCCCTCAAAAAAACAGGACGCGGACAGTCGACTTGCCCCATTCATGTGGCCGGGATGTATCGTTGCAAAAGCAGCGACAGGAAAAACAGTCCCATGAACAGAAGCCCGAAAGCCGGGTTGGGAACGCTCGCCATAAGGGCGTCAAACAGGACCATGCCCGCCAACAAGCCGGACACGGTTCGGCCGTGCTGAGGGATCGCCGCCTTGAAAGTAAAGAGCAGACTCCGCCCCACCCAGAGCGCGTAGACAAACAGCAACGGGAGCCAGTCGCGAATGTCCTGTACCGCGGTTTCCGGCGAAACCGGGTTTAAGACAAACGGGACGGCCAACGGCAACGCCAGCAACCAACACGGCCAGGAATTGACCCGCCCCCGGGTGGCTTCCTTGCGGGCGATGTTGCTCAAGCCGATGACATAGCCGCAAAGCGCGAGCGACGCGAGACCAAGCGGCGCGTTGACTGCGCCGACGGCGACAACCCCGGCGAGCAGGTACAGCAGCAGCCGGCACAGCCCCATGATGATCGGCGACCAGGCGATGCGCTTGTGCTGCCGGTTGTACCACAGAATCGCTCCCGCCAGCGCCAGCGCACAGAGCGCGGCTGAGACGTTGATCCACACGACGCACGCCAAGCCGAGCGCCATCTGTGCGATCCCCAACATCCACACGAAACGGGCGCTGATGACACTGCTGGGGATGGGACGCTCCATGCGATGTTCCCGGTCGAACTTCTCGTCGAAGGCGTCATTCAGGAACATGCCTGCGAGATAGAGCAGCGTCGACCCGGCGATGAGCCAGCCAAACCGTTGCAGATCTGCCGTCTCAGCCAGAGCGCCGCCGGCCAGCAACCAGGCGGCGAGGCAGTTCGACCAGACCGTGGGCAGATTGGAGACACGGCCCAACAGCAGCAGGGCCTTGATGCAACCGTAAGTTGAATCGCGCTTCGGGCGCATTTCAGTCAACAGGCAGTATCCCCTGCCCGGCCAGTTGGCTCAGGGTCCAGTCGTATTCGCCGACGAGTTGTTCGACCACATCGCGCTGTCGCATCTCGCCGGGCAACACCTCCCATGTGTACGTCTCCATCTCGACGTGCAAACAGAGCGCCGGGTTGCCGCCGAGCACTCCGATGGCGGCTTGGAGCTGGTCCGCCGTCGTGTCGAACAACGCCGTCGGCGGACAGTGCAATGGCACGTGGAAGTGGATCCGCCACTCGTCGTCGCCAGCCGTCTCGCCGCGCGCGGCGGCGGCCAAGGCGTCCGGCAGATCACGATACCGCTTGAGCGATCCGTCCGCACCTCTCGCCACGACTTGGTGAAAATAAATATCCTCCGCGAAGCCGATCAAGCCGTCGAGTGCCCCGGCACCTGGGCGCACCTTGAGCGCCGAGCTGAAATGCAGCTTGCTGATGCGGATGCCCTCGGCGGCCAACGAGCCAAGCGCATCGGCGGCCTCCTCGAACTCGACCGCCAGGTGGCAGGTGTCGTAGTTGACGCCCAAGCGCTTGGCCAAACGGTCGTCGCCGGGGCGGTCGTCACGGAGTTGGCGGTAAAACCGGATCATCTCGTCACTCGTCTCCAGGAAACACAACGGCTCCGGCTCGAGGCCAAGGTGCAAATCCTTGCCGCTCCGCTCGCTGAGCGTATCGATATGCTCGATCACCTCCCAAAGGTTGCGCCGCATGGCCTCAACCTGCGCGTCGGTGGTGATGAACTCCTTGAACGAGCACGGCACGGTGCTGACGCTGCCCCCGGCTTCCTCCGGCGCGATCTCCGCCAAAATGTCGAACAGGCGCTTGGTGTATTCGACCCGCTCCGGCGTGGTCCAATCCGGTTGATAGACCTGCTCCTTGACCCGTTTTCCGTGAAAATCGCCGTAAGGGAATCCGTTGATGGTAAAGATGTAACAGTTATTCTCATCGAGCCAGGCGCGAAAGCGGGCCAGCTCATCCGCTTGGCCAAGCTGGCGCGAGGCGGCATCGCCCAATCGCAGGCCGATGGCATACGGCTTGGCGGCGGCGACTCGGTCCCGAACCCGAAGCGTGTGCTCGTTGAGCGATCGGAATGTCTCCGGCCAATCGCCGCCGCGATGGATGTTGGTGCAGTAGGCGAGTTGGATGCCGTGGCTGAGTCTCATCTGCGCTTGGCCAAGCTCAAAGCTCCTCGGGCCGGGTAAAGCGCGGGCTCTGGCTCATGAACTCGATCGGGTTTTGATAAACCACCTTGTCAATAAACCGGGCATCGTTGCCGCGGCGTTTCATCTCCTGTGCGGCCTGTGGCACGGCCAGCGGCACGCTGATGCCCCAGTCGCACGCGCTGTTCATCCAGATGCGCTCGTCGCCGTACAGTTCAAGGATGTCGATGGCGCGGTTGGCGGTGCACTTGGTCTCGGGATACAGGGTCATGCCGGCCCAGAACCCGTCGTCGAGCACCATCTTCACCGTGTGCTCCTCGACATGGTCGATGATGCACCGTTCCGGGCGGATGCGGCTGTCAGCCTTGAGCACATCCAAAATCAGCCGGGTGCCCTTGCGCTTGTCCTCAAGGTGCGGTGTGTGGACAAGGATCAACTGGTCGTTGCGCGCCGCGAGGTCGACGTGTTTCTCGAGCACGGTCATCTCGTTGCGGCTGTTCTTGTTCAGGCCGATCTCGCCGATGCCGAGCACGTTCGGGCTGCCCATGAATTCCGGGATGATCGCCAGCACCTCGTCCGCCAGCGCGAGATCCTCCGACTCCTTCGGGTTGATGCACAGCCAGGTGTAGTGCGGCAGGCCAAACATCGACGCGCGCCTCGGTTCGTGCTGCGTCAGTTGGCAAAAGTAGTCGTAAAAACCTTGCGCCGAACTGCGGTCGAATCCGGCCCAGAACGCCGGCTCGCAGACCGCCTGGCAGCCGGCCATGGTCATAGCGCGGTAATCATCCGTTGTGCGGCTGACCATGTGGCCGTGTGGCTCGATGTAACGCATCGTGTCTCGCCGTCAGCCGTTGTTCGCCCCGGGCCAGGCACCGCAGGCAGCCTTGGTGGTTGCCTCGGGGATCGGTTCGTTCGTCGGATCGCTGAAAGCCAGCAGCACCTTTTCGGCTCGGCCCGGCTGGCCGTCCCCAAGCGATTTCAATGCCTCTCGAAAGGCGTCGTAGCGAAAATCCGCCCCGCCACCCGCGCGATCCACGCGATCCATAAACGCCGCGATGTCGATCAGCCTCGCCCGGGCGTCCAAAAAATAAAGGTCGAGGATGTTTTTTCGGTCAGCCATTTTTCCGTGTAACGGGAGGCAAATAAACACCCGAATCGGCTCGTTGGCAAACTATTGCTGTTTGGTGGCTGCCTTGGGTTTCAACACCCGCCAGATCCCGGCGGCAATACTGCCAAGGATGCAGTGTATCACGGCGCTAACAGCGCACGGCACCGCGGTCAGCGCCGTGAAATGCGCCTTGGCCAACGCCGTGCCCAGGCCGCTGTTCTGCATCCCGACTTCGATAGAGACCGTCCGGCTCGACAACACATCGAGTTTCATCGCCCGGGCCAAGCCGTACCCCAACCCGAAACCGCCGAGGTGCAGCAACAAGGTCGCGACAACGAGGGTCTGCCAGTTCTCAAGAATCGAGTCGCGGTTCAGGGAAAGGATGTAGCCGACAATCAGGATGATGAACAACACCGAGACGAAGGGCGAGACCGCCGCGATCCGCTTGGCTGCCCGCCCGAAAAAATGATTGATCGTGATCCCGGAGATCACCGGCAGGATGACGATGACCAAAATGCTCTGCAACAGGCCAAGCGCATCCACCGGCACCCGTTCCCCGACATAAAACTTGGTCATCAGCGGCGTCAGCACGACCGCCAGCGTAGTGGAGATGGCGGTCATGCTGACGGAGAGCGCGACGTTGGCACGGGCGAGAAAGGCGACGACGTTTGAGGCGGTTCCGCCGGGGCAGCAGGCCCCCAACACAAACCCGACCGCCCTGTCCCCGGGCAGCTCCCCCCACTGCCCCATGCCCCCCCCCCGCACAGGCATCACCGCAAACCGAACCGCCCCCCCGCCCCACACGGCAAACGCGATCACCAACACCCCGCGGAAAACGACCAGGGGCAGCGCAA
>JACNJE010000054.1 GCA_014382705.1 Verrucomicrobiota bacterium | reverse complement strand
AGCTGGCAAACTGAAAGTCCCACAACTCTCCACCCACTGAAAGTGTCGAAGAACCATAAACCAACCGGATTGGCTAACGGTCGGGAAAATGGGTTGCTCTCAATTTGCGGATTCGCTGCTTCACATCGGGGCCTTCGTGGAAGGCGAGAATGCCGTTGGCTTCGACCGTTTTGCCTGGGGGGCAGTCGGCGAAGGAGGGGTCGGCGTGGAGGCAGGGTACGGGCGGGTTTTCCCACGGCCGGTGGATCGGCTCCCAGCCGGTGATGATCCATCGCTGGCCGTCGCTATCACGGCAGGCCACCCAGTTGCCGTCTATTATTTTGTTGGCACGGATGCGTTGATTAAAGCCAGACAAGCCCTTGAGCATCACGCACACCTGCGCCCGCAGCCCGGTGAGTGGCTCAGGTGATCCGTTGCGAATCCAAAGCTTCATCTTGACGATCTTTTTGCCGGGGGCCACCCGGCTGCCGAACACGATGCCGTTGGGTAACGGGCGCAGCAGGCTGAGTGAGCCGTCGGGATTGGGTGTCCACTCGAGCGGCTCGAGTTTTTTGCCCTGTTTATCCCAGATGGTCGGGATGTGCGTGTGGGCGAGGTAGGTCAGGCCAAGGTTGGACCAGATGGCTTCCGGGACATCGACCACGGCGTAGCTGTGCGGATCCCACGGGGCGAAGATGCTGACCTTGCTGTCGCGCTGGGGCACGAGCGCACCGTCGAGGAACCCGATGCGCGGGTGGCGTCCGCCGGGGTACGGCAGCACTTTCAACGGTGCATCTGCGGTTCGCTTGGCCAAGCGCTCGCCGGGGAGGTTTCGACTGGCAAATTGTTCCCGCACCTTGGCCAACGGCAGGCCGGTGGCGGCGCGCACCTCGTGTGGCGTGTACCGGTGGTGGATGACCATGTTCTCGAGCCAGCGCTCGAGTTCGCTGTCGCGCTTGGGCGCTCGAGCCTCGGGGGTGAGCGGGTTGCTTGTTGCAAGGTTTTGGTAGTGCGCGAGGGCGGCGTTGTATTCGGCCAACGCCTCCGCTGAGATGACGCCTTCGCTGCGGTCGATCTCCGTCTGCACGCGATCGACTAGGTACTCCTTTTCCTCTGGCGATGGGAGGAGTGGCTTGCCGGGAACGTTCACCATCCATTGGCCGGTGTGCGCGAAGCGCAGCCGTCCGCCGGGGCGTTCCTCGTAACAGCGAACGGCAATCCATCCGCTGGTTTTGATCGGCAGCGTGGCAGAGAAGGCCATCCGGCGCGCCCCGGAAGGCGCGGTCTCTGGCCGGGAGTGAACCTTCAGAACCGGCCGGCCATTGACGACGAGTTCAAGAAAGGCAACCGGCTTTTCACTGACGACCTCGCCGGCGACGACCACTTCGGCGCCGTTCGGGGGGAGCCCGATTTTTACGCCTGGCTGTTGGCCATTTGCTGTCGCGAACAACATCGGGCCGGTGGTGACGAAGCTGCGGCCGCGCTTCAAGCCGGCGAGCCATCCTTCGTAGCTGAACCCGTCCGGCAAATGCACGTACACGCGGCTGAACCCGGCCGGCACGGGATGCACGCCGTTGGCTGACCCGGCGGTGGGCACGAGGTCGAACCCGGCGTTGAGCAGCGTGTAATACTGCCCGAGCGTGTAGTTGATCCATTCCTCCTCGTTGCCGGTGGTGTTGCCGGCCGGGGGTTGGAGAAAGCCCGGAGCGCGGGAGTTCCACTTCGTGTAGGCGAACTTTGTGCGCCACAGATGGTTGTTGGCCAACTCGTAAAGGCGCGCCCCGGTACTGTGTGGGAGGGTCATCGAGAACGGCCAGTCGAGCTTGTCCATGTCGAATATCGTCCCCTCCGCGCGGGCGCGTCTGGCCAGCGGCCCCCACGGCGGCACGCCCTCGTTGAACACCGACTTGTGGTTCAGAAAAAACAGCGCCCCAAGGGTGTGCCGTTTCGGGCCAACCGAGAATATTTCATACTCCGTGTTACGCGGCCAAATGACGTGTGTGGGATCGACCGTGATCAACTCGTCCGGAATCTCGCCGCCCATGTTTTTGTCGCCGCTCGTCGGTGGGGTGCCGGACTTGGTCACCCAGTATGTGAGCGGCATTGCGACATTGAGATCCTCGGCTTGTATGACGTTGGGCAGTTCCTGCAGCGTGCGGTGGAGGTGGGTGTCGCCGGAGAACCACCCGCGCTTGGCCAGATCGATCCAGCGGCGCAGCCGGATTTCGATTTGCACACCCGCTTGGCCAAGCGACAGCGACTGGGTTTCGGTGAAGTACTCCTTGCCGCGCTCGACCGTGATCGTGTAGTCGCCTGGCGGGAGGTCGGCCCGGAAGGGGTGCGCCGAGACAGTCGTGTGTTTCTCAAACGACTCCTTCTGGAACCAGTTCGTCTTGTCGTAGAGCACAGCCGAACCTTCCGGGGCGTTGGATTCCACGAAGAACCATTCGCCCCGGTTGTTCTCGATGTAAACCCGGGCGGCCAGGGGTCGTCCGGTTTGGGAATCCACCAATCGACAGACGAGTTCGGTGGCATTCAGGCCTGATGCCGCCGTGGCGCAAACGATAAGCGTGAAAAAAAGTTTCATGACTCAAAGCTGGGCTTGTGACAGGGCGTGGGTCCAGCCGGTGAGCCGTTCCCTGCGGCTCGCGGGATTCATCTTGGGCTTGAAGCGCTTGGCGATTTTCCATTGCTTGGCAATCTCACTCTTGCTTTTCCAAACGCCCACGGCCAAACCGGCGAGGTACGCCGCACCCAAGGCGGTGGTCTCAGTGTTTGCAGGCCGGATCACGGGGACGTTTAACAGGTCGCTCTGGAATTGCATCAGCAGGTTGTTGGCGCTGGCGCCGCCATCGACCCGCAACTCGCGGAGCCTGAAGCCGGCGTCACGCTCCATCGCGGCGAGGATGTCGTTGACTTGATACGCGATACCCTCGAGCGCGGCACGGGCGATGTGGGCCTTGTTTGTGCCACGGGTCAACCCAGTGATCGTGCCGCGCGCGTGTGGGTTCCAGTGCGGTGCGCCCAGTCCGGTGAACGCCGGGACAAGGTAGACGCCGCCGTTGTCCGGCACACGCTCGGCCAAGCGCTCGATCCCGGCGGACGACTTGATGAGGCCCAGTTCGTCACGCAGCCACTGGATCACCGCACCGGCGACGAACACGCTGCCCTCGAGTGCGTATTCCGTCTTGTTGCCGATTTTCCACGCCACTGTGCTGAGCAGTTTGTTGCGGGATGCCATCGGCTTGTCGCCGGTGTGCATGAGCATGAAGCAGCCGGTGCCGTAGGTGTTCTTCACCATGCCGGGCCTGTGGCAGCATTGGCCAAAAAGGGCGGCGTGCTGGTCTCCGGCGATGCCGGCGACGGGGATCGCTTGGCCAAGCGATCGCGTCTCGGCAACCACCTCGCTCGACGAAACGATCTTCGGCAACACCGAACGAGGCACGCCGAACAGGTTTAGCAGTTCATCATCCCAGTCGCCGGTGCGGAGATTGAACAGCATCGTTCTCGAGGCGTTCGTGGTGTCGGTGACGTGGGTTTGTCCGCCGGTGAGATTCCAGACCAGCCACGAGTCGACCGTGCCGAAAGCCATTTGCCCGGCGCGCGCCTTGGCCAAGGCACCCTTGGTGTTGCGAAGCAGCCACCGGATCTTGGTCGCGCTGAAGTAGGCGTCCAGTTCCAGCCCGGTTTTGCGGCGGATCAGTCGGTCGGCCTTGTCCCGGCGCAATGCGTCGCAAAAGTTTGCGGTGCGGCGATCCTGCCAGACAATGGCGTTGCCGATCGGTTTGCCGGTGGCCCGATCCCAAACGAGGGTGGTTTCGCGTTGGTTGGTGATGCCGACCGCCGAGATATCGGCGGCGGAAAGCTTGGCCAGCCGCAACGCCCGCTTGGCCGTGCTCAACTGGGTTTTCCAGATCGTCGCGGGGTCATGCTCAACCCAGCCGGGCTTGGGATAGAGTTGCGGGAACTCCCTTTGTGCCACCGCCACCGCTTGGCCAAGCGCATCAAAAACAATCGCCCGCGAACTGGTTGTTCCCTGATCCAGCGCAAGGATGTATTTTTTTTGCCTCACGGGACTTCTTCGACTTGATAGAAACGGTGTTTGCGCAACCGGGTCGCCTTGAGGTCCACGTAAATATACTGATCGGCGTCGATGGTGACCGTTTTCAGCGGGGTCCAGTTTTTGCTGTCGCCGAGATCTTCGCTGAAGTCGATCCGGTAGGTGCGGCCCGCGACGCCGTCGATCGTCACGGCGGCCACGGTGTCCACCGACGCGCGGCTCCGGAACGGCGCATCGAGAACGGCCTGTTTTAGATTTGCGAAACCTTCGGCCGTGGCGAGGTTGGATTCGCGATCTCCTCCGTACGCGAAAAAGTCCGTCAACTCGCCCCGCTCGTTGTATATGTAGTAGTCATCCTTGCCGCCCTTGTGCAGTGTGAACGCGTCAACCAGTGCGGTGTCCTGAAACAGCGGAAAACTGCTCCTCGAGATGAACTCATTCTGCTCGGATTCCCCGGAGGTGATGTTGACGACGACGAAGTTGACCTCGATGCGGTTGGCCGCGAACTCCTTTCGCATCTCCTCCATTTTCTCAATCTGGGTCTTGCAAAAGCCACACCAGGTCGCCAACAGGGCGACGAATGTCACTCGGCCGCGAAAATGATCCAGCCCGTACGTTTCGTTGAATCTGGGACTCTTGGGCTGAAAATCGGTCAACTCCCACTCCGGCCACGGTGAGCCGGGAATCTTGGGGGAATCGGGCTGGGCCAACGTGCGGCATGGGTTGAAGCAGGCCACGGCAAGGATCACGGTTGCGGCAAGACATCGGGGAAATATCAAGCGGTTCATGCGGGCGGGACATTAAAACTTGGCCAAGCGCAACGCAACCACTTGAGCGGTGATGCGACAATAAACTGGCTGTGTGTTTCGGGGTGCATTAGCTTGTCGCCGATGCATTTATCCAGACTAATCCGGCTGGGCGTTTTCATGGGGTTCGTGGCAGGTCTTGGCGTGTCGTCTCCGGTGGAGGCGCGCACGACGGCGGAGCGGCCGAACATCGTGTTGATCATGTGCGACGACATGGGGTGGAGCGATATCGGTTGCTACGGAGGCGAGGTCAGCACGCCGAGCCTCGACCGCCTCGCCGCGGAGGGGATGCGGTTCACTCAGTTTTACAACAACGCAAAGTGCACGACCACGCGGGCGTCGATCCTGACCGGGCTGTATCCGCGCCGGGGCAAGGGCGGGTTGCTGCGGCAAAACATGGTCACGCTGGGCGAGGCGATGAAACTGGCCGGATACCGGACAGCGCTCAGCGGCAAGTGGCACCTCGGCTCTGGCGAGACGACGCACCCGTACCGGCGCGGCTTCGACGACTATTATGGGCTGCTCGACGGCTGCTGCAATTTCTTCGACCCGAATCAGCGCGACCCCAAGTACAAGGGCGGGCGCATCCGGAAGTTCGGCCACAACGACCGTGACATCTCCGAGTTTCCGGACGGCTACTACACAACGGACGCCTTTACCGATCACGCCATCGAGTGCGTCGAGAAATTCTCGAAAAAAGAGGAGCCATTTTTCCTGCACGTTTGCTACACCGCGCCGCATTACCCGCTGCACGCCAAGCCGGAGGACATCAAAAAGTACGTTGGCAAATTCCGGATGGGTTGGGACACCCTGCGGCGGCAGCGACATGAGCGCATGGTCAAAATGGGCCTGATCGATCCGAAGTGGAAACTGTCCGGCCGCGACTCGCGGGCGTACGACTGGGCGTCGGCCAACCACGACCACGAAGATTTGCGGATGGCGGTTTACGCCGCGATGATCGACAGCATGGACCAAAACATCGGCCGCCTCATGGCGGCGCTGCGGCAGAGCGGCGAGGCCGACAACACGCTGGTGCTGTTCCTCTCCGACAACGGCGGCTGTGCTGAGGAACCGGGTGGGCGCTCGCCGAAGATCGTTCCCGGGCCGAAGGAGTTTTACGCTGCCGTCGGCCCGTCGTGGGGCTGGGCGCAGAACGCGCCGTTCCGCCGCTACAAAAGCTGGGCGCACGAGGGCGGCATCGCCACGTCGTGCATCGCGTGGTGGCCGGGGCGCGTGCCGAGAGGGGCGATCACGAAAGAGGTCGGCCACATCATCGACTTCCTGCCGACGTTTCTCGAGTTGGCTGGCACCGGTTATCCCGAAAAACACAACGGGCGCGCGATCCTTCCGGTCGAGGGCAAAAGCCTCGTGAAGGTGCTGCGCGGCGGTACGCGGGAGGGGCACGACCAGATTGCATGGGAATGGTCCGGCAACCGCGCATTGCGCGAGGGCAACTGGAAGGTGGTCTGGGACAAACTCGACAAGAGATGGTCGCTGTTTGATCTGGAGGCTGACCGGACGGAGACCACCGACTTGGCGGCGAATCATCCTGCGTTGGCCAAGCGCTTGGCCGCTGACTGGGGTGAATGGGCCAAGCGCACCGGGTTACGGCAATAGGCTGAACTTGGCCAAGCGATGCGGACGGTGCGGAATATCTGCGTTTTTTGTGGCGCGTCGGCAGGGAACCGCCCCGCGTTCGCCGAGGTGGCCCGTACGCTTGGCCAAGCGATTGCGGAGCGGGGTCTGGGATTGGTTTACGGAGCGGGGAACGTCGGCCTGATGGGGGTTTTGGCCGATGCGACCTTGGCCGCGGGAGGGAAGGTGGCCGGCGTCATCCCGGAAAAACTGGTCGACCGCGAACTGGCGCACGAAGGGCTCACCGACCTGCACATGGTCGGCACCATGCACGAGCGCAAGGCGAAGATGCACGCATTGAGCGACGCCTACATCGTACTGCCGGGCGGCATCGGCACGATGGAGGAATTCTTCGAGGCGGTGACGTGGCGGCAACTCGGCTACCACGACAAGCCGGTCGCGCTGCTCAACGTCGGCGGCTTTTACGACGGCGTTGACGGCTTCTTCGCGACGATGGAGCGGGACGGATTCCTGCACTCAAACCATCGCGACCTGTTCTTCATGGAAACCGACGCGGCGCGGTTGCTCGACCGCTTGGCGGGTTAATTCCGGGCGCGGTAAAATTGGCGTGCCTCGCTGGCGCTGATCGATGCCGGGCTGCTGGCGTCGATGTCCTCCCACGGGCCGGTGGCGTTGGCCGACGATTGCAGCTTGCCTTCAAACTCAATCCCTATCGCTCCATCTGCCTGCCTGATAACGGATATTGTTGGGATGCTTTTGATTCCGTCCCATACATCCTTGCCCAGGATGATCCACTCAGAATCTTCAGGGGTCGTTCCCGCTGACGCCGCCCAATCGGTGTTGCCCCGGTTGACGGTGTCCTTTCTGATTAACGTATGATCCTTGGTTGCGTTTGACACTCCTGCCACACTCCAACCGCTTCCCGGATCGTCTCCGGCGATGTCACCGATGACATCGATGATCTCGTAGCTTTCCTTTGTTCCCTTTACCAGGGCGTAGGCATCGTCGCCGTTGCTTAGGTATTTGTGGAAATGATCCGCAACCGCCACGATTGCAGGATCGGCATCGGGATGCGCAATAATGTAACTCCCCCCCGGGGCAACCGTTGCCCCCTCCGGGAAGCGGTTCCAGTAGTCAAAACTACCCGCGTCATTGGCACCGTTGTTTTGGTTGGGAAACGCGTAACCTGACAAATCGATTTCCAAATCAGTGGGGTTGCGTATTTCCAAGAGTTTGTTGTAGCTGCTTCCCTCGGCAACCTGATAGAAAAACAAATCAAGGACTTCGGGGGCTGATTCAAGGCCGGTGGGGATGCCGGAGGCCTTCGGCAACCCCAGGGCTGCGGCCTCGTCCGCCGTGAGTTCGCGTTCATAGACCGCGATGCTGCCCACGTACACCTCGCCATTTTCGCCGTCGTTGTCGTTGAACAGCCACGCGGTCGCGCCCATCGATTGCCGCCCGTCGAGGCCGCCGTTCGCCTGGGAGGAGTGGTATGTGCCGTCCACATATTTTTTGTAGCTGCCAGCCGCGAGGTCAAAGGCGAGCACGATGCGGTGCCATTTGCCGGTGTTCACCTTCACCTCCGGGTCGTCCGGCTCGTAGCCACCGCCGCCCTGGCCAAGGCCGCCGTCGCCGCGCCGCCAAAACAGATCGCCGTCGCCCTTGTTGTCGAAGTTCGCGAGCGATGCCCATCCACCACCCTTGCCAGAAAAGTAAACGTCGAACGCGAGGGTGAACTGGTTGATCCGTTTGCCGCCGCCGTTCGGCTCGATGTTGTGGGTCATCAGGTAGCCGAAATTCGCATTCGAGCCGACGTGGCCGACTTTCATGACGTTCGCCGTCTGTCCGTCGATGCCGTCGATGCCGAACGACTCCGTGGTGCCGAACTCGGTGGCCCCGGCGGTCGCGCCCTTCGCGCCGTCGAGGTAGCCAAGCGCTTGGCCAAGCGTGGCCGAGAGGTCGCCCTCGTCAAAACTCCAAAGCCCGCGCACCGGCGTCGGCATCGGGATGCCCAGCGCCGAGGCGGCGCCGAGCGCTTTGGCTTCGTCGCGGCTGACCTTGCCGTTTCGCACCTGCACCGCCGCCACGTACACCTCGCCGTTCTCGCCGTCATTGTCGTTGAACAGCCACGCGCTTGGCTTCATCGATTGCCGCCCGTCCAGTCCGGCGTTGGCCTGGGCGGAGTGGTATTGGCCATCGACAGATTTCTCGTAAACGCCCTTGGCCAAGTCGACGGCCAAAACGATGCGATGCCATTGGCCCTTGTTGACCTTGATTTCGGGGTCGTCCGGCTCGTAGCCGCCGCCGCCTTGGCCAAGGCCGCCGTCGCCGCGCCGCCAAAACAGATCGCCGTCGCCCTGGCTGTCCATGTTCAGCATGGACGCCCAGCCGCTGCCGGTGCCGGTGAAAAAGACGTCGTAAATAAGGGTGTATTGGTTGATTTTTTTGCCACCTCCATTGGGAGAGACGCCGTGTTCCATGAGGTAGCCAAAGTTTGCGTTGGAGCCGACGTGGCCAACCTTCATCACGCTGGCCGGCTTGCCGCCGATGTCCGGCAGCCCAAAGTCGGTTGTCGTGCCAAACTCCGTCGCTGAGGCGGTCGCGCCGTTCGGGCCATCGAGATAGGCAAGGTCGCTGCCGATGGCGGCCTTGAGTTTGCTGCCGAAATTCCAGTAGCCAGTGATCTCGATTTCGTCGCGTGCATCGACGCTAAAACGCCACTCGCGCGTGAGGGTGTTGCCGGCGGAATCGTCGAAGGTCAGCTTCACATCGTAATCAAGTTCGCTGAGGCTCTTGTGTTCCGGCTGAAACTCGATGTGCGTGTGACGCCCGTCTTTCGTCACGCTTGGCTTGGCGAGGCGGCGGTTGACGTACAGTTTCACCGAGTCGGCAGCGACCTTGGTTTCGTCGTCGGCGAGCACGATGGA
Organism: Verrucomicrobiota bacterium; assembly: GCA_014382705.1. Taxonomy (GTDB): domain Bacteria; phylum Verrucomicrobiota; class Verrucomicrobiia; order Limisphaerales; family UBA1096; genus UBA1096. The sequence goes on along the minus strand of JACNJE010000054.1, from coordinate 25,179 downwards.
GATCGGTGTCTCCTTGCTGTTGCCGGAGGTGCCCGGCGCGGGGCCGGCCAGGGCGACGTACGGTTGACGAACCTGCCCCGCCGAACTGTAAGCCATGATGGCGGCATCATTTTCCGCATCGTTGATCAGGACGCGCTCCCCGGTTTCGAGATCGACCGAGTAAAACTCGAGCGCGGCGTTCCGCGATTTGTTCCAGTACACGATCCGGAATGGGTACAGTCCCTCCTTTTCGACGGTGAAGTCGAACGTCGTCTCGTTCGGCCCGTCGCGGAAGCCAAGCAGCGTCAACTCGAAGCTGCCGATCTCCTGCGCGAACCGGTCGCGGGCGCTCGCGCCGACGAACACCTTGAACCGGTCCTCATCATTCTGATCAGGCTTGGATACGTGGACGGTGACACCGAGACGGTGCGTCCCCGCCTTGAGCGCCAAGTACGTCAGCACCTCGGTGCTGAAATTCGTGTCGTGATCCTCCTCGCCGGGGATGCCGGGGAAATACTCCTCCATCTCAAAGTGCCCGAAAATCGACCCGTCCTTCTGGAAATCGACCCATTCCATCAGGTCGAACCCGCCGCCGCCCTCGGGCGGATAGGCGACATTTTCAACGGCGTTGCCGGCGGTGTCGGTCAGGATGCCCTCGAGTTGGTGGATGGCCCGGCTGAAGTCATGCCGGATCGCCGCCTCGGCGGTGGCCTGCGCCGAGCGCACCAGAAAACCGGTCTCGCTCCCCATGCTGACCGGCAGGGCGATGTCGGCCGGCAATTTCTGAAAATCCGTCACCGTGAAGCGCCATTGCTTCGAGTGGCTCTCGCCGTTGCTGTCGTCGAACGTCACGAGCACCTCGTAGTTGCCCAGCGGCTCGAGCAACGCCTGCGGCATCGCGGAAATTGTGACCATGTTCTCGGTGCGCTTGGCCGTGGCGTCGAGCGCTTGGCCGTTGAGATGCAGCTTGGCCGTGCCTTCTTTCATTGACGCCGTGCCGTCTTTCCAAGTGGATTGGATGACGGTGTTCGGCAGGATATCGGTCGGCACGGGGCGCCGGAACGGCGTCGGCTTCGGCGTTACGGAGACCAGGTACGGCTTGGCCGGGGGCTCGGAGGGGATGCCGGCGGCGTCCGGCTGGCCTAGCGCCTCGATCACCGACGCCGGCACCGCCTCGTCGCGAAACTGCAGGCTGCTGATGAATCCGCCGTAGGACTCGGAGGGGTGCTTGAAAAGGTAAAACAGATCTTCCATGGCGAGCCGGCCGTCGTTGTCCGTTGCTTTGCCGATCTGCTCGGTGCCGACATGCACGCCGTCGACAAAATAGTTGGCCTCGCCGGAGACGTGATCCACGGTCAGCGCCACACGGTGCCAGCGGTTGGGCCGCAGCTTGCCGTGGAACGAACGGCTGCCGATCCCGTTGCTGGTGCTGACCAGGAGTTGTGGCCCTTCAAAATCGTTCAGTGCGATCAGCGCCCTTGGCTTGTTGTAGGAGCGCGTCGAGTAAAATAAGTCCATGACGACCGTGTACTGGTTGAGCAGCCAGTCGGAGCCGCCGTTGGGCTCGCCGCCGTGGTAGACGTCCAGCCCGCTGAACTCTGATTCGGGGTTGCTGTTGGGAAAACTGAGCACCATCGGGTCTTCGCCGTTGATGGGCTTGGCCTTGAGTTCGCTCGCTTTGCCAAGCTTGGCCTCGCCTTGTTCATAATTCCACTCGAGATCCTGCCCGATCTCCGCCGCCAAGCCGTCGGTGAAATTCCATTGCCCGGTGATCTCCGCCGTGGCCAGGCGCGGTGTTGCAATCAGAACAGCGAGAACACAGGCGTAAACAGCGCCTGAGCGGTTGAATGAACGGATGAGTTTCATGATTTTATTGGATTTGTACGGACTCGAAAAACTTCAACCCAAGCCGCCAAAAGTACAAGGCTCAAAGTGCCGCCGCCAAGCGCTTGGCCAAGCGCACGGTCAGGCGGTGGCGCGGCCGATGAGGATGAGCAGGGTGAGGAGGATGAGGATGCAAGCGGCGGAGTAGGCGATGGGGAACGTGCCGGTGGTGAACTGGGCCAAAAGTTCGTCGCGGCGCTTGGCCAAGCGGGTCTCGTCGGGATCGATCGCACGCCAAACCGGCTTGAGCGCCATGGCGGTGAGGGCCGCTGGGGCTTGAAGCGCAAACCGCGCCAGCGCCGGGAGGAAGGTTTTGATCACGTATTTGTCGGCGGCTCGGTTCAGGCCGTTGAGCGACCGATCCATTGCCATGTAAAAGAGCTTGGCGCCCTTGCGGTAAAACCAGTCGAAGTCGATGGAGATGGTCGGCGTGCGCTTGAGCCACGGCAGGAAGACAAAAAAGGCCAGCGCAGAAAAGGCCAGCATCTGGAACATCGTCACCACGTGCGCGAAGTGATCGACGTAGATGGCCGAGAAGGTTGTCGACTCGATGGCATCCTTGAACGGGAGAATGTCGTACAGCGGGGCAGGGCGGCAGCCGAGGAAGATGCAGAGGAATACCAGCAGGCCCATGCCGATGAGCATCGGCTTGGGGGCTTCCTTGGGGCGAAGTCCGCGATCGACGTTGAAAAACACGAAGTAAGGGAACTTGATGCCGGCATGCAGGAACACACCGGCCGAGGCAATCTCCAAAACCAGCCAGGCCCAGATGTAGTTCTGATGTTCGGCGGCAGCGACGATGAGTGTTTTGCTGACGAACCCACTGGTCAACGGCACGCCGGAAATCGCCAGCGCGCCGATGGTCCCGAGGAGCATCGTGAGGGGCATCGTCTTGTAAAGGCCGCCCAGTTCCGTGCATTTGCTCTTGCCGGTGCGAAACAGAACGGCCCCGGCGGACATCCACAGCAGCGCCTTGTAGATAATGTGGCAAAAGGCGTGCGCGACGACGCCGGCGATGGCGAGTTCGGTGCCGATGCCCACGCCGCACACCATGAAGCCGACTTGGTTGATGATGCTGTAGGCGAGGATGCGGCGCATGTCATTTTCGAGCAGGGCGTAGACGATGCCATAAATGGCCATCACGCAGCCGACCGCGACAAGAATCTCCCAACCAGGAAAACCACGGATCAACGTGTAAACGGCGGTCTTGGTGGTATACGCGCTCAGGATGACCCCGCCCATGACGGTCGATTCCGGGTAGGCGTCCGGCAGCCAACTGGAGAACGGTACCGCCGCCGCGTTGATCAAAATGCCAATCAAGATGAGCCAACTCCCTATTTCGCCCTTGGGTAACGCGTTAAACTCGATCGAGTCGGTAAAGTGAATGTGGAGCAAAATGCCGGAGAGCAAAATCAAGCCGCCGGCCAAGTGGACGAGGATGTAGCGCTGGGCTGCCTTGAGCGATTTGTCCGTTTTGCGGGCGAGGATGAGGAAGGTGGACGCGATGGCCATCAACTCCCAGCAGACATACCACGTGATCATATCGCCGGCGAATACCACGCCAAGCGCGCTGCCGATGTAAACCAAGGCGGCGGTGTTCTCGGCGCGGCGTTTTTCGTGCCACGAAAAAATAAACGCGGCGACCGCGCAGAGCGTGAAGATGTAGCCGAACGCCTTGCTCGTGGAGTCCACCCAAAGCAGCATGAGGTCGTAACCAAGGAATGAAATCGAGAGTTGCTCGTCGGCATCAAGTTGGGAGGTGGCGAAGAACCCCAGCGCGGCCAAGCCGATGGCACCGGCCTTGCGTGCCGTTGCCGGGAGCAGCAGCAGCACGATCGCACCGAGGATCAGGATGAGTCCCGGCGGGATGTTGCTAAGGAGTGTCATCGTAAAAATCTTCCTTCTTCTTCAGGAACCATCCCAAGCCCTTGGCCAAGAGGATCGCACCACTGCAGGCGACGAAACCAAGCGCGACGTAAAAGCCGAATCCGTTTGTCGCCGATGCGAAAGCCGATTCGCTCGTTGTAAAATGCTCGTGCCGGTGTACAAAAAACTCGAGCAAAACGGACGCGCCACAGGTCAACCACAGGGCAAGCCAGAACCTGCGGCTCACCGTCGGCTTGTCGGGAACGAAGGGTTTTTCGGGGGTCTCGCTCATGGGCCTGTGTACATTTCAGCGAACGTGTTGGCGAACTGGAACAGTTTGCCGGAAAAGAAAAACAGCAGCAGGCAACCGGCGGAGGTGATGAACAACGGCACGACAGTCATGGCCGGCGGCTCCTTGGCTTTCTCCAATCGGGCCGGGTCGGATGGCTTGGCAAAGAACGCCTTGTAAACAACCGGCAAAAAATAGGCGGCATTGAGCAGGGAACTGGTGAGAAATATGCAGAACGGCCAAAGCAGCCTGGCCTCTAGCGAGCCGTTGAGCAGATACCATTTGCTGATGAATCCGCCGGTCGGCGGCAGGCCGATGACGCAGAGCGAGCCGATGAAAAACGCGGTCATCGTCAACGGGAATTTTCGTCCCAATCCGTGGATTTCACTGATGTATTTCGCACCGCACGCCTGATAAATCGCCCCGGCGCAAAGGAACAACGTGATCTTGCCGAAGGCGTGCATCGGGATGTGCAGCGCGGCGCCGGCGATGCCGGCTTTCGTGGCCAAGCCGACTCCGAGGATGATGTACGACAACTGCCCGATGGTGGAGTAGGCCAAGCGGCTCTTGAGGTTGTCCTGCGTGAGTGCGATGAACGATGCGACGATCAGCGTGATCGCGGCCAAGACGCAGACGATGGTGCTGAGCGACGGTGTGTTGGTCAAACGATCCACCCCGAAAATGCCGGTCAGCACGCGGAGGATCGAAAACACGCCGACTTTCACGACGGCCACCGCGTGGAGCAGCGCGCTGACCGGGGCCGGGGCCACCATCGCACCGGGCAGCCAGGCGTGAAACGGCATCAGTCCCGCCTTGGCAAAGCCGAAAAGGAACATCACCAGCAACACGACGAGCAAGGTTGTGCTGGTGCCATAGGCGAACACGCCACCGTTGGCAAAGTCGAGGCTCCCGGTTTGTTGGTAAACAATAATCATCGCCGGCAACGCCAAGGCGACCGACGTGCCGAGCAGGTACGTGAGATACTTGCGCCCGCCCTTGATCGCGTCGTCATCCTGATGATGCGTGACCAGTGGATAGGTCGAGAGCGAGAGGATTTCGTAAAAAATAAACAGAGTGAGCAGGTTCGCCGAGAAGGCGACGCCGACCGCCGACGAGATGGCGATGGCAAAAAAGAAATAGAACCGAGTTTGAGCGTGCCGCTTGAGCGGGCGCAGAAACCCCATTGAGAAGATCGTGGTGGGAATCCACAGGCTCACCGAGACCAACGCGAACAACAGGCCAAGCGCATCGACCCGGAAGGCCAGGCCGGCACCGGGCAACAGTTTGATGACTTCGAATTCGTACAGTTTGCCATCAAGCACGGCGGGCGCGAGTGTGAGCAGCAGGCCAAGCTTGATGATCGCGGCGACGAAGATGCACGCCTCGCGCAGGTTCGGCCAACGGCCCAGCAGCGCGATCAGCAGCGCGGCCAGTGAGGAGGTCAGCACGATCCAAAGTGGTGTCGTTGATGGTAGGTTGTCCATGCCGTTACGGTGCCAATCCGTCGGGGAGCGCCTTGCTGATGATCGTGTTCACGAGCGGGCTGGTAGCGAGGCCAAGCGCGATCAGGCCAAGTGCCATGGCGACCGTGGGGATGAGCATGGACAACGGGGCCTCGTTGCGCGGGATGGCTGGGTTGCCCTCGACCGCCGGGTGAGGAACGCGGTTGTAGCCGATCTCGACGATGCGAAAGAGAATGATCGCCTTGACGAGACTTGAGAGGAGCAACGCGGCGACGAAGTGCCACACGCCCGCTTGGGCCGCGCCTTGGATGAGATACCATTTGCTGAAGAACCCGCACGTCGGCGGCACGCCGATCAGCGCCGCCATCGTGACGACGAAGGCAGCCATGGTCACCGGCATCTTGAAGAACGCGCCCTGGAGGTCGTTAAGCTGCGCTTGGCCAAGCCGGTACACGATGCAGCCAACCGCCATGAACAGCGCCGAGGTCATCGCCGCGTCGGCGACGACGTGGTACATCGCGCCGGTCAGCCCCGGCCCGTTGGCCAGCCAGGCGCCGCCGACCATGTAGCCGATTTCTGAGACCACAAAATAACAGGCGATTAGTTTGAGGTTGGTTTGTGTCAGCGAGAAAAACGAGCCAACCACGATCGCGATGCTGGAGAGCAGCAGCACGACGGACTGGATGCCGGGGGAGTCGAGGATGTAGTCGATCGAGTAGACCGTGACCATGATGCGGAGCATTGCGTAGACGGCGACCTTGGTGGCGAGCGGTGCCAGCACGGCCGCGCTGGCGGTGGGCGCGTGGGCGTAGGCGTTGGGCAGCCAGCCGTGGAACGGGAAGAAAGCCATCTTGGCCCACGCGCCAAGCAGGATCAGCACGAAGCCGACGAACAGAGCCTGCGCTTGGCCAAGCGCGGGAAGGAGGGTCGACACATCGTCGATGTTGAGTGTGCCGGTTTTGACGAAAATAAAACCGACTCCCAGCAGGTAGAGGCAGGCGCCCATGGTGCCCATGATCAGATAGTTGAACGCGGCCATGTAGGCACGGCCCTTGCCGCAGGCAATCAGCACGTAGCTGGACAGCGCGGCGATCTCCATGAAGACGTACAGGTTGAAGATGTCGCCGGTGATTCCGATGCCGAGCAGCCCGGTGACCAGCAGCGAGAACAGCGCGTAAAAGTAGCGCTGCCGCCCGGCCAGCTCGGCGTCCACCAGCCGCTTGGCATACAGGGCGGTCAACAGGGCGATGCCGGAAACGGCGGCCAAGAGCAGGGTGTTGAGGGAATCCACCGTGATTTGAATGCCGACGACATAGTCGTGCGCTTGGTTTCCCCAGCCGCCGAGCCAATAGTTTTGCGCGCCTTCACCGGCAACAATGAAAACCAGCTTCAATGCCGCGGCACACGAGACGGCCAAGCCGAGGACCACCAATGGGTGGGACCACTTGGGCCGGAACCAGGCGGCGAACGCGGAGAGGATCGCCGCCAGCAGCGGGCCAAGGATGACGATGATGGGGAGTTGCTCCGTCATTTCCGCTGGTTCTCGAGAATCTCATCCTCGTCGAAGGAGGCATGCTGCCGGTAAATCTTCTGCGCCAGCGCCAGGGCCATGCCAAGCGTCGCGACGCCGACGACGATCGCGGTGAGCATCAGGATTTGCGTCAACGGGTTGGCCAACTGCTCCACCACCGGTGCTTCGTCCCCAGTCAGGATCGGCACCTTGGCCCCGCGCTTGGCCCCGATGGAGATGAAAAACAGGATGATGCCGGTCTGGAAGATGGCCATCCCAATGCACTTCTTGATCAAATTCTTCTGCGCCAGCATCGACCACAGGCCGATCATCATCAGGATGACGACAATCACGTAGTTGAAGTTGGCGATCAGGTTTTCCATGAATTAAAGCCCACGCTCAAGGCGGCCGTTCGAGGCTAGGTTGATGTGGATGGCGAGCATGCTGAACATCACCGTGATGCCGACGCCGATTTCCACCAGCAGGATGCCGTGCGACCGTGCCATGTCCTGCTTGCCCGGCAACACCGCGTCGAGCGTGCCGTAGTCGAGAAAGTTTCCTCCCATGAACAGGCAGGCCAGGCCGACGGCGGCGTAAAGACCCACGCCGGTCGCCACAAGCAGCATCAACGATTTCTCCCGCCATCGGCTCAGCAGGAATTTCAGGTCGAACGAAACCGCCAGCAGGATCAGGCTCGCGCCGAGGATGACGCCGCCCTGAAATCCGCCGCCCGGGCTGTAATGCCCGTGGGCGATGACGTACAGGGCGAACAACTGCATGAACGGCACCATGAACCGGCTCGCCTGCCGCACAATCAGGCTGTCGGTGGGGTCGTAGCTCGCAGGCGCGGCAATCTCCTCGTCCGTTTCATCGATGCTCGTCCTAGCCGGCTCGATACGAAGAATTGAGTAAATGCCGATGCAGGCGATGAAGACCACGACCGTCTCCAGCAGCGTGTCGAATCCCCGATAATCGGCCAACACGGAGGTGACGAGATTGGGCACGTGCGTGTCGGGGATGGAGTGGGTGATGTAGTAGGGGGCCACGGTGGCGTTGACTGGCGAGTTGGGGTCGCCCCAATCCGGGAAGTCCGGCAGGGCCGACAGCAGGAATCCGCCCGCCACCGTCACCACCACGCCGATGAACAGCTTGAACGCCATCCCTCCCGGTCGCCGCTTCATGGTGGCGCTCGTGTTGTAAATGGTGGACACGATGAACACCGTGCTGACTCCCGCGCCGACGGCGGCCTCGGTGAAGGCCACGTCCACCGCCCCCATGCCGGCCCAGATCAGGCACATCATGAAGCTGTACGCGCCGAAGACGATCGCTGCGCCCATCAGATTGCGGATCGACAGTGCCACCACCGCGAACAGCACCACCAGCACGAGAAGCGGGAGATCGAACTGCCAGATGGGGAGTGACGGCATCATTCGGACTCCCTTTTCCACGGTGTGGCCCCTGCTTTGTCGCCGGCGTCCATCATCGCGTGGGTGGCGGTCGGGCTGCCGATGAAGACGAAATTGATGATCAGCAGAATCTTGAGCCCGAGCAGCCAACTCATGCCGCCCTGCGTCGAGACGAGGCAGATGCAGCCGAGCAGGATCAGCACCGTCGAGAGCGTGTCCCCCTTGCCGGCGGCGTGCATGCGGGAGTAAAAATCGGGGAACCGCAGCAGCCCGAGGGTCGTTCCCAGGAAAAAGAGCAACCCGACGGCAATGAGAATGCAGCCAAGGATCACCATCAGCTTTGCGCCTCCCTTCCGGCCGGGGGCTCCGGTTCAAGACATCGGCGGTGCTGGTAATAGCGAGAGGCAGCGATGGAGACGATGTAGTTGAGCAGCCCGTAGCCCAGCGCGATGTCGACGAACATCTCCAGTTGCCCGAAGAGGATGCCGGCAAAGAGCAGCAGCACGATCGACTTCGTGCCGATCACATTGATGGCCACGAGCCGGTCGATGACCGTCGGCCCCTTGACGGCCCGCAGCAGGGCAAGGAGCATCAGGCTGATCAATGCGACGCCGGCGCCTGTGATGAAGGTGTTCAACGGCCTTTCTCAAAAATGTTGGCGATGCGCCGCTCCATCGCGCCGTGCAGATCGTGTGCCGCAGTCTCGGTCAGGGCGTGGACGAGAAAGCGGCTACCGTCGACCCGGACCGTCACGGTGCCGGGGGTCAGGGTGATTGAATTGGCCAACACGAAGCGGGACAGTTCCTTTTCCAGCCCGGTGTCGAATTCGACCATTCGCGGGGCAAGCAGCCGGTTCATGCGAGGTGAAAACGCGACGCGAAACACGTGCAGGTTGGCGCGAATGATTTGCACGAAGAGCCATCCGGTGTACCCGGTGAAGGCGACCAGTTGGCGCAGACGGTCGCCGGTGCTGCTTTTGCGATCCTGAAACAGCAGATCCGCGCACCACCATGCAACCAGCAGCGAGCAGAGAACCCCCATGCCGACGTGCAGCGGGTCGAACTTGCCCGACAAGACTAGCCAAGGCGCGAACAGAACCACGAATGAATACAGGTATTTCATCAGTCAGCCGGTCGCCTCCCCTTGGCCAAGCGATGGGGGAGCGACAATTTGGGCGCGGGGAACCTACCCATTGGCGGCTCGTTTTTCAAGCTGCTTGGCCAGGCGCAAGGTCATTTCCCGATGCAAAACGTGCTAAAAATGGAGTCGAGCAAGTCCTCGGTGCTGGTCTGTCCGACGATCTCGCCGACAGCGTTTGTGCCGATGCGAAGATCGACCGCCACCAGATCCGGCGGCGTCCCGGCCCGGAGCTGTGCCAGCGCCGTCCGGATCGACTCGGCGGCCCGGCGCAGCGCCTCCTGATGCCGCGAGTTGATCATCACTTCCAGCATTTCCGCCGTGATTTCGCCGTCCCAAACCTGGCTGCGGATGGCGTCCTTCAACGCCTCGATCCCGCTGCCGTCGAGGCAGCTCACGCTCACGGGCGGCTGGCCATCGTTCATCGCTTGGCCAAGCCGGTTCGGCAGGTCGCTTTTGTTCAGCACAAGGAGGCGCGGCTTGCCGGCAAACTCCTCCAGGTGCCGCTGGTCGTCCGGCGTCAGCGGCTCGGAGGTGTCGAGCACGTGCAGCACGAGGTCCGCTTGGCCAAGCGACTCGCGGCTGCGCCGGATGCCCTCCCGCTCGATCATGTCGTCGGACTCCTGCAGGCCGGCGGTGTCGATGAACACCACGGCGATGCCCCGGATCTGCGCTTCCTCCGAGATTGTGTCGCGCGTGGTGCCGGCCACGGTGGAGACGATTGCCCGGTCGCGCCCCAGCAGTTGGTTGAGCAGGCTCGACTTGCCGGCGTTGGGGCGGCCGATGATCGCCACGCGGATGCCTCGGCGGATCAGCTGCCCCTCGTTGGCCGTGGCGAGCAATTCATCAATCAGGCGGCCAGCGTTGTCGAGTCGCCGGGCCAGCCCGTCGACCGTGTCCGGCTCGATATCCTCGTCCGGGAAATCGATGTGCGCCTCGATGTGGGCGAGCACCAGCATCAGGTCGTCCCGCAACGTGTTGATGCGTTGCGACAGTTTTCCGGCGAGTTGCTCGTTGGCGGCGCTCAGTGCGAGGTCGGTCCGGGCGTGGATCAGGTCGGCGACCGCCTCGGCCTGCGCGAGGTCGATCCGCCCGTGCAGGAAGGCGCGCTTGGTGAACTCGCCCGGCAGGGCCAGCCGCGCCCCGGCGCCGAGCACGGCGTCGAGCACCGCCTGCGTGGAGCGGATGCCGCCGTGGCAGCTGATCTCGACGATGTCCTCCCGTGTGAACGTCGCCGGCGCCTTCATTACCGAGACGAGCACTTCGTCGAGCCGTTGGGCGTCGCGGACAATATGCCCGTAATGCAGCGTGTGCGTCTTGGCCGCGGCGAGCTTTTTTTTTGATTTGCCGCCGGGAGCGAACAGCGAGCCGGCCACCGCCAGCGCCTTGCCGCCGGAGATGCGGATGACGGCCAGCCCGCCCTGGCCCAGCGGGGTCGCGATCGCGGCGATCGTGTCGTCAAGCATCGTGCCGGCCGGTTATCGCAGGCAGCCGCCTTTCTCGATTTCCGCGAACCGTTCCTCGAGAAAGAGCCGCGCCTTCTCGTAACTTTTCTTTTGGAGATAATGCCGCAGTTCGCCATCCGTCCCATCTGGCAGCGAGGCGCTCAGCGCATCAACGCGGTCAAAGTGCGACATCAGATCCGGCTTCGGCTCTGTGCTCATGTCCGCGACAACGGCTTCCAGTTCCTTGAGTGCGCCGAGGAGTTGCTGCTCTGTTGTCGTCATGCGGCCACTGTGCCAGCCGTGACGCACAAAACCAAGCCTGGTGTGGGCTTGGGCGGGGGAGTTTGGTAGATTGCCGGCGTGCGTGATGTCCTTCGAACCCTCCCGTTGCTCGTCGCCACTCTGCTCTCGCCGCCGGAGCTGATGCCGCGCGCGGCTGAATCAGGCACCCCGGTTGCCTGCGCGCTGAAGACGCCGCGGCCGGTGCTGTATCTGGTCGACCCGTCTGGCTTGAACGGGCAATGGGTGCCGGGCCGCGAGCGGGATCGGCCGACGGTGCGCGTCCAGTTCGGTTCCCGGGTTGTGTTGCAACTGGCCGACGGGGTCGCGCTTGGCCAAGCGCTGCAGGGAAGCCCTATCAAGCCGGATCGCGAGTTGGGTGGGGGACTGTTCATCCTGCAGGCGGACAGCGCGGCGGAGGCTCTCGAGCAATCCCAGCGCTTGGCCAGGCGGCCGGGAGTGCTTGTGAGCCACCCCGTGCGACGGCGACTGATGCGCAAAGCGGCGCCGTTGGCCAAGCGCCCGAACGACCCGCTCTACCCGACGCAGTGGCCGCTTGAGAACCGCGATCCCGATGGGGGGGGAATCCTCGGCCCGGAATTCAACATTCGCGAGGCATGGGCGGCGTCCACGGGCCAAGGCGTGGTGGTCGGCATTGCCGATGACGGGGTGGACTTGGCTCATACGGATTTCGTTGGACAGGGGGCGGACGATCTGCATTTCAATTTCACCAATGGCAAGAGGGACGGCAACCCTGCCGCAAGCAACCAAGGGCACGGGACCATCGTTGCCGGGCTGGCGCTGGCACGGGCGGACAATGGAATCGGGATCGCCGGCGTCTCGCCCGGGGCCAAGCTGGCCAGCTTGGTCGTCTGGAATGCCTCGGATCTATTCGGCACGGAGGAGGAGGTGGCCGACATGTTCCAGTACAAAAATAACGCGATCGATGTGCAGAATCACAGCTGGGGAAACAGCACGATCGAGCAACTCGAGGTGCCGGCGGTCGAAGCCGCAGCGATTGAAAATTCTATCGAGAACGGGCGCGACGGCCGGGGGGTGGTGATGATTCGTGTGTCCGGCAACAACCGCGAGGAGGACTGGAATGCCGCGGACGACGGCTACTCGAACGATCCCCGTGTCGTGACGGTCGGGGCGGTCGGGCCGGATGGGCGCGTGGCCGCATTCAGCAACCCCGGCGCCTGCGTCTTGTGCGCCGGCCTGATGGGCAGCACGGCGGCCGACCACCCGGTTTACACCACGGACCGCATGGGTGCGCTGGGCTGGAACCGCAGTTCCAGCGGCGACGACCCGGAGGTGGGCAGTTACCACGCCATCACCCGGGGCGGCAACTCGTTCACCGCACCGCAGATCGCCGGAGTGGTCGCGTTGATTCTCGGCGCGAACCCCGACTTGAGCTACCGCGACGTGCAGCAGTTGCTGATTCACGCCTCCCGGCATTTCGACTTTGACGATCCGTTTTTGCGCCCCAACGCCGCCGGTTATTGGTTCAGTTTAAACACGGGTTACGGCGTTCCGGATGCCGGTGCGGCAGTGCGCTTGGCCAAGCGCTGGAAAAGCGCCGGTGCGTTGGTGAAGAAAACGTTCAAACAAAACGCTCTCACCGAAGTGCCGGACGACGGGCTGCGACTGCGCTTGACGGTCAATGGCGAAGAAACTGTTTTTTCGGCCAGCCCCGGCAACGGTCTCGTGGCGGATGAACCGACGAAGTCGGTGCCGTTGGTGGACGTGGGCAGGGCTACTGTGAAACTGGATATCGACCTCACAGGCAAGGCGGCATTGATCGAGCGCGGCGGTGCGTTTTTCTCCGAAAAAGTGCGACACGCCGCCGAGGCCGGGGCAACGTTTGCCGTGTTGTACAACCACCGAAACGGAACCGAGCGGTTCATTTTGGGCGGCATGGACTTCACGCCGATCCCCGCCATCTTCCTCTCGCAAAACGACGGACTCGCGGTGAAAGAGTTGCTGGCCACAGCCGGAAATGACGGCACGAAGGCCATGCTCTCTCTCGCCTCAACGGTCGTCGCGGTGAACGTGCCGGACACGTTGCTCTGCGAACAGGTTGGCGTGCGCATCAAAATGACCCACCGCATCCGGGGCGACATCCGGCTTACCGTCGAGTCGCCGTCCGGCACGCGCAGTGTGCTGCAGGCCAACGTCCCCGACGGCAGCGCGTGGCGCGGCGACTGGACGTTTTGGTCGAACCGATTTTTTTACGAGCCGGCGCAAGGTGACTGGACGGTTGCTGTGAGCGACATGGCCAAGAACTTCACAGGCGTGTTGAGCGCGGTCGAGTTGACCGTGCGCGGGACGGCGATCAATGACACAGACAGCGACGGCCTCGACGACGATTGGGAAACCGATCAGTTCCAGTCGCTTGGCCAAGTGGCGGCCGGCGACCCGGACGGCGACGGCATGCCCAATGCCCGCGAGCAGGCGTTGCGAACCGACCCGAACTCATACGACGGCTACTTTGACTTGCGCTACCGCCGCTTGGCCAACGGCACGCTGCGATTCGTATGGCCAAGCCGCCACGGCTTTGAGTACCGCGTGCAATCTGCCGGCCACGCGCTTGGCCCGTGGACCGATCAGGCAACGATTGAGCCGGGCAAATTCCAAACCGGATGGGTGGCCGAACCGGGAACGACGGGAGTCCGGTTTTACCGCGTGCGCGCTGAACACAAGCCATGAGACGGCAACTCGTTTCCTCCGGTGCCAAGTGGGAGGCCAAGGTTGGTTACAGCCGCGCGGTGCGAGTCGGGCGGCAGATTTTCATTTCCGGCACCACCGCCGTGGATCCCAAGGGCAGGGTGGTTGGCAAAGGCGATGTCCGCGCACAGGCCCGGCGGATTTTTGAAATCATCGAAGGTTCATTGGGTGAGCTCGGCGCGAGCATCGAGGATGTGGTGCGCACGCGAATGTACGTCACCGACATCGCCAATGCCGACGCGCTTGGCCAAGCGCACAGCAAAGTCTTTGGCCGGACTCGACCGGCGGCCACACTGGTCGAAGTCAACCGGTTGATCGATCCGGCGCTGTTGGTGGAGATCGAGGCCGACGCCGTAGCGGGCAGCGGTGGAGCCGACGCGGTTATTTTGGCCGGTGGCAAAGCCAAGCGGATGGGCCAAGACAAAAGCCGCATCCGGCTGGGCCGACGCACGCTGCTCGGCCACGCGAGAGCCGTGCTGGAGTCGGCTGGCCACAAGCCGCGAGTCGCCGCGAAAGATCTGCAGCCCGGCTTGGGGCCGCTCGGCGGCATCGTCACGGCGCTCCGCTCGGCCAGACATTCGCGGCTGCTTTTTGTCGGCTGCGATATGCCGTTTGTGTCCGGCGACCTGATCGGTGAATTTCTCGCGGCAGCAACCGGCGGCGTGGGTGCAATGTTCACTCAGCACAAGCGCGGAATGGGTTTTCCGTTCATGCTATCTCGGGCCGACCTGTCCGTTGTCGAAAAACAGATCGTTAACGGCGAATTGTCATTGCAGCGCTTGGCCAAGCGGCTGAAGGCGCGGACGTGGCACCCCCCGGCGGGGCGTGAACTGGAACTGTTCAACATCAACACTCCCGCCGACTTGGCCGAGGCAAAGCGAAAATTGAAGGAGGAGGAATGTTAAAGGAAGGTAGAGCTTACTGTCCCCAGCGCGTCGGGGGGGTCGGACGGCTGGGGACAGTCATCCCAATTCTGGGATTGCTGTTCGCGGTATCGCTTGGCCAAGCGCAGCGTCACGAATATTCGCGGCCGCTGATGGGGATGGCGTTTCGCATTGTTGTTTATTCGGGCGACGAGTCAAAAGCAAACGGGGCGGCGAAAGCGGCGTTCGACCGCGTGGCGACGCTCAACCAGATCCTGAGCGACTACGCGCCGGAGAGTGAGTTGAACAAGCTCTCCGACTTGGCCGGGAGCGGGAAAGCGGCAAAGATCAGTGCCGAACTTTACAGCGTGCTCGGACGTGCGCAGGCGCTGTCAGAACAGACTGGCGGGGCGTTCGATGTCACGGCCGGGGCGTCGATTCAGCTATGGCGGCGTGCGCGACGGGTGAAGCGTTTGCCGCCGCTATACGTGCTCGAGAAGGCGTTTAAAACGGTCGGTTTTCGGAGTCTGAATCTCGATGCAAAAAAGTGCACCGCTGAGTTGGCCAAGGCGGGGACGCGCCTCGACCTCGGCGGCATCGCGAAAGGCTATGCGCTGGACGAGGCGTTGGCTGTGCTGAAAAAACATGGGCTGCGGCAGGCGTTGGTTTCGGCCGGAGGCGACATCGTGGCCGGGGATGCGCCGCCGGACAAAGAGGGCTGGCGCGTGGCATTGATCGGGTTGGAGGCAGAGACCCAACCGGAGTTACTGTGGCTTGCCAATGGTGCGGTGGCCACGTCGGGAGATTTGTTTCAGTTTTTGCAAATCGATGGCATACGGTATTCGCACATCGTCGATCCGCGCACCGGCCGGGCGTTGACGGAACAGCGGCTCGTTCACGTGGTTGCCCCGGACGGCCTCACGGCGGACAGCCTCGCGACCGCCATCAGCGTGCTGGGGCCGGGGGAGGGGCTGCGCCTGGTGAACGGCGACAAACGGCTCGGCGCCCGTGTGGCGTATCGCGGCGCACTTGGCCAGGTGCGGGAGGTTGCCTCCCCGGTGTTCCGCGCTTGGCCAAGGGCCGGGGAGTAGCGCGCCTTACGCCTCGTCGGCGTCAATCTCGAGGTATTCGCGATCCTTGATGATGCCGGGCTGCGGCACCGGGTACTTCCCGTCCGGGTTCATTTGCAGCGGGGCGGGGGAGTCCATCGTCAGCTTGTCCGAGTTTGGCGATAGGTCGTGATCGTGGTTGAGCACTTGGTCGATGGTGACCTCCTGTCCCGTGTGGGCGGCAAAGCGTCCGGCCGCGGTGACGACGCTTGCCATGACGCCGCGCTCCACCTCGTTGAACGGCGTGTCCTCCCGGATGGCGGTCATCAGGTCGTTCCACTCGTCCTGGTACGGGTTGGACTCGCGGCCGGGGTAGGCCCACGCGACGTCGTCCTTCATGCTTTGGCCCTTGAAAATCTTGCACGGCGCCGGGGCGTGGCCGCGCATGGAAATGATACCCAGCCCCTTCGAGCCGTGTGCGTAGCTGGCAAAGTCGCCGTAGCAGCCCGGCATGGTTCGCCCGTGCATGTACAGCTTGGCCCCGTCGGCGAAGGTGTACTCGACCGTGTAGGCGTCGAAGTTCTGGTCGACGTATTCCCCGCGGAAATGGCGGCCGCCGGCGGCCTGAGCCTTCACTGGCCAGTCGTCCTTCATCCAGCAGCATTCGTCGATGTTGTGAATAAAATAGTCGCTGAACGAGCCGCCGCTCGCCCAAATGAAACTGTGAAAGCGCCGGATCTGGTACAGCAGTTCGCTCTCGTTTTTCTTCGGCGGCAGCGAGTAGCAGGAGGCCACGGGGCCGTGCAGGCGGTAGGCGCGCAGGAGGTTGATCTCGCCCATTTCGCCGTCCTTGATTCGGTTGAACAACTCGCCGCGGGCACGGCTGTGGCGGCACATGAGGCCGACCCCGACCTTGAGGTTTTTCTTCTTGGCCTCCTCGTTGAGGTCAAGCATCCGGCGCGCGGTCGGGCCGTCCGGGCAGACCGGCTTCTCCATGAACACGTTGAGCCCCTTCTCGATCGCCCGTTGAAAATGCACCCACCGAAAGGCGCACGGCGTGGTGAAGATCACGACATCCCCCCGGTTCAGGTGCTCCATCGCCTTGGCGTGGCCGTCGAACCCGATGTAGCGCCGTTCGGCCGGCACGTCGACCTTGTCCTTGTGGCGTCGCTTGAGCGCCTTGTAGCTGTTGTCCATTTTGGCCGTGGAGACATCCGCCATCGCCACGAGCCGGTTTCGTGCAATATTTTCCGGGACGGAGAGGGCGTTGTCGGCGGCGCCGGTGCCTCGGCCGCCCGCGCCGACGACCGCAATCTGGGTGGTGTCATCGACCGCGGCGTGTACGCGGGGGAGGGCGACGCCGGCCAGCACGGAGGCGGCCGTCGCGGAGCCCGTGGTCTTGATAAAGTCGCGGCGATTGGCGTGGGAGAAGTCCAATGGTTTGTTCATCGGGAAAACCCGTACCCCTCGGGCCGCCGGTTCGTCAACCCTAATTCCGCGCTTGGCCAAGCGCTTGGCCGTTTGGGCTTGCCCGGCGCAACGGCATCCTTGACGATTTGTCCCGATGAACTGGCTCACAAAAAACGCCTTGGCCGTGGCGTTGACCGCTGCCTTGGCCGCCCCCTTGGCCAAGGCCGACGACCCGACGCTCGCCGAGCGACTTGGCTACAAGGCCACCGACAAGCTGCTGATTATCAACGGCGACGACACCGGCATGTGCCACGCCGCCAACGACGCCACCATCGACTCGCTCGAGCGCGGCCTCATGACCTCCGCCACCATCATGGTGCCGTGCCCGTGGTTCACGGAGATCGCCCGCTACGCCAAGGCCAATCCGAAAATGGATTTCGGAATCCACCTCGCCCACACCTCCGAGTGGCAGGTGTATCGCTGGGGGCCGGTCGCCTCTCGTGATCTGGTGCCGGGCCTGCTGGACAACGAAGGCTACCTGTGGCGTTCCGTGCTGGAGGTTTACCAGCACGCCACGCCGGAGGAGGCGCTGGTCGAGGCCCGCGCGCAGATCCAAAAGGCGCTCGACGCCGGGATCGACGTGACGCATCTCGACACGCACATGGGCGCGCTGAATTACGACCCGCGCTACGTGCGGGTTTACCAGCAACTCGCGCTGGAGTTCGACCTGCCGCTGCGGATGCCGTCGCAATCCACGGCGGCGCGGTTTGGTTTCGGTGAATTGCGGGGGCAGTTTGCCGCGAAGGGAATCGTGTTTCCGGACGATCTTATTTTTGACGATCTCGACGAGTCGAAAAAAGGGGTGAAGGCGTATTGGATGAAAACGCTGCGAAATCTTAAGCCGGGTGTCACTGAGTTGTTCATCCACGCCGCCAAGCCGACCGACGAACTGCGGCACATCACCAACAGTTGGAAAACGCGCGGGGAGGAATACGAGACGTTCACCAACGACGCCGAGATGAAGAAGCTGGTCAAGCAACAGGGCATCATCCGGATCGGCTACCGTCCGCTGCGCGAACTGCAACGGACGCACCGGAAATGAAATTCTCCGCGAACAGCATGCTCGACGAGATCGGGCGCATCATCTCATTCGGCATCCGCCGCCCCGGCTACGACGAGGGGTTGGGAACGGAACAATTCCTTCTCGAGCGGTTCAGTGAAATCGGCCTTGACGATACGCGTCTCGGGTCGGTTCTGCCCACCGCTTTGGCCAACGTCACCACTCGACTGCGCAACGATTCGCCTCTCTGGTTCCTCCCGCCGGAGTTTTTCCTCGGCGACTGACCCGCTTGGCCAAGCGGATGGGTTACGGCTCGGGGTCGTGGGGTTTGGCGGCGATGAGGTGGACGACGAAACAGGCGGTGCCCGCCGCGAGGCCAAGCGCGGTGAGAAAGCCCCAGCCGGCGGCTTTCATGGTGTCCTCGGCGGTGAACACCGAGACCATCGTGGCCGCAAGTGCCAGCAGTCCAAAACTCCACCACGGCAGCGCGGCGAAAATCGCGCACCGCCTGATCCCGGCACGATCCAGACGGAGTCGGCTGGCGCACCACAGCCAAAACAGGATGCAGCCCAGCGCCGTGCCGATCATCACCAGCGGGAACAGCGGGATGTTGAAACCGAGTTCTTCCACGATCCAGATGTTCAGAAAGATCAGTCCGATGTTGGCGCTACCGGCGGTCAGCAGGGCCAGCAGGTTGAGTGCTGCCAGCCGCTTGGCCGGGGAAAGTGATTTGCCGGGGTTGTTCACTGCGCTTGGCCAAGCGCTTGGGCCATGTCGGCTTTAATCTGAGGGTCGGTGGCATAAGGGTCGTTGTGTCGCTTGGCGTAGGTGGCCAGCTTGGCGGTGAGTCGCCGGACGATTTTTTCGGAACCGGGATTGGTGAATGCGTTGTGCAACTCGTCGGGGTCGGTTTGCAGGTCGTACAGCCACGGGTCGCCCAGCGCGGAGTAGACGAGTTTGTGGCGGTCGGTGACGGCGGCCAGCCAAGGCTTGACGCCGGAGGTCGAACGGAGAATGGCAATGTCGTCCCACTTGGTTTTTGCGCCGCGAAAGAGAGCCGAGGCGTCGCGGCCCTCGACGCCCTCGGGCAACTTGTCGCCGGTGAGGGCGAAGAGGGTCGGCACGAAGTCCACGCAGCTCAGCGCTTGGTTGACGACGGTGCCGGCCGGGATTTTGCCGGGACAATAAAAAAGAAACGGGATGCGCGCCGAGCCTTCGTACGGGACGCCTTTATTGAGTCGGCCATGCTCGCCGCAGAGGTCGCCGTGGTCGGAGGTGAACACGATGATCGTGTTGTCAATCTGCCCGTTTTTCCGGAGCGCGCCAAGGATGCGGCCGATGTTGTCGTCGAGGCATTTCACCATCCCGTAATATTTCGGCATGAGCGCGCGCACGGTGTCGGCGGTGATCTTCGGGCTGCCCGCTCCCCAGCGCGGGGTCTGTGCGCGCGGCTTGTTGACGGAAACCGGGATTGGCACCTTCACGTTTTTGTACATTGTGTCGTACGGTTTGCGGACGGTGTTCGGGCCGTGCGGGTCGGGGAAGCAAACCATGTAGCAGAACGGCTTGGCCTTGTTGGCGTTGATGAAGTCGGTCGGGCGGTCGGCCAGCCAGTCGGTGGAGAACGATTTGTTGTCGGCGTTCTCGACGCCGTAATGCGGTTTGCCGCGCTTGATGGCCGCGACACGCGGGCCGTCCCCGGTGATTTCAAATTTCTTCCAGTGCCCGCGGTTGAACATGTAGCGGTTGTCGTCGAAGCCGAATTTCCGCTTGGGCGCCCATTGCGGTTTGCCCAAGCCGTCGAGGTGCCACTTGCCGGCGTAACCGGTGGCGTAGCCGTTCCGGCGCAGCACCTCGGCGAAGGTCACGACGTGGTCGCCAAGCGGGATGTTGTTGTTCGTGACCGGCGTGGCCTGCGGATACCGCCCGCTGATCAGCGACCCGCGTGAAGGGGAGCAGACCGGGGTGGTGGCGTAAAAGCTCGTGGCGATGGCGCCGTTCTTCGCGATCCAGTCGATGTGCGGTGTGCCGACGATGTTGCCGCCGTAGCAGCCGAGCGTCTTGAAGTGGTGCTCGTCCGTCTGGATGACCAGCACATTGTACGGCTTGGCCACCGCGGCCGCCTGGCCAAGCGCAGTCAGAAACAGGGCTATCAGCAGTCGCTTCATGGCGGCGAATCGTGCCGCTTGGCCAACCGCTTGGCAATGCCGATTGCTGGTTAGTGGGAGTACCTCGACAGGCGGAGGAAGTCGATGGGTCGCTCGGTTTTGCCGTCGAGCGCCAATTCGGCGAGCACCTTGCCCATGACGCTGGCGAACTTGAAGCCGTGTCCGCTGAAGCCGCAGGCGAAGTGCACGTGGTCGCTCTCCGGGTGTCGGTCGATGATGAAATGCCCGTCGGCCGAGTTGGTGTATTTGCAGACCTTGATCGTCCGCACTTGGCCAAGCGCGTCCGGCAAATAGCGGCGCAGCGGCAGGACGATTTCCTCCTCGTCGGCGGGGAAGGTTTCGTCGGTGATCGCGTCCGGCGCCATCGCTTGGCCGGGGTGATGGCGCGCCAGCTTGAGCCCGTCGCCGCTCATCGGGAAGCCGTAGTAAATGCCGGTGAGATCGCCGTCGCCGTTGGGGTCGATATTCCACACGGGGAAGGTGCCGGGCTGAAACAGCTCCGGCCGCCCAGGCTGCACCCAGCCGAGCACCTGCCGTGTGACGGTGAGCGGCACATCCGGCAGTCGAAGCAATCCGCCGGCCCACGCGCCGGGGCAGAGGATCAGCTTGGCCGCGTCGTGACTGCCGGTGGCGGTGCGGACGGTTACGCCGTTGCCATCGCTCGCCCAGTCGATGACAGGCTCGTTGGTGAGCAGTTCAGCGCCAAGCCGCTGTGCGGCTTGCGCGTACGTCTCGACGGCCAACTCGGAGAGCAGATAGCCGCCCTCCGGCTCGAGCGCGCCGATCATGCCGTCGTGCAAAGTGAACTGCGGGAACTGCTTGGCCAACTCGCCGTGCGTCAGCGTGGAGCAGGGGAGCTTGTGAGTCTCGGAGGCGAGCCTGACGCCACGGATCGCCTCGCCGTCCGGAAAGCCCATGTACAGCACGCCGGTTTTGTGGAGCAGTGTCGCGCCGGTTTCCTGCCCGATCTCCTCCCAAAGCCGGTAGGCATCGCGCAGCAGCGGCACATAGTTGGGATGCTCCTGGTAGGTCAACCGGATGACGCGCGTGTCGCCGTTGTAGGATGAGTTCGTGTTGGGAACCGATTGGCTGTCGATGCCGAGCACTCGCGCGCCGCGCTTGGCCAAGTGATAACAGGCCGCCGCACCCATCGAGCCGACGCCGACAACGATCGCATCGTATGGCCCCGGCATGGCGGTGCTCACCGTTGCGTCCCGCCCTGGAGTCTCACCCCGATTTTGCGCCTGGCGAGGTCGAGCAACTGCGCGGGCGTGGCGAAGCGGGAGATGTTCAAAAAGTCCGGCTGCTCCCGGTCCGTCGCTGGGTAGTCGCTGAGGTTGAGATTGCTGATCTTCCTCTCGAACAACGACGCAAGCGTGACGAGGCTGGCGGCGTCGCCGGTGGCCCACAATTCCAGTGGCGCACCGGCGCAGCGCTCGAGCGTGCGTACGGCGCGAATGCAGCGGCGCACGTCCCACACCTGTTGCCCGGCGAGCGTCTGGCCAAGCAGCATGAAACGGCGGCGGGTCTGCGTGAGGTGTTTTTTGTTCTGCGACAAACGCGTCGGGCCGATGCCGCGTGGCGAAAAAGTGACGCGCACGCCGGAAGCCCCTGCGACGCCTTCCGCTTGGCCGTCGTTGAGCACCACGAGGTGGACGGGCGCGCCCTTGGCCAAGCCGACTTTGTGCGCGACTTGCATTTGCAACCGGATTCCCGGTTGGCTGTCGAACTCATACACGGCAACACGCACGCCGTCGCGCTTGGTGTCCGACACATTCTCGAGCCGCAATTGCCCCCCGCGCCTGGGCCAGCCGCCAAAGGTTTTCTCGCGCAGGTTGGCCATGATTTCCGGGCGCTTGGCCTTGGCGTTGTCAGCGGCGATTCGCGGGAAGGTGTCGTGAATGGTCGTCGTTCGTTCCCCGCTCGGGAGTTGCTCGAACACCTTGAGTTGCTGCGGGGGGAACAGCTTGGTTGCCGGTTGGTCGATCAAAACAGTCTTGCCCTTCAGGTGCTTGTTGAACCAGTTGAACGCCGGCACGCGCAGCTCCTGCGAGTCGGCGTGCCCGCCGGGGGTGATCACGAGGCCGAGGTTGCTCTTTTTTCCGTGCAACCCGTAGATGCGGCGAACCTGCGTGAACAGCCGGTTGACGCCGTCGAGCGGGAAGATGCCGTCGTCGTCGGTGTTGAGGATGAGCAACGGGCGGGGCGCGACGAGTGCGGCGACTTGGGCGAAGTCCCAGCCGTAGGTGTTCACGTGGTACATGCAGTCGCAATGCCCCTCGACGACGCCGTCGACCACGTGGTTTTGCAGGTCGGTAATGCCGGCGACCGGCGCGGCGACCTTGATGCGCTCGTCAATCGTGGCGATCCACCAACTGTACGCGCCGCCGCCGCTGCGGCCGGTGACCCCGATGCGGCTGCTGTCGACGACGTCAAGCGACTCGAGGTAATCGAGCGCGCGGATGCAGTTCCACGCCTCGACACCGGCCGGCGTATAGCCGCGCGAGTTCCACCACCACATGTCATGCCGGTATGTGCCGTGATGAATGCCCTCGAGTTCGCCGAGTTGGATTGTGTCGATTACGAGGCAGACGTAGCCGTGCCGCGCAAACCACGCGCCGTGATGTTGGTAATAGGTTTTGTTGCCGTAATCGACGCCGTCAATTCTCACTCGGCCGTGGCCACAAACGTAAAGGATCGCCGGGGCCGGGCCGGTGAGGTTTTTCGGAACGTAAAGATTCGCGGTGACGTACAGGCCGGGGCTGGACTGGTAGTGCAGTTTGCGCACCTCGAACTCGTCGTGCTGCACCGTGCCGGTGACGGTGGCCTTTAGCGGCGTGCGTTCCGGCAGGGGGTCGAGGCCGAGCATCTCGAGGAGTTGCGTGCGGTAGAGATTTTTTTTGGCATTCCAATCGTCGAGCGTCTCGATGTCGGCGAGGCAGTGGTCGGCCAGTCGCTGGGTTTCGATTTTGAAATAGTCGGCAAACATCCGGTCGCCGGGCGTCTTCAACTCCGCCGCTTGGCCGGGCAGGGCCAGCGAGCCAAGCGCCAATAGTGGGAGAAATCGTTTCATCATGACGGGTGCGCTTGGCCAAGCGTGGTTGATCGCAGCACAGGGTGCAAGCCTGCGCTTGGCTGGCGGGGTGATTCCTCCTTGTTTTTTCGACGGGGCGACTTCAGGTTTCGGCGCATGAAATCCTACCGCTGGTTGGTGTTGCCCGGAATTGCATTGTTTGCCCAAGGCGTGATCGCCGCCGACTGGCCGACGTATCGCCATGACGGGAACCGCTCGTCGGTCAGCCCGGAGCCGATGTCAGGGCAGTTGAACCCGCAATGGGTGTATGCCTCACGGCATCAGCCGGTGAGCGCCTGGCCGATGCCGGGTGAAGAGACGCCGAGAATGCACACCGATCGCGATTACCCCGTGGTGGTGGCCGGGCGCACGCTGTTTTTCGGGAACAACGTCGACAACCATGTTTACGCGCTGGACACCCGCAGTGGGGCGGAGCGGTGGTCCTTCGCGGCGGACGGATCGGTTCGGTTCGCGCCAGTCGTGCACGGGGGCCGCCTATATTTCGGCTCCGATGACGGACACGTTTACTGCCTCAACGCCCCGGACGGTTCGCTTGTCTGGAAATACAGGCCCAGCCCGAGCGGCGAGCGGGTGATCGGCAACAGTCGGATGATCTCGCTCTGGCCGGTTCGGACCGGGTTGCTGATGGAGGGAGGGACGCTGTATCTCGCCGCCGGGATTTTCCCGTACGAGGGGCTTTACGTGGCAGCGTTGGAGGCGAAGACCGGGAGGGAGATTTGGCTGAACGACACCTCGGGCGACCAGGCTTGGGGCCACCAATACGGCGGCATGGCACCGCAAGGTTATCTCGTGGCATCGGCCGACAACCTGTATGTGCCAACCGGGCGCGGCATGCCGGCGGCGTTCGATAAACGCTCGGGTAAGTTCAAAAAATTTCTCCACGCTGGCGGCAAGGTTGGCGGAGCGTGGGTGCAAATGGCGGGGGACGAGTTGTACGCCGGCAACGATAATCAGGGCGCCGACACGAAGATCACATTCGACGCCACTTCCGGCGCGAACCGCGGTGACCAGTTTGCGAGTTTTCCCTCCATCGACATGGTGATGACTGAGGAGGTCGCCTACCTCGCCACGCAGAAGGGACTGTATGCCATCGACCGGGCAGCCAACGCGAAGGCCACCGCCGATGTGCCCAAGCTGAACAAGGAGGAGACCGCCATGGTCAAGTCGATCGCGGAGATTCGCGACCGACACAAGGCCGCCGCCAAGGCAGGCAACGCCGACGACTTGGCCAAGGCCACGACCGAACTCAACCAGGCGACCGGCCGCTTGACGGCTATCTCCAAGGAAAAGGAGGCGTTGAATGCCGCGCGGGTGAAATGGTTTATGGCCCGTGAACAGTTGGGGCCGTTGGCGGTGGCCGGTGAACTGGGGCCGATGGCCTTGGCCGGGCAGACGCTCTTCGCCGGCGGCAACGGGTACACCGTGTCGCTCGACGCGGCGACGGGCCGGTTGATTTCAATTTACGGGGTCAACGGTACGGTGATGAGCTTGGCGGTGGCGGACCGTCGAGTCTTCGGATGTAGCGGTCGCGGAACTCGAAGAAGTTTCCG
>JACNJE010000155.1 GCA_014382705.1 Verrucomicrobiota bacterium | reverse complement strand
AAAAATAGGAAAACCCTAGGAAAAATGGTGCGCTCGAAAGGACTCGAACCTTCACGCCTTTTGGGCACAACCACCTCAAGGTTGCGTGTCTACCAATTCCACCACGAGCGCATCGCGGGCCGGGGAACATGGCGGAATTGCGGCCCGTTTGACAAGCCGTTTTTGCCGCCGCATCGGGCTGGGCCAATTTCAACAAACCCACCGGGCGACTTGGCTGCAACCCAATGGGTTGGGAAATCCCGCTTGGCCAAGCGCTTGGCTTCGCCGTGGGTGATGTGTGGGCGTCAGAATTTGACGCGATAGAATTGTTGCCCGCCGGCCGGAGCAGGCGCGGTGATTTTGAAGCCCCCGGCTTCGGCCTCGACCGAGGTGCCGGCCACATCGGCGAAGGCGCCCCCCAAGGCCGCCGTGGATTGCAGGGAGAGTTGCCCGGGGAAAAGTTCCCCGCCGGCAAGGCTCACATGCAGCTCAACGTTGTTTTCCGAGACGCTGATCGTTGTGATCTCCAGCGCGGACGGCTCGTCACCGGCGCCGAGGTCGTGCACCACCAGGTTGTCCACCAGGCCGAACGAGGTGGCTGGGTTGTCGGACACCGAGGAGAAGGCGTCGTAGTAGCCGACGAAGAGGTTGCCCTCGGTCGTGAACGCGCCCAGCGCTTGGCCAAGCGTGGCGATGGTGACGCCGTCGATTGCCCACGTCACGCTGTCGCCGATCTTGGTGATCGTCACCTGCCGCCAGGCAAAGCCAACCGCGCCGTGTTGCAACGCGCCGGTTTGTTTGCCCGGGAAGGCTGCGGCCTGCGCGGCCGGCGGGCTTTGGCCGGGGAACGCGTCGGCGTAATGGGCGTTGGTGTTGTTCCGGGAGTCAGCCGTGGCGCCGGCCGCATACGCGCCGGACTCGGCGGCCTGGCGTGCGCCGCCAATGTGGGCGCGGAAGTCGCCGGAGTTGCCGGAGCCGCCTTCGCCGGTGACGCCAAACCAAGCGCCGTCGGCGGTGTCAGCCGCCCACTGCAAATGGTCACCGGTGGTGCCAACGCCAGCGGTGAAGAACTCAGTGGAACCGCCGCCGCCGCCCGGGAAGGGGCCGTTGGCGTTGATCCACATGTCGAACCGGACCTCGTAATCGCCGGTGAAATGGGCCCCGACCGGCGAGATGCTGACCGCCTCGGCGCCGGTGGGATCGGCGATGTTGGCCTCGAACTTCACGCCGATCGTGGAGCCGTCGGAGTTCGGTGCCGCCGGGATGCCGTCGGCGCTGTAGTCGTAGCCAAACGTCACGGCGGTGTCATCGGTTGACTTGTGGACGGCCCAGTCGCCGGAACTGTCGGAATCGAAATCATCGCCCCAAAGGGTGACCTCCGGTTCCGGTGCCGGGCCGATGTCTTCCTTGTCATTGTCGTTGAGCACGACGACCGCAGAAGCGGCGGCGCCAACGAAGTAAGCGTCACTCTTGGCGACGTCGATCCGGATCGATTCGGCTGCCTCCACTTCGTCGTCATCAATGGCTGTCAAAACGATGGAGACCTCGGCGCGGCCGGCAGGCAACACGATCTCGCTCGAGGCTCCGCTGTAATCGGTGTCCAGTTGCGCGTCGCCGGAGACTTCCAAAAGTACGGTCAACGTGGCATCGGTGGAGCCTTCGCGGGAGACAACGATCGTCCCGGTGTCGGCCGAGTCTCCCTCGGTCATGACGCTGTCGGTGGCGTTCACGCTGACAACAGTGACGCCGCCCTCGGATTCCAGCGGAACCACTCGGACATTGTCATAGACGACAAACGTGTCCGGTGAGCCAATGGAGGAAAACTGATCATTCATGCCAAGCATGAACACCCCCTCGGTGAACGCGCCGCGATCCGTGACGGTGAAAATCGGAACCTGGTTTATTTTCATCGTTACCAACCCGTCCACGTGGCGGATCTCAACGTCGGCCCAGACCGGGTCGGGCTGGTTGCCGTTGCTGCTGGGGGAACCGGGGCCGCTGAACGACAGGCCCGATATGTACGGCGGACTGGGGATCAGCGAGGCGAACTCCGCAGCCGGCAGGGCGTTCTTCAGGTCGGCGCCGACGTAGCTGGCGTACGAACGGTTGTTGCTGCCGTCGGTGACCACGCCAAACCAGACACCGTCGCCGGTGGCGGCGTTGCGGGAGACGATGTCGCCGGAGTGGTTGACCCCGAAAATGGCGTGCTCGGTGGTGCCCGCGCCGGAGCCGGCGCTCAGGAACATATCGAAGCGCACCGCATAATTCCCGCTTAAAACCTGATCCTTGGGGAAGACATTCACACCGGCCGCGCCGCTGGGGGTGTCGTCATTTTTATTGACCTGCAGGTACAACCCCAATGTGCTCTCGTCGGTGGTGTGTGGCGCCGGCGGGATGGACAATTCGGAGTAATCCACGGCGAACGTCGCGGTGTAATCCTCGACGCCGTTAATGGCGCCAAACTGCAAATCCCAGTTGGCACTGGTGTCCGTGTTGAAATCATCGGCAAAGAGGATTTCCTCCTCTACGTAGTCGTCATCCCGGATGGTGGCCGTGGCACTGCCGGAATCGCCGACGGCGTATCCCGCGCCCGCGACCACGGTGAGTTCGATGGTTTCATCCCCCTCCACTTCGGCGTCATCGAGGGGGTACACCTCGACAATGGCCTCAGTCTCGAATGCAAAGATTTCCACGTCGAGAAAATCGCCCTCGTAGTCGGCATCTGCCGTGGCGCTGCCACCCACCTTGAGGGTCACGGCCAAGTCTTCGCTGTCATCCCCGGTCCGGGTGAGCGTGTAGATGATCAGGTCTCCCTCGTGCCGTTCGTACGCCTGGGCATCGGTGGCCGTGATGGAGACGGTGGCCGTGTCCCCGTCGTCGGCCAGAAGAGCGGTGGCCGTGTATTCGGGGTTGATCTCGTAAGCCCCCGGGTCGAGTTTCAGGCTGGCGATGATGGTCTCCTCCAGTTCCCCCAGCTTGTCGTCGACCGGCGTGACGGCGAACGAGGCCGATTCGACCCCGGCGGGAAAGGTGACACTTTTTATGGCAAAAGTGTAATCGACCCCCTCGGTTGCGGTGCCGCCGATGACGATATCCACGGTTTGGGCTTCGTCCGTGTTTCCGGAGCGATAAATTGTAAACTCGATCGCATCGTCGCCGGACTCGACTCCGGCATCATCGGTCGCCTCCACGCTCAGCAACGGCAGGCCCGGATCTTCGTCCAGATTCACGACCCTGAGATTGTCGTACACGACAAAATTATCCTCCTTCGGGTTGGCGATGGAGTTGAACAGGTCCATGTATCCCAGCATGACCGTTCCCTCCGTTCGCACACCCAGAAACTCGTCGGCCACCGGACGGGAGGCGATCACCATGCCATTCATTACCCAGGACAAAACATCGTCATTCTGGCGCACCTCCACGGACACCCAGTTTTTACCCGGGGCGCCCCGGGTCTCAAAGACGGGCGCGGGGAAGAGAAACTGGTACAGTGGATGCGTGTTGTTTTTGCCGATCATCCCGGCGAGATCCGGCGGCAGCGGGCTGACTGTCCCGGAATCATCCGCCTCGAAACTGTAGTAGTCCGTCGAGCTGCCGCCTTCGCCATCCACCCCGAACCAGATGCCGTCGCCCGTGGGTTGGGATGACCAGCCGACCTGCTCCCCCGATTGGTTCATTCCGAAAATGGCGTGCTCCGTGGAGCCGGTGCCGCCCCCAGCCGGCCCGTTGTAATTGATCCACATGTCGAAGCGCACGGCGTAGTCGCCGCTGAAGTTCTGCTCGGCGGGAAACAGGTTGACGCCGATGGCCTCGCTCCCGGTGGTGTTGTCGTTGTTGTTCACCGAAATCCTGACCCCCCAGGTCGAGTCGTCCCCGCTGTTCGGTGCCGGCGGGATCCCGCGACTGCTGTAGTCAAAGGCAAAGTCCACGGTGTAGTCCCCCAGCGCGGCATCGTAAGCGGCGTCGTTCTCATCGGCGTTCGTGCCGCTGAGGACGATCCAGTTGGCCGAGGTGTCCGTGTTAAAATCGTCTTCAAACAAAACCTGGGCGAACCCGTTCAAGGAAAACGCGGTCAAGGCAGCGACAAGGAGCCGCGCCATTGGCAAACCAAGGGAGGATTTCATTTTGGATCGTATTCTACGGTTGGCTGACACAGCGTGGATGGTCGCCGGGGTGGAATGGCCCTGTCAAGTGGATGTTGGATGCGCTTGGTTGTTTGCGGTTGCCTGGCCGGGCGGCTTGGCCTTCAATCGCCGCCCGGATGGTTCGACGACTCCCGCTTGGCCAAGCGCTTGGCCTGTTTGCCGCCGCGCTGCTTGCGCTTGGCTCCGCCGGCTGCCGCGTGGCGCGGCCGGACGCCTACCCCATCGGCCTCTACTCAGTCGGCAGCGAGACGAATCTCGCCGAGATCGCCGATGCCGGTTTCAACCGGGTCGCCGGGCCGGCCAAGCGCCGGTTTCTCGACGCGGCCAAGGCCAACGGCATCGGCGTGTTGGCCTCGCCCGGCTCGCCCGCCGGGGATCGGTTCGACGCGGCCAAGATCCGCGCCACGGTGGCCAAGCACGACCGGCACCCGGCATTGTGGTCGTGGTATTTGATCGACGAACCGGACATGCACAGCGTGTCGCCGGAGAAAGTGCAGGCGGCGCACCGGTTCATGAAACGGCTCGGCGCCACCAAGCCGACAAGTCTGGTTTTGTATCAGGGCGACTCCGCCAAGTGGTACGCCGACATCGCCGACATCACGATGATCGACCGCTACCCGGTGCCGTGGCTGCCGTTGGCCAATTTCTCGCAACACATTCACAAGACACGCTTGGCCACCGATGCCAAGCGGCCGGTGATCGCGGTGATCCAGTCGTTCGACTGGACGGCGCACCAAAGCATGTTGCCGGGCGAGGAAAATCTGCGTCCGCCGACGGAGCGCGAGCTGCGCAGCATGACCTACAGCGCGCTGGCCCGGGGCGCGAACGGGATTTTTTACTACAGCTACGCCGACATGCGGTTGAAGGAGAGGAAGTATCCGGAGCTTTGGACGGCACTCAAGCAGGTGGTGGGCGAGGTGCGCCGGCGCGAGGCGTTGTTCGCGGCCGAGCACGTCTGGTGGCCCAAGGCGCATCATTTCGAGGATCGGGACACGCGCTTCAACGCCGCGCTCGAGGCCAGCGTCCAGTCGGTCTTGTTGAGGGTGAAGCGCGGCGACGAGCACATCCCATCCGGACATTACATCCTCACGGTGAACACCACGCCGCTGCCGCACACCTACCGCTTCCGCCTGCCGTGGAAGACCGACGGCCAACTGCCGGTGCTGGAAGAGAACCGCCACGCCACGACCGACGGCTCGTGGGTGGTCGATCGCTTTGCCCCGTTCGCCGTCCAAATCTACGGCCCACTGCCACACACCCCCAACCCATGACCCCCCTCTCCCCGAAAAAGCTCGCCTGTCTCTTAAATTATCGGTCTGAACCTTTCCCCTTGTCCCATTGTAATTGTTGCCATTTTTTCCATTTCCTACCTTCCTCCGTTCTTGTCCAAAACGCATAAGCGGTTTTTGAAGAATCAGGAAAACCAAGAATATCGACATAACCGGCTAGTCCATGCTCCTTGACCAGAAATTTATGAAAATGTGCATCAACAATGTCGGCGGGAGATGGCGCATTCGGCTTATCGATGTTGTCCACCCAATATTGCATCAATTCATCTATCTCGGGCCGGTCGGCCACCGCACCTAAATAGGCCAGTGCGCGGCCCTCCATGCCGCCAAGATAGTTTCCCTTGGCATCACGCCAGCCGTCTTTTTCAGTCAAGCTAAGCAAATAATTGTAACACCGGTCGGAAGATGCCGCCATGACTCCAAGCGCGCCCATCGTACACAGCAAGCTTGAGATGCCGCTGCCGGGTGCTTCCTCTTCGTGCAGGATGGTTTCTTGAAGATGACCGATGAACAAATCCTCAACCTCTTTTCCCCCAATTAACCCCAGCGCCCAAGTGACCCAAATTTTATTCAGTGTGAATGTAGGATGGGACTTGTAGAAATCCAATAAAACATCCAAGTCATCCTGTTTGATCTTCACAAACACTCCTGGAGCTGAGAATTCGTTGATAATTAGGTTTAGATGAAAAGGAAGTTCTTCTCGGTTTGGAAGGTTGGTTTTCTGGCCAGAATGCCCAGCAGCTTGGGAAACAGGTGCCTCCGCAGGTGCCTCAGTGAAATAAGTATTCTGGGTGCTTTCTTGATATAGTGGACGGTTCTCCTCGGTAGGCATTTGAACAGGATTTCTTACCGCCAAACGGTCGGAGCCGACATCTAAAAGGAGGAAGATGAAAACCAAGGCCGAAACAATTGCGCCAAATATAAATCTTTTCCTTATCTGCATCCAACCGCTCTCCATTCTCTCCGATTCACCTCGGTGCCCCGATAATAAGCTGCCCACGTGAACATCAGAGCTCGTTGTAGCTCTGACATTACTTCTGGAGTTTCTTTTTTTACCTTTCTATACCGAGTATGATTGAAACCCCCATGAGCGTGAAACCATTCATGTAAAAACACATACTCATAAGTCGGATGACCTTTTGCTTTAAGCGAGTCCCGTATGAGTTCATGTTTGCTTATATGACCCCGCTTAGCTGAAATTAGAATTTTATCCTTTTCATCAAAATCGACTGTGTTCCCATACCCATATAACGGTAAGCCCAAGGAATCATACATTCCTAATACAAATAGAACGTTATAAGGACTATTTTTGATCGCTTCATCCAAAGCAGAGTTGCCACATATCACGCCTTTTATTTTCCCGTATTTTTTTGCGGTAGGAAATGGGTATTTTCCTATTATCCCTTTATCCTTATAAGTTTTAAGCTGGAATATTTTTTGTCCAGGTTCAAAGTAATACTCAACGCCACAAGGCACATCGTCGAAAGTATTGCTAATATCAGGATGCAAATTCTTGTCATCGTCCACAGCTAAAATTTTACGGGAGAGTTCGTTAACGCTGTTTTCAAAGGTCTTCACCCATTTGCTTAACTCACCTTTAAACCTTCTATATTTTTCGACTCCTACAGTCCAGTTACTAAGGAGTGCGTAAGTAAGTAGACACAATTTCCCGTCAGGATGTAATATACGCTAGGTTTTTATCCTGGAAAAACCCTCGGATT
>JACNJE010000056.1 GCA_014382705.1 Verrucomicrobiota bacterium | reverse complement strand
GGGCGGGCGGTCTGTGTGCCAGCACCGTGGTGAGTGAGATGGCGTGTCGGGGGGGGGAGGCGGGTCCCCGACCCGGCGCGGGGCCGAGCTGACCCGACGTGCTGGTTGAGCTCGGCGTTGCGGAGCGTGACATGGTCGGGGAGTTCCCCCGCCGGTCTGGCTAGTCCAGCGGTTGGTGCTTGGTGGCCGGCGCGCGCGACGGCCGCCTGGCCTTGGCCTTGGCCCGGGAGACGCAGATGAACATCGTCGTGATTGAGCACGACCCCGAGCGGCTCAAGGCCATTCGGAACGAGCTGTATCTGTCGGTGCTGTACGGCAACCGGGTGATCGCGGCCGATTGGGATTACGGTGAGCTGCCGGATTATTTCGCCAACCTCATCGTCTCCGAGCGCGTCTGGCTGGGGGATGATGTGCATCTGCCGATGGATCAGCTGGCCCGCGTGTTGCGACCGGTCGGCGGCGTGTTGCTGCTGGGATCGACCGCCAGTTGGCCGGAGGGCAGGGCAGGCCGGGTGATCGACGGCCTGAAGGCCAACGCGAAGGCGGCACACGAGGTGAGCCACGCCGACGGCTGGCTGAAATTCACACGCGGCAAACTCGACGGTGCCGGAAGCTGGACCGGGTTGTACGGCAATAACTCCAAGACGTCCTCCACGGCGGATCGGCTCGTGAAAGGCCCGTTGGGGGTGCTGTGGTTCGGGGAGCCGGGATCGGAGCACATGGTCGACCGGCACGCCCGCTCCGTCAGTCCGCTTGCGATTAACGGCCGGCTGTTCGTGCAGGGGATGGAAGTCGTCATGGCATACGACGCCTACAACGGCACCTTTCTTTGGCAGCGCAAAATCCCCGGCGCGGTCCGGGTGCGGGTCGACGTCGACAGCTCGAACATTACGGCGAACGATGATTCGCTGTTTGTCGCGGCGCACGACCGGGTACTGCAACTCGACGCACAGACCGGCAAAACACGCCGGGAGTTTCGTGTCCCCCGTGCGCCCGGCGGCAAGGCGCTGAGGTGGGGCAACATTTCCATCGACGGCGACACGCTTTTTGGCACCGGAGCAGTGCCGCTGGCCAACGAGTACGGCTACCTGTGGAATGCGCTGGTGAAGAACGGCGAATGGGTCGCCGAGGCGGACGCGCCCGAGAAGGCGCGTGCCCGGTTGAAAACCGTCAAGGCGAGTTACCCACGGCCGGATGACCGGGCGTACGACTACTTCAAACGCGCCGGCCTGCATTGGTACCCGATTAACACTTTCCCGGACTGGCTGCCCGACTTTAAGCCGTCGGCGGTCTCGGATACCATCATGCTCAGCGAGAAGGTGTTTGCGTACGACATCTCCACCGGCGACCTGCTGTGGGAGCATGCCGGCAAATCGATCCCCAACATCTCGCTGGTGATCGGGGGCGACCGCGTGTTTTTCCTGCAAGACGATGTCAACGAAACCGAGCGCAAGGAGGCGCGCGACTCCGTGCGTGGCAGCATCGAGGGGGGCAGCTACATCCCGGAAGGCGAGCAGAAGTTGGCCGAGAAGGACCGCGATGTCCGCCGGGTGGTCTGCCTCGATGCCAAGTCCGGCAAAGCGGTGTGGAGCCGTCCGTACGACCTGACCGGCAGCGGCGGCACTAAGCTTGGCCTCGCGTATCAGGACAACAAGCTGCTTTTTTTCGGGCATTACAGCAACCACGACGAGGGGCCGTTCAACAAGGGCGAACTGTCGTGGCGCCGGATCACCGTGCTGCAGGGCGAGAGCGGCAGCCTGCTGTGGAGCAAGCCGCTCAACTACCGCCGCCGGCCGACGATCGTGGGGGACACGGTCTACATCGAGCCGCGCCGCTGCGACCTCGCCACTGGCGAAATCCAGAAACGCACGCACCCCATCACCGGCGAGACCGTGGAGTGGGAATTCGTCCGCCCCGGGCACAGTTGCGGCATCGTGACCGCCACGCCGCACAACCTGTTTTTCCGCTCATACAGCGGCGCGATTGTGAACACCGAGCAGGACAGCGGCTTGCAGTTGTTCGGTGGCATGCGGCCCGGCTGTTGGAACAGCATGATCCCCGCAAACGGTTTGCTGAGCATGCAGGAAGCCAGCGCCGGCTGCACCTGCAACTACTCGCTGCGAACCACGGTGGTGCTCAAGAACAAGCCACAAAAGGGTCACGCCGAGTGGGCGGTATTCATCAGCCAGGCGGCGACCAAGCCGGTCAAGCATCTGGCCATTAACTTCGGTGCACCCGGCGACATGCGCGCGAAGGATGGCTCCGTTTGGTTCTCGTATCCCCGGCCAAACACAAAAGAGGGCCGCAATGCCTTCGCCAATTACGGCATCAAGTTCAAGCTCGGCGAGAAGGGCAAGCCGGAAGTCGTGCAGAGCGACTGGGTGGGCAAGACCATCGCCGGCCCCGACAAACCATGGCTTTACACCTCCGCGCTCAAGGGCGTGACCCGCCTCGACGTGCCGCTGCTCGACAAGGAGCAGGCCGGCCGGTACACCGTGCGGCTCGGATTCGCGGCGTTGCCGGGGGACACGGAAGGCAGCCGGGTGTTCGACATCAAGCTCCAGGGCAGGACGGTCTTGAAATCGCTTGACGTCGCTCACGCTGGCGGGGCGCTTGGCCAAGTGGTGCTGCGCGAGTTCGAGGGCGTTGAGGTGGTGGAAAACCTCACCGTTGAACTGGTTCCGGTAAACGCAAAAAACGCCAAGGTGGCACCGACGGTCATCCACACACTCGAGGTCAACCGCGAACAGCTTCGGGCGGCGAACGAGTAGCAGGTGAGTCCCCGATTGAAACGACTGTTGATCGTCGCGGCCTGTCTCGCGCCGTTGGCGGTGTTGGCTTGCCGGTTCAACGTGCGCGACGTCGGCTTTGTTGACTTGGGTTCGCAGCCGTACCGGCTTTACCTGTTCGTCGGCGACGCCATGCCGACGAACGAACGCGAGTCGCTGCAGTCGATATCGACCGCCACGTTTTACGACTCAAACGTGAAGCCGCAACTGCTGCCGCTTGGCCAAGCGCGGCAGGGCGAAGCCAGGGCCTTTGTCCCGGATGACTTCACCGGCGAGGTGCCGTCGGCGGTGCTGGTTTCGCCCGATCAAAAAGCAACCTTGCGCCTGCCGTTGGCCAAGCCGGGTGCGTCGGTTCTGCAAACGGCGTGGGATGCCCTGGAGCCGGTGCTCGATTCCCCGAGGCGCAACGCCATCCTCGAGCAGGTGTTCGAGCGTTACGGCGTGGTGCTGATCGTGGAGGGCCGCGATGCCGCAGCGAACCGGCGGGCGCGCGTGATGGCCGACGCGGCCGTCTTGGCGACCACTGAAATGCTGCCCGGGCTGGAAAAGGAAATTCAGAAACCCCCGGTGGCCGCGGTCATTTCCCCGGGGGATTTCGAGGGGGAACGGGCGTTTCTTTGGAGCCTCGGTATCCGGGAAGTGTCGGAT
Source organism: Verrucomicrobiota bacterium (assembly GCA_014382705.1). Lineage (GTDB taxonomy): Bacteria > Verrucomicrobiota > Verrucomicrobiia > Limisphaerales > UBA1096 > UBA1096. The sequence continues at coordinate 3,798 of JACNJE010000056.1, read as the reverse complement.
GCACCGCAGGGGGTGATCCTGTACGGCCGGGGCCGGATGATCGGCCCGGTGCTGCACGGCGAACGGCTAAACACCGAAAGCATCACCGCCATCCTCGGCACGATCGGGCTGAATTGCGAATGCGGCCTCGACCGAAAATGGATGCAGGGCGCGATGGTGCCGCTCAAGTGGGATCGGGATCGGAAACAACAGGTCGCCAAGCAGTTGGGGTTCAACCCGGAAAGCCCGGAGATCCGGATCGAGATGAGCCAGATCTTGGCCAAGGGCGGCCCCGGACAAGGTGTTCACCGTTCCAAGATCATCGGCGACACGCTCGACGAACTCCTCACTGGCTATCGAACCGGCAGCTTGGCCGCGAACAAGTCGTCGGCCCCAATTGGCCAAGCGGAGGAACTGATCGCCGTCACCGAGTCGAAGTTTTCGATGATGACTTGGGTCGCCATCGCCGCCGCCGCGATCCTCGCCATCGGCGGCATCATCCTGCTAACGGCCCGCCGGCGGGGTTTGTAGTGGTCAAGTTGGGTTCGTTTGCGAATCACGTGCAGTTTCCGGCGGAAACATTCTAGGGATCGTTGCAAAAGGGGGTGGCAATTAATACTGCCCGATGCAGGCGCGAATATGCTCTTGCGTTTGCTTGTCTTCAAACCAAATATATACACCCTTGAGGGCTCGCGTCAGGAGAATGCGGTATGACTGTAGCACCTTTTTCAGCAATGCTTGGTGGTCGGGCCCGTTATCGTCGGTCTCACGTCGTGCCCGCTGGAGTGATCGAGTCAGGCCTGTTTCATGCACTTCCTTCGGGAACACCTTCCATTGACCATCCCTCCATTTTAAGTCACTTAGCCAGAGGAGGCCTATGTAGTCGAAATCAAATCCGCGTACGACGTAAGTGCATCCTACTTCTGCAAGCGGGTCGTTATTGATTCTACTGCTCGGTGGGCCTTGGATAAAGTGGGTGTAGTCATTGCCGTTAGGAATAACATTCCAAGGACGCGCCCAGCTTTTTTTTTCTTCACCAAAATTAATATCAAAATTGAAGTCAACCATGTCTGCTGGGAGGTCGTGCGGTTCTGCTATACCCTTGGTGATCCACTTTCTGGCAAATGGAGACACTAAGCGTGCCGTTTCATTTGCCTTCAGGCGCTCTCGCAAGGCGGCTTCCATCTCAAACGGTGTATCGAAAACCCGAAATTCCAGTTTTCCGAGCTTTGATAAATGCGGCAACGGGTCGCCGTTTGGAGTGTATTGTTCCGCAGCAACAGACCATGCGTCTGTTGATTCAGGCTCATAGTGATCGGACCACGGTTTCGCTTTTTCAGCACACATATCCACATCAGCCCCGGCACAAACATCATCAACCCACTCAACATATTCTCTTGAGCCCGCACATCGAAACTGCTCGCCCGTGAGGCTGATCACTGGCGGCACGCTCGCACCCTGTTCTTTCGCCCAACTGATTATATCATCAATCGTTGTCGATTCGCGCTCCCTGAAACTTTGTTGGCTATCAAGCAGGAAAATCGACACCACGGAACCTCGGATGACGTGGTAAGCCTGTGGCCCAAGGTTTACTGGCCACCCGGCCTGTGTTCGGGCATCTGAATGCTCTGGATTCATTAGGGCGTGTGCCTCATCCACCACCGAAACGAGCATTTGGTCATCGGGCATCCAACTGCCTCCACGCAATTTGCTTATCAGTTTGCAGTGTTTTCGCCAATCCATCGGGTCGGTGAATTTGCCGGGATACTGATTCATCCACCTTCCAAGTCCGGGTATAGTCTCGGGTGCATATTTGTTTGCCGCCATTACGACTCCTGCACCTCCGCGAGCGCGAGCAATCTGTTTGAAGATGTATTGCCAGTTGCTTTCCTGTGCCTTGGAAGTTGTTGTCACAACGAAATTCCCGCTGGTGATCCGATCATCAGTTGCCAGAGATGCCCATAATTTGCCCGCAAGAACAGATTTCCCTGAACCCGGTGGGCCGTCGATGATGATCACCGTTTTCTGCACGATCCCGTCATCACGAAAAATCGCCTTCTCAATTTCGGAACGGCATAAAGCCAATCCCAACCGCTGGCCATCTAGCAACTCGAACGGGCCGCCCGAGGCATCTTTGACTTGTTCAGCCATTTGACGGACGAAATTCCGATCCTGCCGATAGCTTCCAGTTTCAAATTCATTCGCAAAGCTTTCGTCAGTAACTGTCAGTCGCGTTTTAATAAAATCTACCAACAAAGGGTCAGCTTCGCCGTTTGTAGCTGAGAAGCAGGGGAATTCACTTGCCAGTTCTTCGTTGGGTGGAAGTTTATAGGTTCCAAAATACGTTTCTCGAGTGAACAACACGCAACCGTGAACATTCGCTTGGGAATCCAACACTGTTGAATGGAATCGGCGGCAGTATTCTGTATAGCCGCGAACTTGATCGGAGGGATGAAGTGTCGCGCCAGTGTGCCGCATCATCAGTCCCTCGCAGGGGCCGGGCTTGTCCGAGCGAGTCATCCAGTCTTTGAGTTCCACGATCACGGCGGCTGGTTCGCCCTGATGCGCCCCAAGCAATACCATGTCGCACCAACAAGAGGATGCAGGTAACCGGTATTCGAGCGTCAATTTACCGCGTGCTCCAAAGTACAGATGCAGGGGCTGAAACGCTGGCGAATCGAAAGCTTTGCTGACTTTCGGCAGGGAACTTTCCCATGCCTTGGCCTCATCAGGATTTTGGCGACCGGTTGTCTCCTGCAATTGGCAAACCAAAGCAGGCAAAGCATCAGCAACACGAGACCTGAATTCGGAGACGGTGAGCAGCATTCAACCTCCTTTCTCCTTTTCATGGTTAAACATTTCCAATGCAGTCAGGAACGGCTCGTTCAAGTCCATCCCGAGGTCTTGTCCCGGTGAAACCTGCTTGAATCCCGCATACATCAGGCACATCAAATGCAATCCTGAAAACTTTTCGCCCGGAATCGAATCCACCTCGTATTTTTCTTCGGATGACGCGTAGTCAAACCCGCTGTTGCCGAGGAGCGCAATCTCAAAGGAGGTCTTGCGAACCTGCTGCGGCGTCATAGCCTTAAACCGCTTGATGGCATCGAGCAAAAAGAACACTGCCGCTGGTTGTTTCTCTTTCAACAACGGTTCATTGGAAACTCCTTCGTCGATTTTAATAGAATCTGTATAATGGCTCCCCGGGTCGGGCTGCCATTCATACCAACTTCGGAGCCCGGTCATGTCGGCGAATTCATCCACCAATCTATATTCGCCGCCCGGGTCGAGGCTGCCTGCGCGTTCCTCCCAGTGCCGCCAAAGGCTCTGCGACAAGGTGAATGATTCCAAGCGGCGATACGGCGTGGCGAAATCCGAGGCGCCACGAAAAAGTCCATCGAGGAAAAGCGCATAGGCTCCATTGAGCGCGAGACTGGACTGAAGAATTTTTCGCGGCGTAAACCTGCGAATCTCCTGATTGCTGTTTGCCTGCCACGCCTCTAGCGCCAGTTTTCGAACCGACATGAATTGCGCGGGTTGGAGAAGCGGAAACTTCTCGTGAATTTGCCGCTCAATCAACATGTCGAGCGGGCAGTTAAACAGGAATCCGCAAAGACCCCTGACAAGACTCAATATGATATCATCGGTTTCCTTTTCAGGAATACCGGCTTTCTGCAATATGCCGATATCTCCTGACATGGATCGGATTGCCGACTCCTGAGTCTGGGCGGTTGTCGTAAAAAATTGATTATCATCCGTCTTACGCGACTCACTTTCAAGCTTGAGATGAAAGAGTTCGTGAATTTCCAGATGGCTCGC
>JACNJE010000093.1 GCA_014382705.1 Verrucomicrobiota bacterium | reverse complement strand
GGGGGGGGGGGTGGGGGGGGGGGGGGGGGGGGGGGGGGGGGGGGGCGGGGGGGGAAGGGGGGAGGGGGGAGGGGGGGGGGGGCGGGGGGCAGGGGATGGCGCCGCTGGGCCAAGCGCTTGGCGGTTGCGGGGGATCAGTCGGCTGGTTGGACAAACCAGGCGTTCGGGATGAGGGCCGCCTTTAAGTGGATCGCTTTCCGGTTCCAGGCCGGCTCCGCGTACATATAGGTCAGGATGGCATCCCCGGTGCCGGTGAAATGGCAGTCGAGGTTCGTGTATTCCGCGTTGGGCTCGGCCCCAATGTTGCCCAGCTTGCGCCATGTTTTCCCATGATCATCCGAGACTGCGGCGCTTAGCGGCGTTCGTTCGCCGAAATGATGGTGCTTCGGTTCAAACCGGCTGTTGTTCCAGAACAAAACCAGGCGGTCGCTCCCGGGAAGCCGGCGCAGACAGGTGCCCGACTCGCCGCCCTCCAGCCCGCTGAACACCGCTTTCGACCAGGTTTTGCCTCGATCGTGCGACCGTGAAAAATGCGGCCCGCCGAGCTGGGTCCGCAGGGACATCAACAGCGACCCGTCGGCAAGTTCGACAACGGAGCCCTCCATGGCTCCCCGCTTGGGCAGTTCGATCATGGACGACCGCTGCCATGTCCGGCCGCTGTCATCGCTGTAAAAACAGCCGGCCGAGTTTTTTTGCCGCCACTGGTTTCCCGTCCCCCCGTGAAAGGGGACAAGCAAGCGCCCCCCCGTCAACTCCAGCAGGGAACTGGCCCCGCCTTGGAGCAGTTGCCCCTTGGACCGTTTCCAGATTGGCGGCTGTTCCGTGAAGGTGGCCCCGTCATCGCGGGAGACAAACAGGCACATCGTGCTGCTGTTGCCGCCCCGGTGTGCACGGAGCGCGGCCAAAAACAGGTTGCCGGATTGTGTGCGGAGCAGGGCCGGTGCCTGCACGTTCATGTCGCCCTCCGCCACATCGACCAATCGACGGGGAGACCGCCACGAGAGGCCGTTGTCCGTGCTGAGCTTGGACCAGATCGTGCACAATCCATGATCCCTGCCGGCCTCCTTTCCGCGATGATATTTATGATAAACCACCATCAATCGCCCCCCGGGCAGCGAGATCATGGAGGCGGTATCGCTGCGGGGCGTCTCGGCGGTGGCCGGCTCGATGACAACGTGCTGGATGGCCGGGGACGCCGCCCGGCCAAGCGGAACCGCGGCCGCGGCCGCACACAGGAGAACCTGGAATCGTTTCATATTGACCGGCGGATACTGCCGGTTGTGTTCATGGCAGTTCAAGCCAAACCCGAATCGTGAAGCCCCGCAATGCGACTCGCCGCCGCGCTTGGCCAAAAGGACGGCAGCAAAAAATTTACGACAAGAGCGCGACGATGGAATTACGGAAGGGACACCCAGCGTCACTCCGCTTGGCCAAGCGGGACTAACCCCTGCCCCCTGCCCCCCTATCCCCTTCGGTACTTGCCAAGCCCATCTGCTTGGGTCACCTTTTCCGCGTGACTCAACTGGTAAATTTCAACCGTCGAAATTTCCTTAAGACCGCCAGTGCCGCGACTCTGGGGGCATTGGCCGCCGGGGATCCCCGCCAAATCCTGGCCAAGGCCGGCGCCGAAAAAATCGAGCCGACCGCCGACGCCATGATCGTCCTCTGGATGGGCGGCGGCATGGCCCACACCGAGACGTTCGACCCCAAGCGCTACACGCCGTTCGAGAAGGGCCTCTCGCCGGACCAAGTGCTCAGCACCTTCCCGGCGATTGACTCGGCGGTGGATCACATCAAGCTGACCAAGGGGCTGGAAAACATCGGCTCGGTGATGGATCGCGGCACGCTCATCCGCACCTACAAGGCGGGCGACCTCGGGTTCATCCTGCATTCACGCCACCAGTACCAATGGCACACCGGCTACGCGCCGCCGCAGACGGTCGCCGCCCCGCACATCGGCGCAGTGATCGCTCGCACGCTTGGCCCGCGCGACCCCGCGATGCCGGCGTTCATCGACATCGGCCAGCGGCTCGACGTCGGCGAGGGCGAGGAACTCAAGGCGTTCCACTCCGCCGGCTTCCTCGGCAGCGAGTACGGGCCGTTCCACATCGCCAACGCGGATGAGGCGCTGAACACCGTCCGCCCGCCGGCCGGCATGAGCCGGTCGCGCTTTGCCAACCGCTACAAGGCTTACAAAAAACTGGTCGACCAAAGCCCGGTCGGCCTCGCCGGCAGCGACTACCAAAAAGAATCGCTCCTGCGCTCGCTCGACAACGCGCATCGCCTGCTGACCTCACCGTCGGCCAAGGCGTTCGACTTGTCGCTCGAGAAAAAAGAAGTGCTCGACACGTACAACACCGGCCAGTTCGGCCGCGGCTGCCTGCTGGCGCGGCGGCTGGTCGAGGCCGGGGCGCGCTGCATCGAGCTGACCACCGAGTATGTGCCGTTCCTGAACTGGGACACGCACGAGAACGGCCACACGCGCCTCACCGACTTGAAGCGGCAGATCGACGCCCCGATCGCGCAGCTCGTGCTCGACCTCGAGGAGCGCGGCCTGCTCGACCGCACGTTGATCGTGCTTGCCAGCGAGTTCAGCCGCGACATGCTCGTCGAGGGCAAGCCGGGCAACAAGGTTCGGGACCAGGTCAAGGTGCCGGACACCATCAACGAGCTGAAACATTACGGCATGCACCGGCATTTCACCGACGCCGGCTCCGTGCTGCTGTTCGGGGGCGGCCTCAAAAAAGGCCACCTTCACGGCGCGACCGCCGACGAGCGCCCCTGCTCGACCGTCAAGGATCCGGTCGTGATCGAGGATCTGCACGCCACCCTTTACCGGGCGATGGGCATCTCGCCGCGCTTGGCCTACGAGGTGGAGCAACGCCCCTTCTACGTCACCCGCGACGGCCTCGGCCAGCCGATCGAGAGCCTCTACGGCTGACTTCAGGCCAAGCGCTTGGCCTCACTGGCCGGTGAGCTTTTTCACCAGGAAATCATTTGCGCCACTGTACCCCTTGACGGGCGGGCCGCCCTTGTATTCCACATGGCACTCGACACCGAGTTTGTCCATCGCCTCCTTGAGCCTGATCCCGAGGAGCGGATGGTGCACCCACGCGTTGGGCTTGGTTTGCTCGGTGACCGGCGTATTGGCCGAGCCGTAGGTCTGGTAGCAGGGAGGATCGTCGCGGGAGAGAAACGTGATGGGCGAGCTGATGCGCGCGCGTGCCTCGATCTGCGGGGTCCAGTTGTCGATGGGCCCCTCGCCGGGCAGGCCGTAAATCGCCCGCATGGCGGGATGTTCCGGGAGGTTTTTCACGCCGAACCATTCACGAAACGTCGCCGGGCTGATGGTCGGCTGGCCACCGCTTGGGGCGGAGGCAACGAGCCGGGTGGACTCGCGCAGGACAGGGTCGTCGCTCTGCGCGTCGGCGAGGTCGTCATGAAACGCCAGCCACATGGAGATGCACGCACCGGCCGAGCCGCCCGTGGCGGCGAAGCGCGTCTTGTCGAGGTTGAACCGCTTTGCGTTGTGCCGCAGGAACTGCACCGCGCGCGCGGCATCGTGCATGGCGATCGGCAGCGGGTGTTTGCCGCCCTCGGTCAACCGGTAGTTGATGGAGGCCACTGAGATGCCCGCGCCGTGCATGCGCTTGATGAGGCTGACCTGCTGATGGTACTTGCTCTTGTCGCCCCCGCGAAAGCCGCCGCCGTGAATGCACACCAGCAATGGTGTCGGCCGGTCGCTTTCCTTCAGCCACAGGTCGAGTTTGTGCCGCTCGTGCGTGCCGTAGGCGATGTCCGCCTGCGTCGGCTTGAGTTGGGGCCGCTTGGCCTCATCCTCGCGCCGCTTTTCTTGAAACACCTTCGCCTCGGCCAGCGTGAGGAGGCCGTCCCCGTTGGAATCCGCTGCCGGGAAGCGCTTGAAAATCTGCCGCAGATTCGCGTTGGTCTTGGAGGTCGGCTCAGCCGCTACGCAGAGCACGGTCGAGAGCAGGAACAAGATACATCGGTGCATGCGGCGAGCCTGCCCGAAATCCCCCGCCCGGCAAAAGCAAAATCAGCGCAACCGCCCCGCGAGGCTCCGGATGGAGTGTCCTCATTCGACGAAAGCCCCCCGATTCCCCGAGGCACCTCCTTGGCTCATCGGACATTTACGTGGGTGGGACTGGGGAGGAGATTTAAACCGTATCTTTCCAGTTTTCGGTTTTTTCCTGCCAGCGGCCCAACTCGCGGGATCTATTGATCATGTTGCTTTACGTCGTAGCAGAACAATTGATTCTGATCTCGGATATAGAGTTTTCCATTGGCTATAATTGGATGAGTCCACGCCGGCTGATTTGTGCGATCGGGTTGCTCAAACCGGCCACGTTCAATGTAGGCCATCCGACTCGGTTCTATAAGTACCATTACCCCATCCTCTGTGCGATAGTAGATCCGTCCATCCGCCAATGCTACGGATCCTTTTTTTACCCGACGTTTGTCAGGATCCTTCTCATTCCAGAGCACGTCCCCTGTTTGGAAGTCGAGGCAGATGAGGTAGCCGCCCCCATTCCCCCCGTTGCTGCCGTACACGGCTCCGTCAATAACGAGCATGCCGCCGTGATGGTTTTCCATGTTTTTGGAAAACCATACTTCATTGGCCTTGAGCCTGTCACCTTCTTGGCTTAACTGAACGAGGCCACCTCCGGCTCGGTAAGCCGAAGCGGCCAGTATTTTTCCCTCAATGTGGACAGGGGTGGAACAATTGATGCCGTAGCGGTTGGCCGGGCGGTCGTAACGCCAGAGTAACTCACCGTTTGAGGCTGCGAATCCCGCTAGAGCCTTAGACGTGAACTGCACATATTGCCGTTGACCTTTATAATCGATCGCGATGGCGGAAGAATATCCCGCGCCGGAATCCCTCATCCCCGGACGTCCGCCACGCTGTCTTTGGCCGGAACCCTCCGAATCGTTGGAGGGTGGATTGGGAAGAACCGCCGTCCAAATGGTCTCGCCCGTCATCTTGTTAAGAGCTACGAGCGTTGCTTTGTCACCGCCTGGGGTGACAACCACCTTTTCTCCATCAATGAGAGGCGATTCGTTGTAGCGCCAAGTTGGCAGGATACCGCCAAAGTCGGCCGTGAGATTCTTTCGCCATAGAATCTTACCGTTGATGGACTCCAGACAGACGAGATCACCACTCAGGCCGAGGACATAGAGCCGGTTGCCATCCACGGTGGGGGTGCAACCTGAACCTTCTTTTCCCTGTGGCATCCCCCCAGTTAATGCTGATCCAAGGCGCGTCACCCACAACTCACTCCCGTCGTTTTCTGAGATGGACCAGATGACTTCGTCTTCGCCTCGACTACTCATTCCGTAAATCCTTCCGTTGGCCACTGACGGCGTGCTATAGCCCCCGCCCAACCCGGTGATTTTCCATGTTAGAGGGGGGCCTGATTCGGGCCATTCCTGGAGTAATCCCGTTTCCCGCGACGCAGCATTTCGATCCGGCCCCCGCCACTGCGGCCAGTCGAATGATTCTGAGGCGAAGGCTGCTGAAGCCGGGAATCCAAGGATGAGGACGAGAGATAGGATACGGTTCAGTTTAAGCAATGGCATAAGATAGGTTGGTCGAGTTCGATGTCTAGTCATGGTCTTCGATGTCGTCATGCTGTAGGGGCAAAGGCTCTACCTTCCTCGGCGCGATCCGCGATCGGTTGTTTTCCCTTCAGTCTGCCCAGCGAGTTGATCCGCAATGGACGCCTGACGTGCGGGAACAAACAATTTGATCGGTTTCGTATCAATAAGGTAGCTATCCCGGCCCGTCATCAACGTTGTGATCATTTTACCCTCCACGGCTTTGTTGAACTCAGCGAGACGATCGGCAGACTCCTCGCCGATTGGCGCGCGAAGGATGTTCGCTAGTTCCTCGACCAGTTGATCAATTTGTTTTGGTTTCACTACAGTCTCATTGATCTCTTTCAGTGCTGATTGATACTGAATTTTGAATGCATCAACTTTAAACATTCTTTCGAAGAACCGGTTGCCTCCGTTCCATGGTTTATGAATGCTTAATTGTTCACGTTGCTCCTGCGAACCGCGAGGGAATTGTCCGAAACTCTGATCCTGATCCCAAGGGATGAAAATGAACTTGTTCGATCTAGAATGTAGGGTGACGTAGTAATTCTGGCCAGGCCCCAATATGCCATCCATGTCACTCAACCAGACGGTCATTGCCAAGTAGCGGGCGAAATTGTTGAAGTCGATGTAGTTTCCAACTCCGTCAATGAACTCGGCATCGGTGGAATTACTGAAGAACTTACAGGTCGCGATGATTCGGGTTTTCTGTTCGTCTGAAAGTTTTCCTTTTGGATCGTAGGTTTGATTGTAGTCTGACCAATCATCGCCGAGATCCGAAAAAAGATTGGGAATCACGGGCTTTAGGAGCGCGCCATCCGAGGGGACAATGTGTTCTTTGACAAACGGTCGTCCCACGTCTTCAACCATGTTGTAGAGACCGAAATACTCGCGGTCATATTTGGTTGCAACAGTGACATATACCTTTGCGTAAGTCGTCCGAGGGGCATGGATTCCGGCGTCACGGTACAATTTGTACCCAAGCGCTTCGTTCATGTGGGTTGGGTCACGGACCGAGTTGTGAAGATTGATCTGGGTGATTCCTGCAAGCTTTTGACCCTTCACAAAGTCGTTGAGGTCGATCTTGAACGATCGCTTCAAGCTATCCCGGGAGCTAAAGAACGTTCCATTGCCTTTGACGCGTACAGAAACATCATCAAAGGACTGTGAACCGAATTTCAGTTTTGCATGGACTTCTGGAAACTCCCAGCCAAAGGCGGATGCGATGCCGTTCCGACTGCCTTCCGGGCCTTGAAGAAAACTAGCCCGTCGTGGTCCCCTAGCCTGGGTTCTATTTTGTTTCGGCTCCATCGCCTCCCACTGGTCCTCGGTGAAGCTGAGGTGGACTTCGTGGATTTTTTGGATATTAAAGATCTCTTTCTGGCTTCGATTGGCGTTTGACGGTCCACTTTCCGCTTTAAGACCCATAGTGCCGGACTGTGCGATTATGATGAGGGCAATTAAGTTTCGTAACATATTGATGTATTAGTGAAATCCTTCTTAAGCACCGGGTACGTGCTTCTGTTCGACTGGCGACAGTGAAAATGTCATTTACTAAGGAGTGCGTAAGTAAGTAGACACAACTTCCCGTCAGGATGTAATATACGCTAGGTTTTTATCCTGGAAAAACCCTCGGATT
>JACNJE010000113.1 GCA_014382705.1 Verrucomicrobiota bacterium | reverse complement strand
GCTCCGCATTCCAACATCAACTGCCCGACAATTGCCTCGGGATGAATAGGTCAGGCTAGAACACAAACGGCGAGTTGAACAGGCCGCACTCCGGGCATCGGGATCGGTCCACGTCCCGGTCGTCCGTGTAGACGTAGGCGCACTCTTCACAGCGAAACACGTGATCCTCGGTCGGCTCCGGCTCGAACCGTTTGCGGCGAAACTCGTACAGCAACACAAACACACCCAGCAGGCTGATCACGACCGCGAAGCAGAGGAAGATGAGTTGACCGGGGAACATCAGCTCGACGGCTTGGCCGGGGCCTCGGTTCGCCAGTGAAACAACGCCTCGCCCCACTCCAATGCTCCCGGCTCGTCGGGGCGATCGAACCGGGTGCGCTTGGCCGGCTCGAACCGGATGCCCCGGAGCAGGTCCACCGCCCGGCGGTCGGCCGCGGCCTGTTGCGCGTCGCCCTTGGCCAAGCGCTCCTGCACTGCGGCGGAGACGACGTAGCCGTCCGAGTTCACGCCGATCCGGACTCGCGTCCACCGCAGCGCCTCGTCGTGCGGGAGCGCCGGGACGGACACCGTGCGCACCAGCGGCCGCTTGGCCAAGCGGCCGAGAATCTGCAACTCGGAGGCGGGACGCAGCGCCAGCGGCGGGGGCGCCACCGCGGCCGGCTTGGCCAAGCCTTTGCCCGGGACGCCGGACAGAACGGCCAGATGCCCCGGCAACGCCTCGCGAAAGGCGGCCCCGAGCGCGGCGGGTTGGTTGTCGAGCAGGCGGGGGGTCTCGCTCCACTCGATGAGCTGATGCTCCACGCCGGGGAACCGGCTCCAAGCCGTCCCGGAGAACCCGCGCCGGTTCGGGCGGGAGAAAAGGGTCGGGTCGCTGAACGCCGCCCCCGGGCCGGTGTCGGGCGTCAGCACGATCTGCGGCATCAACCGCAGCGGCGCGTTTTCCGGTTGTGCTCGAACGGTGAGCGGCTCGCGTCCCAGCCAGAAAAGGACGCCCAATTGCGCCGCGAAAACGACTGCCACCCCGATGCCCAGCGCCCGGTTGGACCAGGCCTCGATCGGCTCATTGCTGGTCGGCTCGTCGCTCACGGCTCCGTGCGGGTTGGCGGGTCGAACGGCCGGGAAAAGTCGGGCGGCCGCGAGGCCAGGAGAACCCGGCCCACCCCGATCTCCCCGGCGAGCGCGCAAAGCCGAACGATCAAGCCGTGGGACACGTCTTTGTCCGCCTGAATCAACAGCGAGATTTCTTTCGGTTCCCTGCCGCCCTGCTCGATGGCTTGAATGATTTTCGGCCCCAGCAACTCGGTCCAGGGCATTTCCAGTTCCACTTGTTGCCCCGCCTTAAGCTGGTCGTCCAGACGGGCCAAGCGGCCGTTTCTGTAGCGCACCCGGCCCTGCTCCACCGAGTGCCGCACAATGGTGTGATCCAAGTCCGCCCGACGGTTCACCAGCAAATCCTGAAGGGTAAATGTCACCTCGTCCTCACTCACCGTCAGGGAGAAAACCTGGTTCCGCAACGTGTCGCCGCGGAAGTAAACAATCCCGTTCGCGTCGACGGCCACCGCCAGCGACGGGTCACCCACACCGGTTCGCTGCGAGGAGAGGGGCAGATCGATGTCCACCTCGATGCCCGGCTTGAACACGAGGGAGGTGTGAAACAACAGCAGCGGCAGCATCAAAAAAAACACGCCCACAAACGGGGCGACATCGAGCCGCCCGTGGATGGGTCGAATGTCGCCGTGATGATTCATTTGTCAACCGGGCGGGCGGGTGCCTTTCGGGCCGGGCGCGCCTTGGCCGGGCCGGACGGCTTGGACGGCGGCAGTTCCACGGTGATGATGCTGAGGATCTCGGAGGAAATCCGGTCGATGTCCGCGCCGAGGTCGTCCTTGCGGCCGACGAGGTAGTTAAAGGCGATGTAGCACGGGATCGCGATGGCCAGGCCAAGCGCCATGCAGACCAGCCCCTCCCAGACCCCGCCGGCCAGCGTCTTGGCCAACACCCAGTTGCCCTCCTGCATAACGCCGTCAAAGATGCGCATGAACCCCAGCACCGTCCCCAGCAGGCCCAGCAGCGGCGCGATCTGCGCGATGGTGCCGAGCGTGTTCAGCCGTTTTTCCAGCCGGGCCACCTCGACGCGCTTGTGGTCATTGAGCAGTTCGCGCAGCGCCTCCCGCGATAACTCGCGGTTGAGGATGGCCACCTTGGTCATGCGCGCCACCGGCCCCGGTGTGGCGTCGCAGATTGCAACCAGCTCGACGACGTTGTAGTTGTTCTTGAGATTGGCGCGAATCCCCGCGATGAACTCGGTGGTGTTGATCTGGATACGGCGGTAATTGAGGAGACGCTCGAAAAACACCGTCGCCGCGACCGCCGAGACCAGCAGCAGCACCCACACCATCGGGCCACCCTGCCTCAGCAGTTTCCAGGCGGAATCGCCTGCCTCCAACACCTCGGCCTGTGCCAAAAACTGCCAGTTCACGGCCCCTTATAGGCTTCCCGGATGCCGTTGTTCAAGGCCGGTATCGGCCCGGCACCCCGCTTGGCCAAGCGCTTGGCCTACTTGCCGGCCGGCCGGCCGATGCACCACAGGCTCTTGTGCGTACGCAGATACAGCGCCCCGTCGGACACCGCCAGCGTCGAGTTCGAGTATTCGCCCACCGAGTTGGTCGCCAACAACTCGAACGTCGGGCTGGCCCGCACCACGTGCGTGTCGCCGGACTGGTTGGTCACGTACACCCGGTCGCCGACAAGGATGGGCGATGCCCACGCGGCGGCGTTGTTCCCGGTGGAGGGCATCCGCTCCTCGAAGACGACCCGGCCGTCCTTCAGGCTCACGCATTCCATGAAGCCGGACATATTCATGAAGTAGGCATGGCCGTTGCGGATCACCGGCGTGCCCAGCCGGTTCTTTTTCGATCGCGGATCGAGCCACAGCCGCTTGGCCGTGACGTCGCCGCTGCCGCCCGGTTTCACCGCGATCGACGCCCCGAAATAACCGCCCATCGTCAGCAGCATGTTCCCGTCGTAAACCGGCGAGGTGTAGATGAGCGGGTTCAACCCGTCGCAGCGCCAAAGCTCGCTGCCGTCCTCCGGGTTGAACGCCTGTAGCGCGTTTGCCCGACTGAGGATCAACTCTGCACGGTCGTTGACCTCAATGACGATCGGCGTGGTGAACGCGCCGTTGATGCCGCCGTTGCGCCCGCGAAATCCGTCGACCCGGTTCGGGTCATCCTTCTCCTCGACCTTGCGTGTCCAGACCGTGCGGCCAGTCAGCTTGTCGAGCCCATGGAGCGACGACTGCGGCCCCGGCCCGTGATAAATGATGCACAGGTCGCCAAACAACACCGGCGAGGTGCCGTTGCCCCAGATGTGCTCCTGCGGCCCGAGGTCGCGGTGCCAAAGCTGCTGCCCGTCGAGGTCGTATGCGGCGACGCCGGCCGAGGCATAGTTGGCCACCACGATGCGCCCGTCGGTCGCCGGCGACCCGGAACAATACGGGTTGGTCTTGTGCGTCTTCTCCGCCTTGGAATAGGTGACGCCGCTGCGCCAAAGCAGCTCGCCGGTGCGCTTGTCGAAACACATCACCGTGCGGCGTTTGTCGGCATCGGTCGCCTGCGTGATGAACACCTTGCCACCCCAGACAATCGGCGAGCTGTTGCCGCGATCCGGCAGCGGCACCCGCCAGCGGATGTTCTTTTTCGTGTCCCAAGTCAGCGGCACCGTTTCGCCCTTGGCCAAGCCGGAGCCAGCCAGGTCCCCGCGCCACGACGGCCAGTTGCCCGCGTTGCCGCCCAAGGCCAGCCCAAGCCCAAGCCCGAGCACGGCAAACCCCCGGAATCGAGTGGTTGCGTTCATGCGCGGAGGCTATCGCAACGCCTTGGCCAAGGGCAGGCTTTTTTTGGGGATCTCAAAATTAGTTCAACGCGCCGAGGATGACCTTGGCCACCTCGGCGGCCAGGGCGGCCGAGCCTTCCGGCGTGAAATGCACGTTCACCGGCCGCTGGATTTTTCGGAGCCGGGCCAACGCAAACGAATACAGGTCGTGAATCGGCACGCCGTGTTTCTGCATCACGCGCTTGGCCGCGGCGTTGTAGCTCACGACATCCACCGGGAGGCGCGGCGGGCCGACCTTGCCCTCCGGCACCGGCGTGGTGTTGCGCCAGATCAGCTTGGCTCCGGTTGTTTTCAAGCGTCGGACGAGCGAGTCGAGATTCTTTTCGTACGCCGCGAGGGTCACCTGCCGCTTGCCGTGCGGCATGAACTTCAGGTCGTGCAATCCCCAGTTAAAATGAATGACATCCCACTTGCCGCCGCCAATCCACGAGTCGATCTGCTCCAGGCCGCGAATCGTCGGGCCGCCGTTGGTCGGGATGCGATGCAGGTTGGCTTTGCCTTCGAGCAACACCCGAGTCGGCAGCGTGTAGCCGATGGAGATTGAGTCGCCGATCAGCAGCACGCGCGGCAGGCCCGGCACGTCCGTGATCGGGGCCATCGGGTTGGGTCGCTTGGCCTTCTGCGCTTGCCCAAGCGCCGGCAGCGCAAACAACGTCGCACACAACAATGGAATGAGTTTCATTTTCATTTTTGCTTTAGGCACGGTTGGCGGAGAAAATCCGGTCGGCCTCCTCGAGGGTTTCTTTCGAGCCGATGTCGTACCACGTGCCGGGCACGCTCCACGTGTAAACCGGCATTCGGGGATAGAGCCACTGGATCAACCGGCCGGGTTGGTCGGGATTGTTGCCGTCGTCGATGTATTGGTCGATGAGCGGCAGCACCGCCTTGGGATAGTGGTACAGCGCGATGCCGATGAGGGTTGATTTCGGCTCGGCCGGTTTTTCCTCAAAACTGGCGATGCACCCGTCAGCGTCCGGCTCGACGACGCCGTACTTGGTCGCCTCCTCCAGGCTGCCGACGTCGTACACGCCGAGCACGGGGGCGTTCTTCTCCGCGCACAAACGGCCGTAATCGCCCAGCGTGTCGCTGAACAGGTTGTCGCCGGCAACCACGATGACGTCGTCGTCGATGCCCTGGCTTTTCAAGACCAGGTGCAGGTCGCCGATCGCGCCGAGCTTGTTGTCGTCGCCGGTGGAATGGTCGTTCACCACGCGCACCGGCGCGGCAAAGCCGGCGGCATCGCGACTCCCGGCCCACGCCTCGAAATGGCCCGCGAATTTTTCGTTGGTCACGATGAACGCCTCGTCGATGGCGTCGATCGCCCCGAGGCTGGCCAAGACGTGATCGATCATCGGCCGGCCAGCGACCGGCAGCAGCGGCTTGGGCTGGTTGAGCGTGAGCGGGTAGAGGCGAGTGGCGTATCCGGCGGCTAAAATGATCAATTTCATCGTGGGCGCGGGAGCCTAAAAAGACTTGGCCAAGCCGTCAACGCCGGGGTGGGATTACCAAAACTCCTCCACCGGCAGGCCGCTGCCTTCGATGATGCTCTTGAGGGTGCCAATGGGATCGGTTTGCTGCCGTGTTGCGGGACGATGACTTGCCTGCCGTTCGGATGTCGCCATTTTTGGTGGCTGCCTTTTTGCGTCACCAACTGAAATCCGTTTTGGCGCAGTGCCTTGGCAGTCTCCCTGCCGTTCAGCACTGGAAACCGCTGGCTCACGGCAGGGCCAACTCCACCACTTTGCTGCCTTCCCCGAGATCCAACGGCGCGGGATCGAACCAAAGCTGCAGGGCTTCCCTGGCGTTATCGATGGCCTCGGCCTCGGTATCCCCCGCGCTGGCACAGCCGGGCAACTCCGGAAACACGGCTGACCAGCGCTCTGTTTCTGCATCCCGCTCAACCACCAATCGAAACGTCATGCTTTCAAACTGCACAATTCGTTACGCATTTCAACCATCCGGATGAACTAGTTTGTGGAATTGACGGCAAAAACAAATCAACCCCATGGGGAAAGGGATGAACCGGAACGCGCTTGGCCAATCGACGCGGGACAGCGGGAGGCCAGTGATGCGCTTGGTTTCAGGCGTCGGCTGGATCAACGCAGCAAACCTAAAAGGCCGCTTTGACATGGCAAAATCCCGCCCTCAAAAGAAATTTGAAAAAACATTGAAACCCAATCCCAAGTTGCGCGTATAGGGTGGCGTCATCGCGCTTCATTGTGAGTGCGGTGTCTTTTCATCGGGTTGGCCCTCGTTCGGTCGCAATGGCCGGGCGGGGGCTTTTTTTTCGTTTTTCGGGCTATTTCACCTCGAACAAATCATCCCCGGCGAAGCGGACGTCCCCTTGCCTTGGAGGGCCGGGAAATACCACGGTCACATCTTTTTTTCCCTTTGCTGCGTTAGCAGGAATCCGGAGTGTGCCGCGAATGCTCGTGCGCGAGGTGCGCGTCATCCCGGTTAATGACATGTCCCCAACCGTCACACTCGTTGGCTGAATTTGCGTCGGCGGCAACGGTGGTTGCGCATTGCCATTCAACATCACCGTCACTGTCAACGTGTCGCCGGGCGAGCCGCTGTCCGGAGTCACAGCGGTGACCGCATCATCCCCCTCGCCGCCGCCGGGGAGTTGGCCTCCGCCACCTGGCTGCCCTCCGCCGCCGGTTCCGGCCGTGCCCCGGTATTTCGCGATGAAATACGGGAATTCCGCCGTGACAAAGTAGCCGTAATCGAACCCGAGAAAACTCGCTTCGTCAAATGTTTTGCCGTTGGCCAGCGTGACCTTGGCCAAGGCCCGCCCGTTGCACTCATCGAGCGTGCGGCCCTTGCGGCCGGCTTCGTATTCGTAGTTGTCCCACGCGTAGGTGGAGATGGCGCTTCCGTCGATGACGATCGACTTGTAGTCGGCGTCCGGCTCGTAACCGCTGACTTCGAGCCACCCGAACGCCGTTTCGCCGGTCTCACCGTGGACCCCGGTGTAGTGGGCGATGATCGGGTAGCCGTCCAGCGCGAAGCCGATGATGTTGTAATGCTCCTCCGTGCCGTCCGGCGCCTCGAACATGCAGGTCGGCGCGAAGTGAAAATGATAATCCGCCTGCCCGCCGGTGTGGCCGTGGCAGTAGTCGAGAATGCCGTTAATGTACGGGTCGCCGTACGGATGCGGAACCTGCGCCTCGTTCGGCCCATAGATCGGCAGGCCGGCCGTCGTGATCGCCACCGTGCCGAGCAGCGGGATCTGCGTCGGCTCGTCAGCCGGCTCGGGGAAGCGCGGGATCGCCCACTCGAAATCTTGCCCCCGCAGCCCGTTCGGGGTCGTGCTGACAAACTCAAATGTCGGGATGCCGTTGCTCGTGACGAGGATCGCGTCGTCGTCGAACGACACCGCCAAATCGGGATCGGGATAGCCGTTCGCCTTGTTTTGCGGGTTCGGCGAAATCGCGGTGGCGAACCAGCGCACCTGGTGCGGGTCGGCCCCCTCGATTTTGACACGATAAAAAACCGTCTCGGCTCCCACCACCAGCGGCAGCTCGAATCGCGTCACGTCGATCGGCCAAGCGCTGCTGTGCGGCAGTTCAGCCCACTGCTGCTTGGCCAAATCGGTCGCGTACTCGACGGTGTACTTCGCGTTTTGGCCGGCATGATCCCAGTTCAACTCGACCCCACCCTCAACACCCGCTCCGATCGTCAGGTTGTACTCCTGCGCCGTTACCTCCAACACCGGCTTGGCCAAGCCGCCGATGCAAAACCCCGCCGCGATTGCCCACCCGATTTTCCGAAGCCCCCTTTGAATCTGTTCTGTGTTGCACATAACTCAACAAACGATGCACCGGTTAGCGGCTTGGTTACACAAAAAAACACACTCCGACGAACTTGCGCGACAAAACTTCAACCTTGATTCGACGCCGTGGTAACGCAGACTCTGCGCGTGTATCACTCCTCTTTCAATCCTCTCTCCCGCTTGGCCAAGGCGGCCGCCATCGCCCTGCCCTTGGCCTGCCTCGCCGCGCCCGGCCAAGCGGCCGAACTGCCGCCGCGCAGCCCCCAATTCCCCCGGTTGCTCGAGCAACTCAAGGCCCACGTCGAGCGGGTGGATCAACAGGCCGACCGTCTCCGCGCGCCCGAGTTCCCCGACGGCAAGGATTGGTTCAACTCCCCGCCGCTCAGCTTCGCCAAGCAGCTCGCCGGCAAAATCACCGTGCTCGATTTTTGGACGTACTGCTGCATCAACTGCATTCACGTCTTGCCTGACTTGGCCGAGCTCGAGGAGCGTTACGCCGGTTATCCGGTGGCGTTTGTCGGCGTGCACTCAGCCAAGTTCGACAACGAAAAAGTGTCGGAAAACATCCGCGACGCCGTGCTGCGCTACGAGATCGCCCACCCGGTCATCAACGACGACACGATGCAGATGTGGCAGCGCGTCGGCGTGCGGAGCTGGCCGTCGCTCGCCGTCGTCGGCCCGAAAGGCAACCTGCTGCTGCTCGTCTCCGGCGAGGGCAACAAGGAGGTGATCGACGCCTGCATCACCGCCGCACTGGCGTTTTACCCCAAAGACATTTTCCGGCACGACCCGATCCCGATGTCGCCGGAGAAAAACAAAAAACGCATCGACTCGCCGCTGCGCTACCCCGGCAAACTGGCGATCGACCCGGACGGCGAACGGCTCTTCATCAGCGACTCGAACCACCACCGCATCGTCGTCACCGATCTCGACGGCAACTTCATCGACACAATCGGCACCGGCCGCATCGGCTTGGCCGACGGCGGTTACGACGAGGCGCGGTTTTTCCGCCTGCAGGGTCTCGCTTGGCACAACGGAAACCTGTACGTCGCCGACGCCGAGAACCACGCGCTGCGCGTCGTCGACACCAAGGCCAAAACCGTCCGCACCGTCGCCGGCAACGGCACGCAGGGCCGCGACTATCAGGGCGGCAAAGGCGGCCGTGAGCAGCCAATCAGCACCCCGTGGGACGTGTTCGTCGAGGGCGATCAGGCTTTCATCGCCATGGCCGGCACCCACCAGATTTGGTCGTATGACCTGAAGAAAAAAATCGCCAAAAACTACAGCGGCAACGGCTCCGAGCAAAACCTCAATCGCGCCGACCGGCTGCTCGCCGCGTGGGCGCAGCCGTCCGGCTTGGCCGTGGGCAACGGCGAACTGTTCATCGCCGACAGCGAGAGCAGCACCGTCCGCGCGATCGACCTGGCGAGTGGCGCCACCCGCACCATCGCCGGCGGCGAGAATGCCCAGCCGCGCAACCTGTTCGCCTTCGGCGACAAGGACGGCATCGGCGAAGCGGCCCGCATGCAGCACGTCCTCGGCGTGCAATGGTGGGCGAAAGAAAGGAAGGTCATCGTCGCCGACACGTACAACCACCGGCTCAAGCTGCTCGACCCCAAGACCGGCGAGGTCAAGCGCTGGGTCGGCTCCGGCAAGCCGGGCCTCCGGGACGGCAACGGGCTCGATGCGCAACTCTCCGAGCCGTCCGGCTTCGCGCTGGGCCCGCAGGCCAAGCGGCTGTTTGTCGCCGACACCAACAACCACGCGGTTCGGGTGGTTGACTTGGGCTCGCTCGAGATCACCACGCTCAAGCTGTCCGGCGTTCCCGCCGCCGGTGAACCGGTCGCGCCGCGAAGCGTGCGCCTGGCCGACCTGCCCGGCACGCCGACGATTCGCACCGAGCCGCTGCGCTTGGCCAAGGGCCAAACCGGCACGCTGACGCTGTCCCTGAAACTTCCGCCGAACCATCACTTCACCGCCGACGCCGCCAGCCGCTGGCAGGTGATCGCCGACGAACCGTCCCCGGTCGCCACCGACGAGGCCAGGGCCGCCGGTGCGCTCAAGGAAAACGCCCCCATCAACATCCCGGTGACGCTGAAAGAGGATGCCAACGGAGGGCTCGTGCGCGTTGAGGCGATCGCCTATTTCTGCGAGGATGACGGCCCGTGCCAGGTTGCCGGCGTGCTGTTCGAGGTGCCGGTCGCGCTTGGCCAAGCGGACGCCGAGCCCCTGCCGCTGAGACACACGTTCAATTCCCAGGCCGGCCCGTTCGGCTCGCCGCCGGGAACGACACCGTAGCCGGTTACATTTTATAATATTTTTTATTTTACAGCACGTATGAATGAGGGTCTAATAGCACCCGTTCAGACGTAAAACACCAATGAAAATGAAACAGAAACCAACCGCCCCCGCCCCGTTCCTGCTCGCGGCATTGCTGCTGCTCGGCAGTCTTGCCCCAACCGCCCGCTCGGCCGATGACACCCCGAAAGGCCCGCCCGCAGCGGTCCGGACCAGCTTCGAGGCGGTCGCCGCGAGGCTCGATCCCAACGGCCACCTTTACGCCTACCTGAGCACCGAGCAGGCGCTGGCCCAACTGAGCAAATCACTCGAGGGCCTTGTCAACATGGCGAGAACCGGCGCGGGCGCCGGCGGCGGCCTGCTGGACAACCCGTTCGTGACACCGATCATCGAGGGCGTGATGGGCGTCGTCGAGCCGGCCTACCGGCAGAGCGGCATCGGCGAGATCAGCGGTGTCGGAATGAGCAGCCTCGCGATCGAGGAGGACCTCTGGCGCAGCAAGCTGTTCGTGCACCATTTGTCGGACAAGGGCACCGGCCTGATCTGGGATGCGTTCGGCGAACAGCCGCACGCGATGGAGGTACTCTCGCTCGCGCCGGACAACACGGCGGCACTGATGCACGGCGATGTGAACGTGACACGCATCATCGACTGGGCGGACGAGGTGTTCGGGGAGATGCTCGGCGGCGAGTCGGTCATGGCCAACGCGCCGCCGCAGGTGCGGGAAATCGTCGACTCGTTCGCCAACGAGGCCGGTTTTCTGATGACGCTCGACGCGGAAAACAAGATGGTTCTGCCCGGCTTCATGTTCGACCGGCAGGATGACGTCGAGCTGGACGGCGTCGCGTTTGCGCTGCTGTTGCGCGTCAACGACGACACGTTGAAGGAGATGATCGGCGAGGCGTTGGGGGGCGGCTTTGGGCCTCCGCCGGGAACCCAGGTCAGCGGCGTCACCATTCACTCCATCCCCCTTCCGATCCCGCTGCCGATCAAGATGGATCTCTCGCCCTGTTATTTTCAGGTCGGCGACTACATGGTGCTCTCCTCGGCGGAGAGCTTGGCCAAGCGCATGGCCAAGGCGCACGGCGGCGATGGCCGGCTCACGGACGACGCCACCTTCAAGGCCTTGGCCAACGGGCTGAACCTCAAGGCCAACGGCATTTACTACGCCAACCCGCGGGCCGCCCAGTGGGGCCTTGAGGTGAACGAACTGAGCTTTGGCAAACTGGAGGGCGGCTTGGCCAAGGTGTACGAGATTTACAAGGAAAGCATGAAGGATGGGCTCGGCATGGTCTCGCTTTTCAAGGTGCAGGAGGACGGCCTGCTGATCGAGGCCAATTCCACCGTCAACCCGTACGGCGGCAACATCGTGCACTCGATCGCCGGCGTCGGTGTCGCCGTGGCCTCGTCGCTCAACGACCTGCGCGACTCCGGCCTGTTCGAGGATCTCGGCGGTTTCGGCGGCCCGCCGGATTTCGACGATGAACCTGAGTTCGATCCGTTGAATGAGCCAATCGAAGGGATGGATCTGGAAGCTGCGCTCGAGCATCATAGAAAGATGTCGATCAACGGGTTTTACGGGCAGTACGACCTCGATGATGCGGATCAGTTGACTGCGGATCAGATTCGGCAGATTGCCAAGGGCGAGGATAACCGCAGCAACATCCCGGAGGCGTTCGGCGTGTTTCAAATCAGCGGCACCGGATTCACCGCGAACATCACCTTCACCCAACCGGACGGAGGGAATCCGTTTGAGGTGCCGGAGCATCACGGCACGCAGAAATTCGTCGACGGGAAATATTTTTACTTCGAGGGGGACATCCCCAAGCCGGACGGAGGAGCCGATCATATGCGGTATGTTTATCATCTCAGCGAAGACCGCACGCGATTCGTTTCGCACGGCATGTTCAACAACCAACTGAACTCGGTGGGCGTCGGCAAGGTGACCGGCCAAAACCGCATCGAATGGACAGGAAGCGCCGTGATGGACGACCCGGTGCAGGGCACATCAATCATGACCTTCACCGGCTCGGATCGCTATGGCCAGGAGAAGTCTGAATTCAGTGGCACGGCGTACCTCAATGGTGAGCCGTGGTTCAAGCGCAAGGGCGTCATCACGAAACAATAACCCATCACCCCGAACAGAAAGGAACTAGATTATATGAAAACGAAACAGACGATAATGACGACAGTCACCGCCGCGACGTTGATGGCCTTGGCCGGTTGCGGCGGCTCCTCCAGCGACAGCGACAGCTCCACATCGGCTGGCCCGTCGGCGGTGAAGAACAGCTTTGCCGAGGTGTCGGCCAAGCTCGATCCCAACGGCAGCCTCTTCCTCTATTACAGCACCGAGGACGTCCTCGAGACGGTGGAGAAATACACCGACGCCCTCATCGGTTTTGCCAATGAAGCCGTCGGTTCGGGTGCCGCGGGGTTCCGCCCCGGGCAGCAGGAGCGGGCCATGATCGACGCCGGCACCAAGGTGAGCAAAGCGATCTACGACCAGCTTGGCGTCCGCGAGATCAGCGGCATCGGCTTGAGCAGCTTTGAGTTCGAGAAAGGGCTGCAGCGCAACAAGACTGTCATCCATCATTTCCCCGAAAAGGCCGACGGCAAACTGTGGTCGCTCTTCGGCTCCGAGCCGCACGAGATCGGCATGCTCAAGATGCTGCCGGACAACACCGCACTGGCCCTGTCGCACGAGTTCAACGCCAAGGCATTGATGGAGTGGCTGCCGGAACTGGTCAAGGCCTCCGGCGACGAGGCAATGCAGCAGCAGTTCGACATGGCCATGCAAATGGCCGACGCCTCGATCCAGCTTCGCGACCTTGTCGGCTCGTTCGGCAACGAGGTCGGGCTGTTCGTCACGCTCGACGAGTCGCAGCAACTTCCCCTGCCCCCGGAGGTCGGCGGCGCGATCCCGATGCCCGGCTTCGGGCTGGTGGTCAGGTTGAACGGCGACACGATCCCCAACATGCTGTTCGAGGCGCTTGAGTCGGCCGGCGCGCCGCTCGAGATCAAAACCGTCTCCGGCATCGAGATGCGCGTCATCACTGAGCCGGCGCCGATCCCGGTGCCGCTCGCCCCGGCGATCTTCCGGTTGGGCGACTACCTCGTGGCGGCCAACACGGAGGCCTTGGCCAAGCGGATGGTCGCCGTGCACAGCGGCGACGAATCCGGCCTGACCGGCACCGACGAATTTCAGCGCTTGGCCAAGGGGCTCGACCTGAAGGGCAACCATTTCTTCTTCGCCAGCGAGCAGATCGGCAAGACCGTCGCCCCGATCATCGAGGCCGCCATGGCGGCGCAGCCATTGCCGCCCGGCTTCCCGGAGATCGACTGGGCAGCGGCGTACAACATGCAGACGCTTGGCCTGATCCGCGTCGAGCCGGACGGCTTCGTCATGGAAAACCACTCCACCAGCGGGCTGTTCAACTCGGTGGCCATGCAGGCCGGCGTGGTGCCGGTGGCCGTCGGTGCCGGCATGCTCCTCCCTGCCCTGGCCAAGGCCAAGGCCAAGGCGCAGCGCATCTCCTGCATCAACAACCTGAAGCAGATCGGGATCGCCACGCGCATCTACGCGACGGACAATCAGGATCGATTCCCGTGGCAGGTGGCGCAGGCGGAAGGCGGCTCGGCCGAGTTCGCCAAGCGCTCCAACACCGACGCCGTGCTGGACAGCAACGGCCAGCCGATCTTCGACGCCAACGCGTGGCGGCATTTCCAGGCCTTGTCGAATGAACTGCAGAATCCGAAGATCCTCCGCTGCCCAAGAGACACACGCCCCACCTTGGTTCAGGCCAACTCGATCCTCAGCGAAAAGCCAAGGGGCGCCGCCGGCAATCGGGTCATCCCATTCGGTAAGGACGCAGTCAGCTACTGGCTCCGCACCGACCCGGAAGTGGACGAGGCGCGACCCAACCAGATCGTCGCGGTCTGCCCCCACCACGACGGATCGTTCAACGTCCTGCTGGCAGATTCATCCGTGCAGCAGACATCGTGGACCAGGCTGCGGCAATACTTCGCGGACATCTCCATCCAGCTGCAACGCCGCCCCTGGCAACAGTAAGCCGCCGCAGCCAGGCGCATCGCCTCGTCGCGGCAGCGTCGTGGAGTGCGGCGCTGCGCGCCGCTTTGGATCGCTTACGGGGAGTTTGTTTTGGCTGAAAGCGGCGCGGCAGCGCCGCACTCCAAGACGCTCTGCGCCGTCTGCGTCCTCTGCGTTTAAAAAGGGCGTGCGCCGTTACAGCGGTTTGACTATGCTTTTTCGCACACCGATTTCTGAGGGTGGCCACGCCGCCTTCCGGTCTTTTTTAACCAGCAAAACAATACCAGTATCATGTCTCAAAAAGTAGGATTTGTCGGAGTCGGCCGCATGGGCGCGAACATGGCACGCCGGCTGAAGGATTGCGGATACGACGTCTCCGCCGTGTACGACATCCGCAGCGAAGCCGCCACCGAGTTGGCCGCCGAACTCGGCACCACCGCCGCCACGACCCTGGCGCAGGTGACCGAGTGGTCGGATGTCATCATCACCGTGGTGATCGACGACGCCTCGATGCGCACGATCTTCGCCAGCGAGGGCGACAGCCTGCTGACCGGCGCCGAGGGGCGCGTATTCATCAACTGCGCCACGATCAGCCCGGCGGTGCACGTCGAGGTCGAGGGCCTGGCCAAGGCGGCCGGCGCGGAGTCGCTCGAGGGCTGCATGGCCTCCAGCATCACCCAGGCCCGCGACGGCACGCTGTATTTGATGCTCGGCGGCGCCAAGGCCACCTACGACAAGGTGGAGGCATTGCTCGGCAAATTGTCCGTCAACAAACGCTACGTCGGCGAGGCCGGCAAAGCCGCGCAGGTGAAGGCGCTCGTCAACATGGTGATGAACATCAACACCGCCGGCTTGGCCGAGGGGCTGGGCCTGGCCGACGCGCTTGGCCTCGACCTGAACATGGTGATGGAGATTTTCTCCCAAACCGGTGCCAACTCCCGCGTGCTCGAGACCGACGGCGAGGACATGCGCGACCGCGACCATGAATGCTACTTCTCCGGCGCGCACGCCGCGAAAGACTCCGGCATCGCGCTGGCGCTTGGCCAAGCGGAGGGGCTGAACCTCCCGATGGCCGCCGCCTCCAAGGGGCAGTTCGACACGATGATCGAGAAAGGCATCGGCGAACTGGACAAGTCCGGCGTGGCCGAGTTGACCTTCAAGGGCCGCACCGCCTGAGCCGGGAGGGGCGAGTTCCACCTCGCTCCCCAAATTGGGACGGGGTGGAACCCGTCCCGCCCATCCAACACATCGGCGGCGCTGGGCCGCCTTTTTTATTTTTTCGCTTGCACCGGTGGCCGGGATTTGTTTTTTTCCACGGCCTTTGCCCGGCCAAGGCCATCAGGATGGCGCTTCCGCCGGGCCTTTTCGCAAGGATGGAAAACAATCAGCATAACGGGAACGGGCGATATTCCGCCAAGGGAATGGCCAAGCCGGTCAACTTTCTCTGCATCGCCCCGGACGCACAGGAGGTCTCCGTGATCGGCGATTTCAACGACTGGAACGGCGACGCGCACGCCATGAACCGGCAGTTCGACGGCTCGTGGAACACGCAGATCGACCTGCACCACGGGCACCACCGGTACCAGTTCCTGATCGACGGCAGGCCGGTGCTCGATCCCAGCGCCAATGGCGTCGTGCGCAACGAGCTGAACGAACGCGTCTCGCTGATCGCCGTCAGTTAGGCCCCGGTTTTCAACAGAAAAATCAACAGAAAAAAGGCGGCCGAACGGCCGCCTTTTTTGTTTCAAATTGTCCCGGTGAACTTGTCCCGGTGAACTCAGTTGTTCCCCGGATCCGGCGGCGGGGGCTGCTCCTTGAGGCCGACCGACTCGGCGATGTCCTTGAATTCGGTGCGATCCACCGTGTTGAGGCACTTGCCGCGCTCGGTGAGTTTCTCGTTGATCTTGACGACCTTCTCCGTCATCTGGTCGTGCGTGTCCTGCGTTCCCCCGGCGATGACAAAATTGTCGCCGGTGGTGACGCGCTTATGGCCGTCGGAATCCATCCCGAGCCCCAGCATCACTGACTTTTTCTTTTTGCTGCCCCTTGGCACGGCGAAAAGGTAACGCCTGCAAACGGCCGGTCAAGAGACAAAACCACGCATTCACCTTGGCCAAGCGCGTCGGTTCTTCCTTCCGCCACAAGCAGTTCGCCGATAAACTTGGCCAAGCGGCAAATGAAGATTGCCATCGCACAGATCAACACCACCGTCGGTGATTTCGACGGGAATACCGACAAGATCGCCGACGCCTGGCGGCGTGCCGACGAGGCCGGCGCGGAACTGATCGTGCTGCCGGAGCTGGCGCTGTGCGGCTACCCGCCGCGCGACCTGCTGGCCAAGCCGGCGTTCCTCCGGCAATCCCAAACGGCGCTCGAGCGCTTGGCCAAGCGCGGCGGCAAGGCGGTCGCCGTCGTCGGCTACGCCGCCGCCAACGAGACCGACTCCGGCCGCCCCGCGAAAAACGCCGCCGCCGTGCTGCACAACGGCCAGGTGACCGCCGTCCGCCACAAGACCCTGCTGCCGACTTACGACGTGTTCGACGAGGACCGCTACTTTGAGCCGGCGACCGACAACACGCCGGTGGAGATTCTCGGCACGAAAGTGGGCATCACCATTTGCGAGGACATCTGGAACGACGAGGTGTTCCTGCACGACCGCCGTTACGACCGCCGCCCCGCCGACGAATTGGCCGAGGCCGGGGCGGAGCTGCTGCTCAACCTCTCCGCCTCGCCGTGGAGCCTCGGCAAGGAGCACAGCCGGCACGTGCTGCTTTCACAACTCTCGGCCAAGTGCGGCTGCCCGGTGGTGTACTGCAACCTCGTCGGCGGAAACGACGAACTGGTGTTCGACGGCGGCAGCCAATATTACAACGGCCACGGCGTGCTTGGCGCCAGCGGCGCGATGTTCGCGGAGGATCTGCTGCTCATCGACACGGAGACGATCGAGCCGAAGTCGGGCGACACCTCCGACGACAACGAGAAGATTTTCCGGGCGCTCTCGCTGGGCGTGCGCGACTACCTGCACAAGTGCGGCTTCGCCTCGGCGGTCATCGGGTTGAGCGGCGGGATCGACTCGGCGGTGACGGCGGCAGTCGCCGTCGAGGCGCTGGGCGCGGAAAACGTCCGCGGCGTGGCCATGCCGTCGCAATACTCGTCGCAAGGCAGCCTCGACGACGCCGAGACGCTGGCCACGGCGCTGGGCATCCGGTACGACGTCGTGCCGATCGAGCCGGTGTTCGAGCAACTCAAGTCGCAGCTCGGCGGCATCTTCGAGGGGCTGGACGAGGACACGACTGAGGAGAACATGCAGGCGCGCCTCCGGGGCAACATCCTCATGTCGATGTCCAACAAGTTCGGCTCGCTGCTGCTGACCACCGGCAACAAGAGCGAGCTGGCGGTCGGCTACTGCACGCTGTACGGCGACATGTGCGGCGGCCTGGCCGTGATCAGTGATTTGCCCAAAACCAAGGTTTACAGCCTGGCCCGGTGGATCAATCGCGAGCGGGAGATCCTCCCGGAATCGACGATCACCAAGCCGCCCTCGGCGGAGCTGCGGCCGGATCAGCTCGACCAGGATTCGCTGCCGCCGTACGACGTGCTCGACAGCATTCTCGAGGCGTACGTGGTGGACGGGCAGGACGCCGGGGCGATCGTCGCCTCCGGCCACGACGAGGCGACGGTTGAGCGGATTATCCGGCTGATCAATCTCAACGAGTACAAGCGCCGCCAAGCCGCGCCCGGCATCAAGGTGACCAGCAAGGCGTTCGGCGTCGGCCGCCGCATCCCGGTGGCCAAGCGCTTCGCGTGACGGTGTTCAACCGCGACGACACACCCCGCTTGGCCAAGCGCTCAGTCGATCGGGGAGCATACGCGGCTCGCGTGTGCCATTCGGCGGCTCGCCGAATTGACGCCTTGGCGGGCCGCCAAGGCGAGCACGCGGGCCGCGTGCTCTCCCCACCAACATAATTCGCGTTCATTCGCGGTTTCCTCCTTCGGCCAAGCGCTTGGCCAAGCGGGCTGTAACAGGTTCTGCTTGTTTTTCCTGAATGCAACGGCAGGCTCGCGCGTCCCTTGCCGCGGCTTGGCCAAATCCGGGCAACCCCGGCCGGCACCTGTTCACCCTGAATGAGAAAACTGTATTACCTTGGAGCCGCGTTGGCTGGCTTCACGGGCTCCGCCTTGGCCGCTGACGAGTCGTCTGCAAGCCAGACCAGACCGCGCCCTTCCATCACGGCCCTGCGCGTGGCGCAGCCGCCGGTGATCGACGGCGTGCTCGACGAGGCGGTCTGGCAGCGCGCGCCGGTCGCGGGCGACTTCCTGCAGCAGGATCCCGATGAGGGAGAGCCGATCACCGAGCGCACCGAGTTTCGCGTGTTGTACGACGACAAGGCGCTGTATCTCGGCGTGTGGTGCTTCGACTCGGACCCGGACAAGATCATCGCGCGGAGCATGACGCGCGACGACTACCCGTACGAGGATGATTACCTCTACATCGCGATCGACTCGTTCCTCGATTACCGCAACGGCTACGCGTTCGCCACCAACCCGAACGGCAGCCGCTGGGACGGCTTGATCATTAACAACTCGTACACCGGCGGCAGTTGGGACGCGATCTGGAATTGCAAAAGCCGCATCACCGGCGAGGGGTGGTTCAGCGAGATCGCCATCCCGTTCAACTCGATCTCATTCGACCCCGACAAGACCGTGTGGGGGTTCAACATCTCCCGCAACATCCGCCGGAAAAACGAGATCGGCCGCTGGCACAATCCGCCGCGCCAGCTCTGGACCTCGAGCGTGTCCGACGCCGGTGAGATCCGCGGCCTGAACGATCTCCGACAAGTCTCAAAATGGGAGTTCTTGCCTTACGGCATGGGCAAATACCGACACGATCACGACTCGGGCGATGGCAGCACACTGGGCGATTTTGGCGGCGACCTCAGCTACAAGCTCGCGCCGAACCTCGCCGCCAGCCTGTCGGTGAACACCGATTTCGCCGAGACGGAGGTGGACTCCCGACAGCTCAATTTCAGCCGTTTTTCGCTGTTTTATCCCGAGAAACGCGATTTTTTCCTCCGGGACTCCGGCCTCTTCCAGTTCGGGTCATTGTCCCGCAGAGGATCCGTCCCGACCATCCCGTTCTTCAGCCGCCGAATCGGCCTCACCCAACACCGGAGGCCGGTGCCCATCGATCTTGCCACCAAGGTGACCGGACGGATCGGCAATTACAACATCGGCCTCATCGACGCGCAGGTGGACGGGCACGACGAGATCGGGGACCAGAACGTGTTCGTCGCGCGACTCTCCCGGAACGTGCTTGAGCAGTCGTCGATCGGTCTCATCACCACCATCGGCGATCCCAACTCCGACGACGACGCCTACCTCATCGGTACCGATTTCAACTACCGCACCACCAGCTTCCTCACCGACAAGACGCTCCGGGCCAGCGTCTACGCCCTGGCAAATTATGACGAGTCGTCCGACTGGAGCCAAGTTTACGGCGGCAGCCTCACTTATCCGAATGACTTGGTCGATACCGGCCTGTCGTTCTACGAGGTTGGTGAAAGCTTCCAGCCCAAGCTTGGCTACACCCGGCGCACCGGCATCCGCAACCTCAGCTCGTGGATCTCCTACCGGCCGCGACCGGAGAACATCGACTGGCTGCGCAGATACAACCTGAGCTACAGGAATTCCCTCTACACCACGCTAGACAACGACATCGAGTCGCAGCGGCACAGTTTCTACCTGCCATTTCTCGATTTTGAGTCCGGCTACGAGTTTTACTTCAAGATCGACCGGGAATATGACCGGCCGGAGCAGGACTTCGAGATCTCCGGCGGGGCGGTCGTGCCCGCGGACGAATATTGGACAACCGACTACACGATCGACTTTGAATTGAAGGAGTCGGGCATGCTGCGCGGCGACATCGGATACACGGTCGGCGAGTGGTACCACGGCGACAAACAGACCGCCTATCTTGAGCTGGGCCTCGACCCGGTCAAGTGGCTGAACCTGCGCCTCGAGTATTCGTACAACCGGTTCGAGCTGCCGGAGCTGGACTTTGACGCCCACATCGTCTCCGGCCGGGCGCGGGTCAACTTCACGCCCGACATGGGCTGGTCGCACCTCGTCCAGTACGACTCAATCTCCAAGTCGGTCGGCTACAACACCCGCTACTACTGGGAGTTCCAGCCCGGCAAGAAGTTCCACATCGTCCTGCGACAAAACTACGGCGACGACGACCGCCTGTTCTCGTTGCGCGAAAGCGAGTTCGTGCTCAAGGCCGTGGCTGCCTTCCGGCTCTGACCTTGGCCAAGCGCGGCCCGGCCCGGCATGAATCATTGACACGCGGACCGGGTTTCGCTACCAAGTCCGGCCCTTGGCCAAGCCAACGGGCATTGTCAGCAACCTCAACTTTAAAAGAAAAATGGCATTACGACTAGGCGACGAGGCTCCGAATTTCCAGGCGGAGACCACCGAGGGCAGCATCGACTTCCACGATTGGATCGGGGAGAACTGGGCGATCCTGTTCTCCCACCCGGCGGACTACACCCCGGTCTGCACGACCGAGCTCGGCTACACGGCCAAGCTCAAGCCGGAGTTTGAAAAGCGCGGCGTCAAGATCATCGCGATCAGCGTCGATCCGCTCGACGATCATCACGGCTGGATCAGCGACATCAACGAAACGCAGAACACGACCGTCAACTTCCCGATCATCGCCGACCCGGAACGCGCCGTGGCCACCGCGTACGACATGATCCACCCGAACGCCGCGGAGAAGTTCACCGTGCGCTCGGTGTTCGTCATCGACCCGAACAAGAAGATCCGACTGACGATCACCTACCCGCCTGCCACCGGCCGCAACTTTGACGAGATTCTGCGCGTGGTGGACGCGCTGCAACTGACCGACAATCATTCTGTCGCCACGCCGGTCAACTGGCAGGACGGCGACGACTGCATCGTCGTGCCGACCCTCTCCGACGAGGACGCCGAGGCCAAGTTCCCGAAAGGCTTCACCAAGATCAAGCCGTACCTGCGCGTCACGCCGCAGCCGAACAAGTAACCGGACGTTCACAAACGGGGGGCTGCCGGACGGCGGCTCCCCTTTTTTTATTTCCGCAGCCAAGCGCACCATGCAGCCAAGCGACGTCCAAATCATCGGCGAGGAATTGGCCGTCAAGTGGGACGACGGCACCGAGTCGTTCGTGCGCTTGGCCAA
Organism: Verrucomicrobiota bacterium; assembly: GCA_014382705.1. Taxonomy (GTDB): domain Bacteria; phylum Verrucomicrobiota; class Verrucomicrobiia; order Limisphaerales; family UBA1096; genus UBA1096. Next base: position 13,901 of record JACNJE010000113.1, on the reverse strand, counting down.
GCTGCGCAAGGCCTGCCCCTGCGCCGCCTGCAAAGGCGAGACCGACGTGATGGGCCAACTGCACAAGGGCCCCGAGCGGCCATACACGCTCTCATCATTTCGCGTTCGATCACTGGAATACGTTGGCGGCTACGCCGTCAAGCCGGTCTGGGAGGATGGCCACGCCTCCGGCCTGTTTGCGTTCGACTACCTCCGTGCCGTGGCCGATTCCCCGGGCGACGAGTAGCCACAAAGGGTTTGTGGCCAAGCGCTTGGCTGACTACGTTTCGCCATGCGCTTCGTGTCATGCCGGCTTGGGTTGGCCCTGTTGCTTTCCTGCAGTGCAGCCGTCCAGGCGCGCGTTTACCTCGGAAACGAGGTACTCGCGATGCGCGGCTACGAGACGCTGCGCGGCAAGCGCGTTGGCCTGCTGACCAACCCCTCCGGCGTCGATGGCCGCGACCGCTCCGTCATCGACATTTTTCACCAATCAACCAAGGTCAATCTCGTCGCTTTGTTCGGCGCGGAGCACGGTGTCGATGGCCAAGTGCCGGCCGGCAAGGAGTTCCCCAACAGCACCCATCGCCGCACCGGCCTGCCGATTTACTCGCTGTACGGCCCCGGCCCAGTCCGCAAGCCGACGCCGGCGATGCTCAAGAAAATCGATTGCCTCGTGTACGACATCCAGGACACCGGCGCGCGATCGTACACGTTCATCAGCACCATGGGATTGTGCATGGAGGAGTGCGGCAAGGCCGGCGTGGAGTTCGTCGTGCTCGACCGCCCCAACCCGCTCGGCGGCAAACGCGTCGAGGGACTCATCCTCAATCCCCGCTACAAGTCACTCGTCGGGCAATGGAAAATCCCGTACGTCTACGGCATGACCGCCGGCGAACTGGCCTACATGATCAGCGGCGAAAGATGGATCACGCACCGCCCAAAAATTTCCATCATCAAAATGAAAGGCTGGACCCGCTCGATGACATGGACGGGCACCGGCCTCAACTGGGTGCCCACCTCACCCAACATCCCGCACGGCGACTCGCCACTCCACTACGTCTCCACCGGCGTGCTTGGCGAACTCGGCGCGGGGAGCGGACTCAGCATCGGCATAGGAGAAGGCATGCCGTTCGAGTGCGTCGCCTCGGCGTGGATGGACGCCACCGGCGTCGCCCGTCACCTCAACAACCGCCGACTGCCCGGCGTGCGCTTCGACCCGCTCCGATTCAAGAGCCGTCGCGTGAAAAACCGCACCTACTCCGGGGTGCGCGTCCAGTTCACCAATCGCTCCACGGCGCCGCTCATGGCGATCAACTACCACATCCTCGACGCCGTCCGCGCCGTGGCCAAGCGCGACCTTTTCGCCACCCGCGTCAAGAGCGGCCGCAGCTTCAACATGTTCGACAAAGTCAACGGCACCGACTCCATCCGGCGCGACCTCGCCGCCGGCCGCTCCGGCGCGGCGATCGTCCGATCGTGGGCCAAAGACGAGGCCCGCTTCCGCCAGCAACGCTCCAAATACCTCCTCTACCGCTAACGCTTGGCCAAGCGCTTGGCCAATTTTTCTTTATTTTTGGGGATTGGTGGTTAAATTGCCGCGCTGTTTGAAGCGACGGGTTTCCCCTTCCCACATACCAAAATCATTTTTATGAGTAACTATTCAGAGGCAGCCGTTAAGGCTCAACAGCAACGCAACGACCAATTGATCGCCGGCTCAACGTATATGCGGCCCAGTGTCATCTCGCAGGTGTTGCCGCTGCAGATCGATGTCGGCAGCACCGACGCACTCGACGACAAACAGGTCGCCACGTTGCAGGCACTCGAGATCGAGGCGGCGCGCATCTCCATTTCGTCGCTGGCCTCGCTGGCCACAATCGGTGAACTCGACCACTTGGGCGGTGGCCTCGACCTGATTCCGAGCCTGATGCTCACGCTGGCGGCGACGGATTACGACAAGGTGCAGTACACCATCGAGAACGCCCACGCCAGTATCGGCTACTATTCGTCACTCGCCGCGCTGGGTTTCCTCGATCGCGACTCGGTGGTGCACCGGTTCCGGCGCGGGCTCGACATCCCGGGCCACGTCTCGTGGGTGCCGGGCGGCACGCAGCTTAACGGCGGCCGACTCGGCGTGATGATTCCGGTCGCCGCCGGACAGGCGATGGGCATGCGCGCGCGCAACCCGAAGTCGTGGGTCGTCTGCCACTGTGGCGACGCCGGCTGGATTTCCGGCCAAGCGCTGAACGGCTTCAACGCCGCCGACATCGGCAACCTGCCGATGACGTTTGTCATGCAGCGCAACGGCATCCAATTGTCCGACTCGAACAAAAACGTGATGGACAAAGACCCGCGCCCGATCGTCGAAGCGATGGGCGTCGAGATCATCGAGACCAAGTCGCTGTTCGACACCGCCGAAATGTTCCAAGCCTACAAGCAGGCACACAGCCGCGCGATGGACGGCCGCCCGACGATGATTTACCCGACCGGCTACTCCTCCGCCGACGACGTGAAGGTGGACTTCAACCGGCTGGCCGAACGGTTTGGCATCGGTCCCGAGGTCGAGGCGGTCACCGGCAAAAACGGAGTCTCGATGGATCAGGAAATCTGGGTGCCGGGCGCGATGATGAGCTACCGCGACATCGGCCCGATGCTCGAGTGCCTGTTGCTGGTCAATGACTTACCGGGTGGCGAAGGGCATCACGACGGACACATGAAGGGCCGGGATGAGGCCGAGGTGCTGGCCAATCCGATGCTCACCCGGAACGACGCGCAGCAGGCTGCGTTCGACGAAATTTCTGCAGCGGCCAAGGTCGAGGTGATCACCGAAGCCCGCCCCGCCGCCGGCACGAAAAACCTCACGCTTTCTTCTGCACAACTGGCCGAAATCAGCCTGCCGGACGCCGGCAAAAAGACCAGCGCGCGAGCCGGATCGGAGGCCGGTTACCTCGCCGTGGCCAAGGCGCACCCGAATGATGTGTTCGTCGTGAGTTGCGACCTCAATCCCTCAACCAAGCTTGGCAAAGCCTGCGCCAACATCCCTGCGCAAAACCAGATCGAGCTGAGCATCGAGGAACAGGCCGCGCTGCTCGTCGCCGACGGTTTGGCCATGAGTTCCAACAAACCACAGGTGAACGTCGTCTCAACCTTCTCGGCGTTCTTCGAGGGCATCGCCCGCGAGGGGCTTGAGTTGTGGCGATACCAGCGCAACCTCAACGGCGTCAACGAGGGGCTCAACGTCATCATGCACATGAGCCACGTCGGCGCCTGCACCGGCCGCGACCATTTCTCCGGCTGGAGCCTCGACTGGGTGACGCTGGCCATCGGTTATCTGCCGTACGTCGACCGCTTTTACGCGCCGGCCGATGCGCGCGGCGCGTTCGTCGCCGTGCGCGATGCCTGCGCCCGCTATGGCGCACACATCGTCGCCATCCCGCGCGACAGCCTGCTCGTGCTCTCCGACGAAAACGGCAATGCGCTGTACGACGCCGACAGCGAGTGGGAAGCCGTCACGCCGCTCCGCAAACATGATGGGGCCAAGATCGCCGTTCTTGCCTTGGGCGCCACCGCCAGCATCGCACAGGATGCCACTGAACAACTCGGCGGCACGGCGGACGTTTACGTGGTGAACGGTCTGCCGTTGCCGGACGGTTTCCTTGACGGAATCTTCGCGCAATACGACGGCGTCGTGACGGTGGAGGACGGCATCATCGGCACGCGCAACACCGGCGTTCGCGGGTTCGCCGGCTTGGTGCTCTCCGCCGCGAGCCGTTCGGGCGCAAAGACTGAGCACATCGGCATCGTCGATCCGCGCATCGCCCCGTCCGAGGGACATGCAGAGGTGTGGGAACATTTCGGCCTGACCTCCGGCGCGATTGCCGACGCAGCCAAGTCACTGGCCTGAAGCCACTTGGGGCCAAGCGGTTGTCTGCTCACTCGATCAGCCGAATCCGATAGAATTGGGCTTGGCCAAGCGGGGCGTTGCTCTCGACCTCGGCCACGCGCTGGCCGGCGTCGCTGGTGAACTCGGCCAGCTTGGCCCAGCCGGTGTTCACTTCGCCTGAAAACTCCACGCGGTAACGGTGGCCCGGCGACACATGCACGGAGAGTGTCACGCGACCGCCGCTCACCCCAATCGACTCGATGAGAAAACGGCTCTTGGGATCCTTCGGGTCGGTGCCGCTGAGGAACTCGCCGAGGTTGGTCACGCCGTCATTGTCGGCATCGGTTGCCGCATCGGTGGCGTCAGCCGGGTCGAGCTTGTGCGCCACTTCCCACGCGTCGTCCATGCCGTCGGCGTCGCGGTCGCCGGCCTCGGGGCTGGCGTTGGCCCGGCCGGCGGTCGGCGCGGCGGCGAGCCAGTTGCCCGGCTCGTTGCCGAACTGATCCGCCGCTTTGCGTTGCAGCGAAAGCCCGGTGCCGTCGGCGTCGCTTGGCCAAGGTTCGCGGTTGTCGTAGGAGATGGCCTCCATTGGCAGGTACGGAACGAACCCGGCGTCCTCTTGGCCGAGGCCCTGGGTATTGTCGGGCCGGAGCAGTCGCACCGTCTCGCCGCCGTTGGCCAAGCGGCCGTCGAACGGCCCGATGATTGGCACACCGCTTGGCACGCCGTAATGCCCGCGAAAGCGCGACGCGACCGCCGGCTCGGCGACGGGATCGAACCCGGCGAGCAGCAGGTAACCGCCGGGCGGCACGATCGTGTTCAACGGGATTTCCAGCCGCACGCCACCGCGCAGCCGCCACGTGTTCTGCGGCTCAAGCGGATTGAACAGCGGCACGACCTGATCGCTGAGGTTGTGCAACTCGACGAACTCGAGCTGCGCTTGGCCAAGCCCGGCGACGTCCGGTTGGCCCTCGTACATGATCTCGCTGATGACGACCGGGCCGACCAGTGGGCCGGCGTTGGCCGCGCCCGCGCCCGCGCGGAAGGCCGCCACCGACCCGGGGGCATCGACGCCGAAAGTCCGCCTGGCCAACGGCACAAAATGGGTGCCGGAGCCAATCGTCACGCGGCCGACGGAGACGCCGTTGGCCGTGGGCGGAACCGGCTGCACGGCGCGGAAGCCGCTTGGCTTGCCGGCCGCGTTGACTGCCGCGAGGTGAACCGTGTCGCCGTGCGCGGAGTTGAGGCTGAACCCGTTGCCGCCCCGGTTGAAATCGCCCTCGTAAAACACCCTGTAGCCGCCCGCCGCCAACGTCGTGTCATCGGGAATAATAAACTGCGTGGGCGACTCGAACGCATCGCCCAGCCGCCAGCCGCCGATCTCCACCGGCGACTCGCCGGTGTTGTGCAGCTCGATGGCGTCCTCGAGCGGCGCGTCCGTGTGCGACAGCACCTCGTTGATCACGATGTCCGCGAGGGGCAGGTAATTGCCGCGACCCGGCGTGGGGGTGAGCGGGAAATCGTTCAGCGCCGTTGTACCGTCCGGCAGCCGCCCGCGCGAGACGCCCTCGGCCGCGTTGAAAATCTCGACCTCGTCGACCGCGCTGCGCTGACTGCCATAGAGCCGCAGCAGCTCGCCGTGGCCGCGCAGGTTGAAATTGACGTGGCCCGGCCCGGATGCGCCGTCGGCCAGCCACCGCACCCAGCCCCGCGCCGGGATGAATGTGTGATCCGGCACGGTGAATTTGGCGCGGCCCATCGCCGTGGGATCGTCGGAGAGGGTCATGCCGCCGATGTCGACCGGCTTGGTTTCCGGGTTGAACAACTCGAACCAGTCCGCACCGGAGCGTGGTCTCGCCATCCATTCGTTGAAGACGACATCGATTGGGTTGCCCAGCGCGACCGCAGCGGCGTTCGCCTTGCCTGGGGTCTGAATGGTCAGCAACTTCCAACGACCCCCGCTCATGCCAATCGGCTGGTCGGCCACCTGAAAACCGTACTCGACCGAGTGGGCGAGAAAGCCGTCAGGATCGAACAGGTAGACGCCGCCGCCCTCGGCCGGGAGCGAAACGCCGGTATTGTCATTCCCGGCCGACCGGCTGCCATCAAACCGCACCACGAGATATCCTCCATTCCGGATCGTTGTACCACCGGGGAACATCCAGTCGCCCGCGCCATTGTCACGCCGTGATAGGCTGGCGCCGTCCAGCGAGACGGTTGCCCCGGTGTCGTTGTACAACTCGACCCAGTCGGACACGCCCTGCCGGTTAAACGCCAGCACCTCGTTGAACCGCGGGCCACTGTACGACGGGATGATGTTGGGTGCGCCGGGCGTGGCGCCCCGGGTGAATTTCACCATCTGGCTGCTGCCGTCGGGCCGGCGGCCTTCCGACACGCCGGTTCGCTGCTGTTTATAATCCATCGTCGCGAACTCGACCCCCTCGGGCGTGATCAGCGTGAGCGTGGTGCCGCCGGTCGGCAGGGAAAGATCGACATGGCCCGGGCCGGAGCGGGTGTCGAGCCAGACGCGCATGTGGCCGCGAGGCGGGATGGTGGCGATGGCATGCAATCCGCCGACCTGTTGCCCCACCCGAATGTGCAGGCCGGTGACGAGCGCCGGGGCGTTGGCGTCCGGGTTGTACAACTCCAGCCAGTCGCGCCCGCCCTCCGCCGGGTCGGCGAGCCACTCGTTGATGACGAGCTTCGTCAGGCTCGCCGGTTGGACAGGTTGGTTTGGCTGGCCAAAGGTCGGCTTGGCGGTCGTCCAGCCATTGGCCGTTTGGACGATCGACGAGCCAATGGCACCGAATGTCACGGCATCGACACGGTGGCCGTCGGCATTGAATAACGCCACCGAGTCGCCCGCTTGGCCAAGGCCAAAGCCGGCGCGCAACCCGGCGCCCCCGCCTTCGCCGCACCAGATGCCGAGCAGTCCCGCCTGGCCAAGCGCGGTGCCGCCGGGAAATTCAAACGTGTTGCCGCCACCGTCGCGCAGCGTCCAGCCGGAGAGATCGACCACCGCTTGGCCAAGGTTGCGCAGCTCGACAAAATCCGGCTCGGCCGAGAGCGGCGACTGCACGTGCACCTCGCTGATAATGACCGGTGGCTCGGCGGCACCGACGCCAGCTTGGCCGGGCGAGCCGGCCTTGGCTGCGCTGTCGCGCCAGTTCGACGCCGCGCCGGGATCGGCCAGCAGATCGATCAACTCGAGCGAATGGCCGTCGCCGTCGGCCGAGCTTGGCCAGGCGCCGCGGTCGCTGTAGTCCACCTCGACTACGCGCCGCCACCGGACGTCGAGCAGGGCCAAGCGCTCGCCGTTGTTCGACAGGCTGCCCCGGTACCAGCCGTGCACGGCCAGGCCGGGATAGCGCAGCTTGAATGCGTCGGGATCGTTGTCGGACGCCAGCACGAGATACTCGCCGGGGCCGATGACGGCATCGCCGGGAAACGTGAAGTCAATGCCATCGAACCGGTGCCAGCCGAGCGATTCCTCGAACGTGCCGCTGTTGTGCAACTCGACGAACTCATACTCGCTGCCGCCGGGCGGGTTGTACATGATCTCGGTGAAGCGCAGCGGCGACCCGGCGCGCCCGGCCTGGAACGAGCGCTCGACCAGCGCGCTCCATTGGCCGTTGTGCATCGTGCGGGCGCGGAGGGTGGTGTCGGCCGTAATCTTGACCAGGGATGTGTACTTGAGCACGCCTTCGGCAATCTCGGCACCGGTGCGCTGGCCCAACGCCAACTCGGCGTTGATGAGCATATCGGAGCTGCCGAGACCGGCGTTGAGGCCGTGAATGGCGAGAATATTGTTCCCGGTCTTCAGCTTGTTGATGTGCTTGCCGGCGTCGAAGCTAACCCACGTCACCGCCGAGGCGTCGTCGTGCTGGCCGGTGGCACCGGCGTTCCAGGCCGGGTCGGTCGCGGCGTTGGCGCTGGCGATGCGGGTGCCGTTGAGGTAAGCGACAAAGCCGTCGTCGTATTTCATGCGGAGCACCATGAAGTTGGACTTTTTCCGGTCCGCCGCCGACACCGTGAACGGGATGCGCACGAACACCGACTGGTTGATGTCGTTCATCTCGGCGTCCACGTCGAGACCGATGTGCGGGTCGTAGTCGGCAGTTTCATCATAGCCGACGCCGTCGTTTCCAGAGTCCCAGTCGTCGTGGTCAAACGGCTCCCTGCCGCCGTGCCACCTGTTGGCGAGTGCGTTGCCGCCATTGTCCTCGGACGGCACCAGCACCCATTTTTCGGCGTCGCCGGCGAGGATGGTTTTGCCGGTCTCGGCCACCTCCCCCGGGCGGCGCGGATCGGTGCCGTTGAGCGTGTAGTAAATCTCGCCCTCCGGCGCGCTCAGCTTGAGGCGGTAGCCGGCCGGGACCGCGCCGCCGTCCTGGCCGAACTGCGGTGCGTTGTCGGATGCCTGGATGTTCTGCGACGCCATCTGGCTCATGACGATGGCCCGGCGGCGCGGCACCCAGGTTCGCTCGACGGTCGAGTTCATGTTCCGGATCACGCCGGACATCTCCTCCTTCATTTCGAGGAAACGGCGCAGCACGTTCTCGTCTGTCAATGCGCCGCCGTTGAAGTAGTGGATCTGCACGCGGTCGGCGAAGCGCATTCGGAACTCGGGGTTCTTCTGCAGCGACCGGTAAAACCGGGCGATGTCCGAGCCACCGGCCAGCGGACCGCTGGTGAGGTTGTTGCCGGTGACGCTGCGGCCGTTGTTGCCGAACGACCACTCGGCGTCCCACACGAGGAAGCGCCATTTCGCGCCGGGCACGCGTTCGCGGGCGGCGCGCCAGTTGTTGTGCGGCCAGTCCCCGGTGTTGGCGTAGACGTTGAGCATGATGTAGTCAATGAAGTTGTCGACATCGAGCAGGCGCTCGACTGCCGCATAGTTTTGCGGGACGGAGAGGTTCTTCAGCAGGGCGCTCTTGAGCTGGTTCCAACTCACCGTGTCGCCCTCGCGCAGTTCACCGAACTGCGCGATAATGTCCCACTCCGACTCGCTGCCGTTCCACGAGTTGAGAAAGTCGCTGTCGATGCGCTCGGTCGGGTTGTAGTAGCCCTTGTTTTTGCCGTTGAGATACAGGTTCATGAAGGTGCCGCGCGCGGAAACCTGCCCCATGTCCGCCGAGAGCCGCCGCACCAGCTCGTCAACGACGAACGGGTTCGAGTGGTCGTTCATCCCGGCCCGCAGCACAATGTGATTGAAGTCCTCCACCTGCAGCTCCGGAAAAACCGGGTGCCGCAGCCGGCCCGGCCCGTAGTCGCCGCGGAAGTACAGCCGGAAGGAGTACTTCCCGGAGGGCGGCCCGGCGTTCGGGTTGTAACGCCCGCGGATGTAGTTGCCGCCCTGCACGCGCAACCCGGCGTTGGCCTGCAGCGTCTCGCCGGTGTCGGGGTAGATCAGCTCCATCGAGACCGGGCGCTCCCAGGCGATGCCGCGCTTGGTCGTGTTGCGCGGATTGGTCTCCATGATTCCGGTGTTGCCCCGCAGGTTGGAGTTCTCCGTAACGAGGGACATCATCGGCAGCGACGTCACCGCCTTGCTGAGGTTGTAGGCATAAGTGTGCGTCACCACGCGCGACGGCAGCATGCCGCTCTTGAACACCGCCGCCCGCAGCACGGTCGTCCGCCGAACCGGCAGCGGCGCGGAGTAAACCTTGCCCTTGGTCGCGGTCGGCTCGGAGTAGTCGGTCGTGTAGCGAATCACCGCGCCCGGCTCGTCGGTGGTGAGGTGCACGCGGAACTGCGCATCGTAAACGCCCCGCTGCGCGCTGAACTCCGGCGGCGCGAGCAGCCCGCGGATCGTCTTGCCGCGGTTGGCCGTGCCCGGCGTCGGCGTCTCGAGCCAGCCCCACTCGCCCTTGGCCAAGCGGCCGTACGAGATGTCGCCGCGCTGCTCGGGATACGCCGGCGCGATCTCGTCGGCGACGTGGCGCGGCAGTTCCGGGCTGAACAGGCCAAGGTATTCGCCCTCGACGCCGAGCTTGAAATTCGTGTGCAGCGCTTGGCCAAGCGCGCGGCGGTTTTTGCCGGTGGCATGCACGACCAGCGTTGCGCTTGGCCGGAGGGTCACGGCGGGGAACATCCATTTGCCCGGCTTGGTTTCGTCATCGCTCAGCGACCATCCGTCGAGATTGACCGTGGCGCTGCCGTCGTTTCGCAGCTCGATCCAATCCCCGGCCTCGCCGTCGTCATCCTTCAGCCCGTCGCGGTTGGCCGCGAGAAACTCGTTGATGACCACTTGGCCAAAGTCGTGATCGGCGTCGACATTGTAATGCCAGCCCTCCGCAGCGAGCTCGTTCGGCTCCGCCGCATGGTCAGTCACACCGTGATCCCCCACCCAGGCGATCGTTACGAGGCCGTTCTCGACCGGGGGAAACTCGATCTGCCACGGCCCGCTGGCCACGCCGGCGATCGATGCCGGCGCTTGGCCGTTCACCCGCAGATCCGCAGCCTCGAGCCCGCGGATTGGTTCGCTGAAAAACAGGCGCACGCGGCTCAGCCCTCGCACCGTGCTGCCCGGCGGTGGCAGGATGGTGGCCAGCGTGGGCGGCATGTCATCGACGATCCGGTAGCGGTGCGTCGCCGCCGCAGCGGCGGCATCCATCCGGTTGGGTGGACGGGCCGTGTCGGCGATGCCGTGATCCGGGTTCCACGACAACGTCGCCTCGCCAAAGTCGCCCGGCGCAAAGGTGAACGTCCACTTCGTTTTGGCACCGCGCAGATTCACCGCAGGGTCGCCGTTGAGCCAGAGGTCGTCGGCGTCCACCCCGGTGACCTCCTCATCAAAACGAATCGTGATCTCGCGCAGCAGGCTGACGTTGCCGGGCGGCGGATCGATCGATGCCACGTTCGGCGGCGACTTGTCCGGCCGGTAACTGCGCAGCTCGGCATCCATCATGAAGTCGCTGCTGGTGAGGTTGATGTTGAAGCCCATGACCGCGATCAGGTTTTCGCCGTCGACAAGATATTGCGCGGGGTTGGCCAGGGCGAACGTCTCGAAGTTGCCGGACTCATGGCCGACGCTCGCGAACGAGTCGTGCGACAAATCCGCCGAGCCGCCAACGTCGAGCACCGGCTCGCCGTTGATCCAGACCATGAACCCGTCGTCGTAATTCACCAGCAGGTCGAGCGCGGAAACCTGCGCCGCCTTGGCCACGTTGAACGGGCGGCGAAAGAAGACCGTGGAGTAGGTGTTGCGCATGTCGGCCAGCACCGTGCCGCCGTTGCCGTCGCCGTAACGGACCGGTGTGTCGCCAATGGGCCAATCGCTGTCGTCGAAGTCCGGCTCGGTCCACTCCAGGTCACCGCCGGAGGGATGGTCGTTGCCCTTGTAGTAACTCCACTTGGCCCCGCTCTCGAACAGCGTTTCAGCGTTCCCCTCCCAGCCGGTCCCGGCCGCTGCCACGAGAGCCAGCGCAGTCAGCGCAAACGGTTTCAATCTCATGTCTGTTGCTTTATTTGCCCTTCCTACGGTTCATCGCCATCACGCTCAACCCGCCAAAAATGGTGCCGGAGCCGCCGGTGATGACGCGCTTCACCGGCAGGCCGGTCTTGGGGTCCTTTTTCAGCGGATCGTCGCTCATGCGTTGCTCGACCTCAAAGCGCCGCACTCGCTGTCCCGGCTTTCGCGGTATGGTTTCGTATGTGTAAACGGGCATAAAAAAGTTACAGTTAAGACGCCCGGCAGCTTATCGAATCAGCCGTACTGATCAATCACTTTCCCGTCCGCCTCGTAGGCGGTGTAGGACGGTTTCCCGTCTTGAAGCGTGACACAGATAAGGTGCCGCTTGCTCTCCGCCTTGGCCAGGTACCACAACGCGCCCGGCTTGGGCACCGCGCGGGTATCGACTCCCCAGCAGCCGTCGCCGAGGTAAAGGATGCCGTTTTTCTCGTCCACCTTGTTGGCTCGAAGCCGGCGGGTGCGCTTGTAACTGTGATGGTCATTCTCGAAAACAGCCGTGACACGATATTTATCGAACAACGGACACCAGTTTTTGATAATCTTCTGCGCCAGCGGATCCTTGGATGAATCGTCCGTGCCGCTGGGCGGCTTGGCCGTGCCGTAGGCGGGCTTGTGGTAGCACGGAAAGATGAACGGCACCTTGCCCGCGCGCTTGGCCAAGGCCTGACCGAGCCATGCCGCCTGCTCCCCCTCCACCCGCTCGGTGTGGTCGGAGTCGAGCACGATCAGGCTCAGATAGTCGCCAAAGTCCATCGCGTAAAAACTGCGCTTGGCCGGCAGTGGAAACAGGCTGTAAAAATATTTGGCGTCCTTCGGCTTTTTGCCGGTGCCACCGGCGACCTCGTGGTTACCGATCGCGACGACCATCGGAATCAGGCAGCCGTCCGACTGACGCACGCTGTTGAGCATCCACGACTCCAGCCAGTCATCCCACTTGGCCACCTCATTGGAACTGCCATTGGCATAGGCCAGGTCGCCGCCCAACAACGCAAACCACGGGTTAAGCTGTGCGGCGCGCTGGTTCATCGCGTCGAGGTAGTTGCGATTGTGCATCATGTCGCCGCCGGTCACGAATCGGAACTGTGCCGGCAACGTGCGGGGCAGCGTGCGAAACTTGAAATACCGCCCGCCACGGGCCGGCGTCTCCGAGCGGATCGTGAAGACATACTCTGTGTCGGGCTGCAACCCCTGCAGCTCTACGTGGTGGACGATCCGTTTCTTCTGGTCGGCCATCAGGTGTTTGAACCCGCGGGCCAATGTCCACCGGCTCCCGGCCGGTGCGGCCAAGCGGCGGTACATCACATAGTCATTGCTGCGAGCGTCGCCGTCCATCCAGTTGACCACGAGGGTCGAGGAGGGGTCGGAGCGCCAGGTCAGGTAAACAAGCGGCCCCTTGCCCAAGCGCTTGGCCAACGCCCGGTACGGCACCGTCACCAGCGTGGTGAGCATCAGCAGAAAGAGCCGGCGCCCAGTTTTTAACGGTTCAATGCTCAAGATTCCAGAGGCGGCAAAAAATAGGCATGAATGCCCCCGAGTCAACTCGGGGATGCACTTTCCCGAGAAAACCGGCCCAAAATGCCGGTTTTTTTATTCAAACTACGTGTTGACTCGCTTTTTCTTTTTGCTACTGTTCCCGCCCCTTTGCTTCCGGGGGATTCTGAATGAAGACCTATTTGCCAAAGATCGACAAGCTGAACCGTGCCGTTGACGAGCAGCCGCGCAAGTGGCACTTGATCGACGCTGACGGTGCCGTGCTGGGAAAAATCGCCACCAAGGCGGCTGACCTGTTGCGCGGCAAGAACAAGCCCACCTTCACGCCGCACCTCGACACCGGCGACTTTGTCGTGGTCATCAACGCGGAGAAGGTCATGTTGACTGGCAAGAAGGAAACCGAAAAAGTAATGACCACCTTCTCCGGCTGGCGCGGTGGCCAGAAGCGGTTCACCCCGGCGGATGTCCGGGCCAAGCACCCGGAGCGGCTCGTCGAGCGGGCCGTGCGGGGCATGATCCCCCGCAACCGGCTTGGACGGCAGATTTTCAAGAAACTCAAGGTGTACGCCGGGCCGGAGCACCCGCACAAGGCGCAGGCCCCGGCCGCGCTCGAATTGGCCTGACACAGATTTTTTACATGGCAACTACCGAGGAATTTTTGGGAACCGGCCGCCGCAAGACTGCGGTGGCCCGTGTGCGCCTGTCGGCCAACGGCTCCGGCAAGGTCACCGTCAACGGGCGTGACGTGGAGGATTACTTCACCGTCGAGAACCAGCGCTCACTCGCCGTCGAGCCACTTGAGACCGTCGAGATGAACGAGAAGGCCGATGTCCGCGTAAAAGTCGCCGGGGGCGGCATCGCCGGCCAGGCCGGTGCGGTTCGCCTCGGCATCGCGCGCGCGCTCGAGAAGCACAACGGCGAACTGCGGCAACCGCTCAAGGACGCCGGCCACCTCTCCCGTGACCCGCGTAAGAAGGAGCGAAAGAAGCCCTGCCTGCCCCGCGCACTGTAACCTGTCCAACTCCGCAAACGCTTAATTCTAACCCTTTTCTAGCCCCGTTCGTTGATACGCTGTCC
>JACNJE010000016.1 GCA_014382705.1 Verrucomicrobiota bacterium | reverse complement strand
GGGACGAGTTCCACCTCGTCCCATTCTCAAACAGGGGGCAAGGCCGGGAATGGCAGCGCGACTATTGGGACACTCGACTGCTCCGCTCCGAAAACTACACGGAGAAATGGAAGTACATCCAGCAAAACCCTGTTCGGAAAGGTTTGGCAAAAACTGCTGAAGCTTGGCCCCACCAAGGCCACCTCAACCATCTCCCATGGTAAGGGGAGGGACGAGTTCCACCTCGTCCCATTCTCAAAAAGGGGCAAGGTGGAACTTGCCCCTCCCTTGGCTCGGGCGGGGTTGCCGTGGCAGCCCGCACGGCATAATCTGGTGACCGAGGGAACCAACCCGCCCGGCGCTTGGCCAAGCGGCCTCACTCATCCGTGAAACAACTGAAGAAATACATCGATGCCAACCGGCAGCGGTTCATCGACGAGCTGATTGAGTACCTGCGCTTCCCCAGCGTCTCGGCGCAGAGCGCGCACAAAAAGGACATGACCGACTGCGCCCGCTGGCTCGCCGCTCATGCCAAGTCGCTTGGCCTCAAGTCGCGCGTCCACAAGACCGGAGGACACCCGATCGTCACTCTCGCCACGCCGCGTAAGCGCAACAGCGTCACGCCGCACTTTCTCGTTTACGGCCACTACGACGTGCAGCCGCCTGAGCCGCTGGAGCTGTGGAACAGTCCGCCGTTTGAGCCGACGCTGCGCGGTCGAAACCTTTACGCGCGTGGCGCGAGCGACAACAAGGGCCAGCACTTCGCTCACCTCAAGGCGGTCGAGGCGTATCTCAAGACCGGCACCGAATTGCCGTGCGACTTGACGTTCGTTGTCGAGGGCGAAGAGGAGGTCGGCGGCGAGGCACTCGTCGAGTTCCTCAAGCAGAATAAACAGGAACTCAAGTGCGACGGCGTCGTGGTGTCCGACACCGGCATGCCGGACCTCAAGCATCCCGCGCTGACGTACGCGCTGCGCGGAGTCGCCGCGCTCGAGGTCAAGCTCACTGGCCCCGACCGCGATTTGCACTCCGGCATTTATGGCGGCTCGGTCGAGAACCCCGCGATGGCGCTGAGCAAAATGCTCGGCCGCATGATCAACAAAAACGGCAGCATTAACGTCCCTGGTTTTTACGACGACGTCGTCAAGCTCACCGCCTACGAGCGGCGGCAACTCGCCCGCGTGCCGTATAGCGAGGCCAAGTACAAAAAGCTGCTCGGCGTGAAAGCGCTCTTCGGCGAAAAAGGCTTCACGCCCAACGAGCAGCGCGCCGCGCGGCCGACGTTCGAGATCAACGGCCTTACCAGCGGCTACCAGGGCGAGGGCAGCAAAACCATCGTGCCCAGCTTCGCCAGCGCAAAGATCACCATGCGCCTTGTGCCGGATCAGGATCCCCAAAAAATTCTCCGCTTGGTTGCCAGGCAACTCAAGGCACTTTGCCCGCCGACAATGCGCATCGAGGTCGAGCTGGGCCACGCGGCCGACCCGTACATCGTCCCGCCGACCGGCCCCTTGGCCAAGGCCGCGCTCGAGTCGCTCAAGGCGGCGTTCGGCCACGAGCCGGTGCTGCTGCGTGAGGGCGGTTCAATCCCGATTGTTGAGCATTTTGCCCGTATTTTGAAGGTTGACACCTATCTGCTCGGCCTCGCGCTGCCGGACGACAACCTCCATTCGCCCAATGAAAAAATGGATCTCGAGGTGTTCACGCGCGGCATCTGGATGAGCGCCAATCTCTGGACCAACCTCGCCAAGGCGTGACCATGGCCGACTCGCTGCGGGTTCACGAAATCTACCTGAGCATTCAGGGCGAGAGCACCTTCGCCGGTCTGCCGTGCGCCTTTGTTCGGCTCACCGGCTGCGACCTCCGTTGCTCCTACTGCGACACCGCCTACGCCTTCACCGGCGGCAATTCGATGACCGTCGACGAGGTCGTCGTCGAACTCGAAAAGCAGTGTACCTTCACCGGCGAGCCCGGCAACAAACTGCCGCTCGTCGAACTCACCGGCGGCGAGCCGTTGCTGCAAAAAAATGTCCACCCGCTGATGCGCCGCCTCTGCGACATGAGCCTCACCGTGCTCGTCGAGACGAGCGGCGCGCACGACATCGGTGCGAGCGACCCGCGCGTGCGTCACATCATGGATTGGAAATGCCCAAGCAGCGGGGAGTCCGAAAAAATGTTCGCCGGCAACATCGCACGCCTCAAGCCAAGCGACGAGGTGAAGTTCGTCATCGGCACCGCGGAGGATTACGACTGGGTCAAGGCGCAACTCGCCGAACACAAACTCACCGAACGCTGCCCCGTGCTGTTCTCGTGGGTCGCCCCGCTCGAGGCGCATCAGCGCGACGAATCGCTGAACACGGTACCCGCCGATCATTCGCTGATCACGCGCCGCGAACTCGTCGAGCGCATCACCCGCGACAAATTGCGCGTGCGGTTCCAGTTGCAGATGCATAAGTTCATTTGGCCGCCCGACGAAAAAGGGGTTTGAGCCGTGAAAAAAAAGGCCAACAAAACCATCGATCAACTGCGCCGCTACGAGTCGCGAAACGTCACCTTCATCGAGCCGGACGGCAGTTGGCCGATCGTCTGGGAGCGGGCCAAGGGCATGCGCGTTTGGGACGACGCCGGGCGCGACTATCTCGACTTCACTGCCGCGTTTGCCGTCGCGGCCGCCGGCCATGCCAACCCCCGTATCGTCGCTGCGGGCCAGCGTCAAATGGCCAAGCTGCTGCACGCGATGGGCGACGTCCACCCGCACGCGCTCAAGGCTGAGCTGGCCCGCGAACTGAGCCGGGTTACCTTCGAGCGCTTGGCCAAGCGCACCGGCAAAACGATCTTTTGCAGCTCCGGCTTCGAGGCGGTCGAGGCCGCGCTCAAGACCGCTCATCTCGCCACCGGCCGCTCGCGCATCATCGCGTTCGAGGACGCCTACCACGGCCTCGGCTACGGCGCGCTCAACGCCACTTGGCGCGGCGATTTCCGCTCGCCGTTCCGCCGCCAACTCGGCGGTTTTTCCAGCTTCGTCCCGTTCCCGCGCAACCGCGCCGACTTGGCCAAGCTCGAGCCGCGCTTGGCCGCCGAGTGTCGCAAACACAAAATTGGGGCGATTTTGGTCGAGCCAATTCAGGGTCGCGGCGGCACGAACATCCCGCCCGCTGGCTTCCTGAAATTGCTCCGCAAAGTGTGCCACCAAAACGGCGTGCTGCTGATCTGCGACGAGGTGTACACCGGCTTCGGCCGCACCGGGCGCTGGTTCGCGAGCGAACATTTCGGCGTGACGCCGGATCTCCTCTGCCTCGGCAAGGCGCTCACCGGCGGCTTCCCGCTCTCGGCCTGCGTTGGCCATGCCGACGTGATGGACCGCGCTTGGCCGGAGTCCACCGGCGAGGCGATTCACACCAGTACGTTCCTCGGCCACCCGGTCGGTTGCGCGATGGCGCTCGCCTCTCTCCGCGAACTCGAGTCGCGCAAGCTGCCCGAGCGCAGCGCCGGGATGGGCCAACTGTTTCTCGGTGAACTCAAGCGCTTGGCCAAGCGCATCGGCCGTGCCCGCTGCCGGCCACGCGGCCTTGGCCTGATGCTCGCGCTGGAGTTGTTCCACGACGACGGCGCGCCCGCCGCCGACATCGCCCTCGGCGTCATCAAGCGGCTGCTGAGCGACGGTTTCATCCTGCTTCCGGAAGGCGCCCCGGCGAACATCGTGGCCTTCACCCCGCCGCTCACCGTCGGCAAATCACACATCACAAAATTAATCCGCGCGCTGGGCCGCGCGCTGGAGGAGGCCTACGCGTGACCCTTTCCGAAATCCGCAAACTCCTCAATGACAAGGAGATCCTGCTGACCCGGTCGCTTGGCCAAACCTTCATGCACGACCAGAATCAGCTCCGCAAAATCGTCGCCTTGGCCCGGCTCGCGCCGGGCGATTCGGTGATCGAGGTCGGCCCCGGGCTTGGCCCGCTGACCGAGTTGCTGCTGGAGGCCGCCGGCCACGTCACCGCCATCGAGACCGATCGCCGGCTCGTCAAGCTGCTCGAGGAGCGGCTTGGCCAGCGTGACAATTTTACCCTGCAACACGCCGACGCGATGAAGCTCGTCCGCAAGACCGAGTTCGACTGGGCCGGCCACAAGCTCGTCGCCAACCTGCCGTACTCGATCGCCTCGCCGCTGCTCATCGATCTTGCTGCCTCGCCGGGCCGGCCAAGCGCGATGGTCGTGACGCTGCAGCTCGAGGTCGTGCAGCGGATGTTGGCCGAGCCGTCCACGAAAGAGTACGGCGTGCTTACGCTGCTGATCGGGCTGCATTACACGGCGGGTGAATCGTTCGTGATCCCGCGCGGCTCATTTTACCCCGAGCCGAATGTGGACTCCGGCTGCATCGAGCTGCTTCGCCGCAAGATCCCGCTATTGCCGCCGGAGCTGTGCCCGGTTTTCAAAAAAATCGTCAAGCGCGTCTTCGCCGAGCGTCGCAAAAAAATGATGAAACTGCTCAAGCGCGACTGGCCCGGGGCGGCGGTCGTGGAGGCGTTCAACGCGCTCGGCCTCGACGAAGCCATCCGCGCCGAGCGCGTTACCCTCGATCAATTCGCGGAACTCACCCAACGCCTGAGCCGGGCAGAGATTGATGAGTGAAGAAATCTTCGACGTCGTCGATGCGAACGACCAAGTCATCGGCCAAAAAACGCGCAGCGAGGTGCACCGGCTTGGCCTGCGGCACCGCGCCATCCACCTGCTCGTCTTCAACGCAGCGGGCGACTTGTTCCTGCAAAAGCGTTCGATGAAAAAAGACTGCTTCCCCGGCACGTGGGACTCCTCGGTCTCCGGCCATGTTGATGCCGGCGAGACGTACGACGCCTGCGCCGTGCGGGAGCCGCGCGAGGAAATCGGCCTTGAGCTTGCCGCCGTGCCGGAGCGGTTGTTCAAGATCGACGCCTGCGAGGCAACGGCGCAGGAATTTGTCTGGGTGTACCGCTGCGAACACGAAGGCCCGTTCCGGCTGAATCCCGAAGAACTCTCCGATGGCGGCTGGTTTGCGCCGGAAAAAATCACCGACTGGATCGCCACGGCCCCCACCGACTTCGCCCCCGCCTTCGTGCTGATCTGGCAGTTGCTCAACAAGAACGAACGGCGGTTTAACGGGTAAACCGGGCGGCGCGGATTAAGCCTGGTTGATTTTTTGCTGAACGTCGGGAGGGAGCGCCGGCTCGACCTCGGGGTGGGCCTCGATGAGGCGCAGAATATCGGTCAGATCTTTTTGGCGTTTGCTGCGGCGCCGGTCGGGATCTCGCCACGCCTGCACCTTCCCGCATAGCGTGTCTTCCAAGCTGGCCACTCGCATGGAGATGCCGTGGATGTCCGCCGGGATCGATCGGCCGGGGAACTCCCGGTAAAACTCCTCGGTGCTGATCTGCACGCTGACTTTCGAGTGGCCCTTGAGATTGACCGACCCCTCAAAACGCTCGGCGACAAACCCTACGGCTTCCATTGCCGCCACCGTTTCGTCAACCGCGCCGAGCGCCACGACCAGATCCACATCGGCGGTGGCCATCGGTTCCTCGGCCCAATGGTTGACCGCCAAGCCGCCGATCATGCACCACGGGACGTCCAGCTTGGCCAGGGTCTCCACCAACAAGGCGACATCGCCCGCTCCTCCGGCGGTTTGCCAATCGTAAAACTGTTGCCCTGTCACGGGCGCAAACTATCAAAGAGCCGGGCGCTTGGCCAAGCGATTCGGCTCTCGACTCGTGCAGGCGGTTGCTGCACAGCCCTCCCCTCCCGGTGGGCGCTTGATGGACGCTGTCAGCAATAACGGGCGTGATTTTGCGGGGCCGGCATAGTGAATGGACCCGAGCACCATGCCGACCCCTGTTGACCGGCTAATCTTCGGTCAATAATGATATTCCAGAGCAACCCCCATCCCAGCGTACCCGTTGTCATCCGAGAAGACAGCGCTCAGGTTCATCCCTGTGTTGTCCGAGATTTGGAAGGTGGCTCCAAAAGTGATCCCGAGGCCAGACTGCAACTCCACCTGCCCAACATCACTGTCGGTGTTAAACGGATCTGAGTAGAGCAGTCCCCATGAGAGTGCCCACGATTCGGCCGGGGAATAATTCAACGTCAGGGAGGTGTTGAAGGTCCAGGTGCTTCCCAGCTTCGAACTTCCCGGAAGACCCAAACCGTCAAGCTGGCCGTAGCCAATGCCGATGCTGGGAACCAAATGAACGGTGTCTGTCAACTCGGTGACGTATCCCGTGTTCAGGTTTATGTTCCACAGCATCAGATCGGTCCCGTTAAGAAGATCGGAGTTATCGATCCAGCTTTCACTGTTCGAGAGACTGACCACGAACCGATTGATTTCATGCGAGACGCCCAAGCCGATGCCGTGCCCGTTCCCCAGCAACCCCAACGCGTTGTCTGTGTAGCCGTAGCCGAATGAGACCTGGTCGTAATCCAGGATGACGTTGTTGTCTTGGGCCTGGATGGATGATGTCAGGGCGCACAGCCCCAACCCGATGGTTGTTATTTTTCGTTTCATTGTTTTTATTGTGTACTGATGCAAAACGCATCGGGAGTTTGGCCCTGCCCCAGGGTTTCCCCCGGGGCAAGACCGCCCCTTTCCGTGCCTATAGAGCGATACGCATGGAAAAGATTCATTTGGTTAATTCAACTTCACCGCGACCAGTTGGCCTCTTTGCTCTTCGGTGAGTTGCGACAGTTCGATTATTTTCAACGTCGGGACTCCTGAATCCGCATTCCCTACTGAAAGGTTTACGACATGGTTGCTAGGTAATTTCCACATGGATCCCGTTATGGGATCGATGATCAAAATGCCAAGCAAACCGCCAAAGATGATATTCCCGAAATACCAGCCATCCAGAGAAGCATTCAATTTTGAATGTGTTATTTGATACCCATCTTTTTCCAACGTAAGAGTGTATTCTGCTGCCTGATAAGCACCCGATTTTGCACTCAATGTGAGAGTATAGGGAGTAGTCCCTGAAGCGATGGTATTGCCATTTTTGTCCGTGATCGTGATCATCGCCCCCGAGGGGTTGCTCTGAAAACTCACCGGATACTGGTTTTTACTAACGATGCTTGCACAGCCGACGGTGCCCGCCAGAACTGCTGCCGTTACGATGTTTAACAGTTTCATTTTTTTGTTCGGTTATTTTCTGCCACGAGTTCTCTCGTGTCATTAACGGGTACGGGAGCCGATTGGGATATCTTCCATCTTTTTTGTATTTTTTTGATTCAATTATTGTAAGTCATTGGCTGACAATAGGTTGGTTGGCAGAATTTTTTTCCAAAAAAGTCCGGTTTTCGTTTTTAGCCTGCATTATTCATCAAAAAAGGTTTTCGGCGACTTAACTTATTGTGTATAAGTT
>JACNJE010000067.1 GCA_014382705.1 Verrucomicrobiota bacterium | reverse complement strand
AACTTATACACAATAAGTTAAGTCGCCGAAAACCTTTTTTGATGAATAATGCAGGCTAGAAAAGCCCTTTAAATAATCATGAAACGAGCACTAAAAACGTTGTTGTTCTGTGGCATTCTTGCTGCGACGAATCAAGGTTTCGGTCAAAGCGTAGCCCAACCCGGTGATCCTGTCATCGCTTCCTCAGCAAATAGTCCAGGATCTGAAGGCGTAGCCAATGCGATAGACGGCAAACCTACAAAATACCTCAATTTTGACGGGAAAAACAGCCAACCCTCAGGATTCATTGTTTCCCCATCTCTCGGAAAAACGCTTGTCACTGGCCTCTCAATGCAGACGGCTAATGATGCACCAGACAGGGATGTCAAGGTTGTCAGGCTGGAGGGCTCAAATGATGCCGAAGCAACGGCATGGGATGGAGGCAACTGGGAGGTCATTGTTGAAATTGACGATATCCCTGCAATAACGGATCGGTTTGCAACCCAGACCTTTAGTTTTGAGAATAAAAAGGGTTATTTGCACTACCGTTGGACTGTCGTGGATACACAGGGGCCAAGTGGTTGCTGTATGCAAATTGCAGAGGTCGGTTTCTTGGGTGGCGTTTATTCGGGCCCTTCAGACATCACCCAGCCTGGTGATGCGGTAATGGCTTCATCATCCAATAGCCCCGGTTCAGAGGGGGTAGCCAATGCAATTGATGGGCAGCCGACCAAGTATCTGAATTTCGATGGGAAAAACAGTCAGCCGTCCGGTTTTGTGGTGACTCCGTCACTGGGCATGACGTATGTCACCGGCATGGCCTTGCAATCTGCGAATGATGCTCCTGATCGGGATCCAAAATCAATCACACTTGAAGGATCGAATGACGATGAAATAACAGGGTATGATTCAGGCAACTGGCAAATGATTGCTGAGATACAGGACATAGAGCCATGGACTGGTCGTTTTCAGACAAAAGAGTTATTCTTCGATAATGATCGTGCATTTAAGCACTACAGGTGGGTGGTGACGGATACGCAGGGGTCCAGTGGTTGCTGCATGCAGATTGCTGAGGTTGAACTACTGGGGGCGGTTCCGCCTGCTGATGTTACAAGTCCGGGCGATGCTATAATTGCTTCATCTTCCAATAGTCCTGGTTCAGAGGGTGTTGCCAACGCAATTGACGGTCAACCGACCAAGTATCTGAATTTCGACGGTAAGAACAGTCAGCCTTCCGGCTTTGTGGTTACTCCGTCAATTGGGAAGACCGTAGTCACTGGGATCCACATGCAATCTGCCAATGATGCTCCCGATAGGGATGCAAAGGTCGTTACGCTCGAAGGATCGAATGATGATGAAATTGCTGATTATGACTCTGGAAATTGGCAGTTAATCACAGAGCTTAATGTGCCTCCTTATACTGGGCGTTTTCAATCACAGGTGTTGATTTTTGATAATGTCTGGGCATTTAAACATTACCGCTGGGTTGTGGTAGATACCCAAGGTCCGAGTGGGTGCTGTATGCAAATTGCAGAGGTAGAACTGCTTGGCGGCAGTGCGCCAAAGGATGTGACATCACCGGGCGATGCGGTTTATGCTAGTTCCTCCAATAGTCCTGGTTCAGAGGGTGTTGCCAATGCAATTGACGGTCAACCGACCAAGTATCTGAATTTCGACGGTAAGAACAGCCAGCCTTCCGGCTTTGTGGTTACTCCGGGAATTGGAGCAACAACAATCACTGGCATCTCGATGCAGACCGCAAACGATGCGCCTGATCGTGATGTGAAGGTAGTTTTGATAGAGGGAACAAACGATTTGGTTTCCGGTTGGGATGATGGGGCGAACTGGACAAGAATTACCCAGATTGATGACATTCCCGCGATCGATGATCGTTTCACAACGCAGGAATTCTATTTTGCAAATGACAAGGCATACACCAGTTACAGGTGGACGGTTGTGGATACCCAGGGGCCGAGTGGATGTTGCATGCAAATTGCGGAAGTGGAGTTTTTGGCTGCCACCACATCAGTAGATTGTGACTTGGCTGCATTCAAACGTCAGCCGGTGGATGCGGTGGTGCTGGATGGAGAACCGGCCACATTCCTCGTGGAGGTCAATGGTCCTTGGCCGTTGCAATGGTACAAGAATGGAGAGCCAATTTCTGGGGCTGTTTCTACAAGTTACACGACCGATGCGATTAACTCTGAAAACATAAGCGACAAGTATTCTGTTCAGATCGTGGGTTGCGAAATGAGCAGCGAGGTTGGTGCAACCATCCTGGATCCGGCCACGCAACCTATCAGCATTGGACTTAATTTTAATGGTTCCGGTGCGAATGGTGCCCCAACTGCTTCACTTCCGACAGATATTGCTGGAGTACATCTACAGGCATATTGGAACAATGTTACTCAGGGAAGTGGTAGTAGTGACGATGTCTTGCTAAATAGTCTTGGTGAAGAGGCCTTGGGTTTGGAAGATTATGAGATCACAGTTGATTTCGCATCTGGTGGCAATTGGGGTGCCGGCACGGGAGACGCAAACCCGACCCAGAGGTTGCTAAACGGTCTGATAAGGGCAAGAAGTGAAGCTCATATTGAATTCCAGGAAATTCCTGACGGTAATCATACACTGATTGTTTACACCGTTGGAATACCTCTTCAGTTCCAGAACCAGCATTACAAGCTTGTTGGCGAGGATGAGGATTCGGATCGAGTGATTTACACGGATCAGATGAATGCGGATCAATATAACCCAATTCAGAGATATTTCCGTGGAACAAGTACAGATCCGAACAACAGGACTCTCTCGAACTATGTGAGATTTGATAATGTTAAACCTGTTGACGGAATCGTTCGGTTTGAATGGGGTACGACCACGGTTGGTTTCGACAGGGGGGTGGCGATTAATGCCATTCAGCTAATCCTGGACAACCCTGCACTGGAGATTGATGCACCATCGGTTGTGACCAATCCATCTCCAACTGTGGCACAGGAAGGAAGTCTTGCGAGTATGACGGTTAAGGCAGCAGGCGAAGGGCTAACCTACCAGTGGCTTAAGGATGGAGCGGCTATTCCTGACGGCGGTAAAATATCGGGTGCGACGACCGATACACTGACTGTCAATGGCTTAACTGAGGTCGAGGAGGGTTTCTATAGCCTGGCAATATTCAATGATGCCGGCAGTGTGATATCCTCCAGAGCGAAGCTCTCCACGGTTTCAAGTGGAGCCAAGATAACGGATGACCTGGTCGTTCATCTTAAGTTTGACGAATCCAGTGGTTCGACTGCTTCCAACTCAGGATCAAGTTCTGAGAAAGGTAGTTTTTATGATGACTACGGTGATGAAAATGAGGAGCCTGTTGGCGCAGATGGGCTCATCGGGAACGCCATACTGATTAACGGCATCGACAGTGAAACCTACGCATTCGGTGTGCTACCGAATTATCCAAAGATTACGGAAAATGGAACAGTGTCTGTATGGTTCAATACATCTGGTATTGATGGCGAGAACGCGGTTATTTTAAGAAATGGATCGTCAATCAGTATTCAATCTGAGAATCAGTTCCAGATCACGATTAACAATAATATAGATGGTGAACTGGTGTTGGGGTGTCAGATTTCGGCGGGGCCGAATGTAATCAACATACAGGACACTGAACCTTTGGCGCTGGATGAGTGGGTGCATGTTGCGCTGACTGTTGATGGCGGTCAGTTAAGGTTGTACAAGAATGGCAAGTTGGTTGGTGTGACCGATTATTTGGATAGAATAAACGGATCCACCCAGGACTGGGTTGCCATCGGTGCAAATATCACAATCATTGAGGAAGAGGGCGAAGAACCGTATTATGCCATGGATGAAGCAAATCCTGCCGCGTTTTCTGGTTTACTGGATGATTTAGCCATTTGGCATGTTGCAAGAGATGCTGCAGAGATTGCTTCAATCTATGAAAAGGGAGTTGCTGGCCAGGATGCCACCAAGGCGTCAGTGACAATCCCCGATTTCGTTGAACCGGGAGTTGCGGCTGACCCGGAAATCAATGTTGTTCGAAACGAAGACGGGAGTCTGACTGTAACTTTTGTTGGGAAACTGCAGACTGCTGTTACGGTTAATGGCCCATGGCAGGATGTGGATGCAGAAAGCCCCGTGACGCTCACAGCAGACCAGGCACAACTATTTGGCCGTGCTGTCAGTGAGTAATTTGGCTGTATAGCCGAAATAGAGAACACACCTACAAGAGGCCGGGCATTTTTGCCCGGCCTTTTTGCTGTAAACAAGGAGCACTGTTTGACTGGATATCAGAGGCAAATCAATGTCTGGCTTTTAAAACTGGGCAAGGGGGTAATTGGGAAGATTCAAGAGAACCATTGGACGAATTCTTTGATTGGCTCGCGAACAGTGCGGTATTGATAGGATGGATCGTCGTAGTCGGCTTGGCCAAGCGCCATGCCGCAGACCAGTTTTCTGCTGTCGGGGATGTTGAGCAGGTTTCGGACAACGTCGGGGTACTCGGCGAGGGCGGCCTGTGGGCAGGTCTCGAGCCCGTGGCCGCGGGCTGTGAGCATCACGTTTTGGATGAACATGCCGATGTCCACCCACGAGCCTTTCTCGAGGATGGCGTCGATGAAAAAGAGCAGCATCACCGGCGCGCCGAAGCCGTGGTAGTTTTTCATCCACTGCGCTTTTCGCGTCTCGATGTCGTTGCGCTCGATGCCCAGCGCGGAGTAGAGCGCATGGCCGCAGGCGCGTTTGCGGGCGATGTACGGCTCCTCAATTTGCTTGGGGTAATACCGGTAATCCGGCTCCGCCTGAACACCGTCCGACCGGCGCTTGGCCAAGGCGCTGCCGACCTGCTGCTTGGTTTTGCCGGTGAGTACTGCCACATGCCACGGCTGGGAGTTGACCCCGGAAGGCGCCCACCGGGCGCAGTCAAGGATTTCGCTGACGAGTTCATCCGGAACCGGCTTGTCGAGGAATGCCCTGACGGATTTGCGGTTTCGGATTGCATCGGTGACTTCCATTGTCTATCTCAATCTCCTGCGACGGCTGCAACGCGCAAACTAGCAGGCACGCACGACCGCGAAAAGGAAACATGAACCGGGTTGTTGTACTATCACTACTCACCGCGCTTGGCTTGAGTGTCGCCCAAGCGGCGAAAAGGCCGAACGTGCTGTTGATCCTCGTCGATGACTTGAAACCAGCTCTGGGCTGCTACGGCGATACGTTGGCCAAGACGCCGAACATCGACGCCTTGGCCGGGCGTGGCATGCGGTTCGATCTGGCGTACTGCAACCAGGCGGTCTGCGCGCCGTCGCGGTTCACGCTGATGCTTGGGGCGCACTCGACCTCGACCGGTCTGTATGGGCTGGGCAGTCACCTGCGCAAGGCTTGGCCGGATGCAGTGACATTGCCGCAGCATTTTGCCCGGCACGGGTATCGCACCGAGTCGCTCGGGAAAGTGTTCCACATCGGCCACGGTAATGAGGGCGATCCGGCCTCATTCAGCGAGCCGCATTTTCACGACAAGGTGATTGAGTACCTCGACCCGCAAAGCACCGGCGGCGGCCAACTCACCCGCGAGGAGGCGTTGTTCACAAACCAAAAGCTGGGCCAGATCCGTTCGTTGCCGAGGGGCGCGGCCTACGAGTCGCCGGTGGCGAGCGATGCCGAGTACGCCGACGGTCGAGTCGCCGCTGAGACGGTCAAGCGGCTGAAGGCGGCAAAGGACCGCTTGGCCAAGCGCGGCACGCCGTTCTTCATCACGGCCGGTTTTGTGCGGCCGCACCTGCCGTTTTCCGCGCCAAAAAA
Source organism: Verrucomicrobiota bacterium (assembly GCA_014382705.1). GTDB lineage: Bacteria > Verrucomicrobiota > Verrucomicrobiia > Limisphaerales > UBA1096 > UBA1096. The sequence goes on along the minus strand of JACNJE010000067.1, from coordinate 29,793 downwards.
ATATTGGGACAGGCACGACCCGGCCAAGTTGCCGATGCCGGTCAACACGGCATTCCCTAAGGACGCGCCGAGGGTCGCCCTCAAGCGCGGCGGCGAGATCGCTGCCTTCAAGCCGGTGCCTGCCAACGGCGTGATCGGCAATGACCTCACGCGCAAACTCATCCACGGTTACTACGCAAGCACCAGTTACGTCGATGCACAGATCGGCAAAGTGACCCGCGCGCTTGGCGACCTCGGCCTGGCTGACAACACGATCGTCATCCTGTGGGGCGACCACGGCTGGCACTTGGGCGACTTGGGCATCTGGACCAAGCACACCAACTACGAGCAGGCCAACCGCATCCCGATTATCGTGGTGGCGCCCGGCTTGGCCAAGCCGGGCAGCGCGACGCGGCAGTTGGCCGAGACGGTGGATCTGTTTCCCACGCTGGCCGAGTTGGCCGGCCTGCCCGCGCCCAAGGGGCCGCAGCCGATCGACGGCGTCAGCCTCGTGCCGGTGCTACAGAACCCAAGCGCTCGCGTTCGTGACCATGCCTTTCACGCCTACCCGCGCCGCAGCAAACTGGGGCGGGCCATCCGCACGCAACGTTACCGCCTGGTCGAGTGGAAGAATCACAGCGACCCGACGGCGGAAGTTGATTACGAATTGTACGACTACCAAGCCGACCCTTGGGAGACCCAAAACCACTACGCCGCCAAGCCGGGGGTTGTCGTAAAGCTGAAAGCCATCTTGGCCCGATATGCGGTCCCGACGAGCCAGTCACGTCGTTAAGGTTTCTGTAGCGTTGCCAGCGGCCCGCGGTTTGGGCACTGTTTCGGTTTCCATGATGAGGTGCTTTTCCATCGCTCTCTGTGTTGCGCTTGGTTTGTTGCAGTCGAACGCGGCGGCCCGGCCCAACGTGGTTCTATTTCTCGTTGACGACATGGGCTGGCGCGATGTCGGGTGCTTCGGCAGTTCGTTTTACGACACGCCGAACATCGACCGCTTGGCCAAGGAGGGCGTGAAGTTCACCAACGCCTACGCGGCGTGCCACGTCTGCTCGCCGACACGGGCCAGCATCCTGACCGGCAAATACCCGGGCCGGCTGGGCCTGACCGATTGGCTTTCAGGCCGCCGTGACTTTGCCTTTCAACGCCTCCAGAGTGCCGAAAAACTTCAGGCCTTGCCGTTGGAGGAGGTCACCCTGGCCGAGGCCCTCAAGGCAAAAGGCTATCGCACCGGTATCTTTGGCAAATGGCATCTGGGCAACGATGAAGCGGGGCCGCTGAAACAGGGGTTCGACGTGCAGGTGCCACAGTGGAACGGCTGCTGCCCCAAGGGGGGGTATCATCCGCCGTATCGGATGGAAGGCCTGACGATCGAGGGCCGCGACGACGAGTACCTGACCGATCGGCTGACCTCCATGGCGCTGGATTTCATGGGGCAAGGCAACGACCGGCCTTTCTTTTTGTATCTCTCCCACTTCTCGGTCCATGACCCGATCCAGGGGCGCAGGGACTTGGTCGACAAGTATCGCGCCAAGCTGGCCAAGTTGCCGCCTCCAAAGGGGCCGCCATTCATCCTCGAGGGCAACCCGGATGACGAGTCCCCGCTATCGCGACAGCAACTGACGGAGCTGTTGGGCAAGGCTTCGCACCGGGGTCACAAGGTGCTGCCGCAGCGCACGATCAAGATCAAGCAGCGCCAGGACAACGTCGAGTTCGCGGCCATGGTGGAGTCGGTGGACGAGAGCCTGGGGCGCGTGCTGCAAAAGCTAGAAGAACTGGGCCAGGCAGACAACACGATCGTCCTCTTTTACTCCGACAACGGGGGGATGTCGGCGGGGAACTTCGGCAACCCCGCCCGGGTTGTTTCGCAGAATCAGCTCGATCGGGCCTACGCCACCTCCAACTTGCCGCTGCGCGGGGCGAAGGGCTGGTTGTACGAGGGAGGAATCCGTGTGCCGATGATCGTGAAGTGGCCCGGCAAGGGCAGGGCCGGCGTTGTTTGCGAGGAGCCGGTCATCAGTCCGGACTTTTATCCGAGCATACTGGAGATGACCGGTCTGCCCGAGACGCCCGCCCAGCACAAGGACGGGAAGAGCTTCGTTCCCGCGCTGCAGGGGAGGGCGTTCGAGCGGGGGCCGGTCTACTGGCACTTCCCGCACTATAGCAATCACGGCATGCAAAGTCCCGCCGGCGTGATCCGCGACGGCGATTACAAGCTGCTCGAATATTTTGAAAACGGCACCGTGCAACTGTTCAACCTGAAAACCGATTTGGGCGAACAGCACGATTTGGCGGCCGCCCAACCGGAACGGGCGGCGAAGTTATTGGCCAAGCTGCATGACTGGCAGAAAGTGGTGAGCGCAAAAATGCCACGGCCAAAAAAGAATGAACCATGAAAAAACGAATCCTATCGATTGTGGTGCTGGCGCTTGGCCTGACGGCGCAGGCGGAGCAGCGGCCGAACATTTTGTTCATCTTTCTCGACGACTTTGGCTGGCGCGACACCGGCTACATGGGGTCGGACTTTTACGAGACACCGCACATCGACCGCTTGGCCAAGGGCGGGATGGTGTTCACCGACGCCTATTCCTGCGCGGCCAACTGCGCCCCGGCCCGGGCCTGCCTGTTGTCCGGGCAATACACGCCGCGCCATGAGATTTTCAACGTCGGCACCACGCCGCGCGGCTCGGCCAAGCACCGCCGGCTGGAGCACATTGCCGGGACGAAAACGCTCCGGCCGGAGATCGTCACATGGGCGGAGTCGCTGCAGCAGTCCGGCTATCGCACCGGCATGTTTGGCAAATGGCACCTCGGCACCAGCCCGACGGAGCAGGGATTCGACGTCGAGGTGGACCATACCAAGCTGCCCGGTTTCCGCGGTCATTTCGGGCCAAACCGTCAATACCTCGCCGATGTGCTGACGGATCGGACGATCGAGTTCATCGCGGGCAGTCAGGACAAACCGTGGTGCGCCTACTTGTCGCATTTTGCGGTGCACACGCCGATTCAGGCCAAGCGGGAGATCGAGGCCAAGTACGAGGCCAAGCGCCCGGGCAAACTGCACCAGCACCCGACGATGGCGGCGATGATCCAGTCGGTGGACGAGGGGGTCGGCAAAATCGTTGCCAAGCTCGAGCAGCTTGGCCAACGCGACAACACGGTGATTTTCTTTTTCTCCGACAACGGCGGCTACGGCCCGGCGACGGACATGGCGCCGCTCTGGGGTTACAAGGGTAACTATTACGAGGGCGGCATCCGCGTGCCGTTTTTTGTGAATTGGCCAAGCGTGGTGAAGCCGGGGCAATCCACCGCCGAGCCGGTCATCGGCGTCGATATTTACCCGACGTTTCTCGACTTGGCCAAGGCCAAGCGACCCGGCCAGCCGATGGACGGCCGAAGCCTCCTGCCGTTCATCAAAGGCGAGGCCAAGCGCGTCGGGCCAAGGCCGTTGTTCTGGCATTTCCCGGCGTACCTCCAGGCGTACAAGGTGATCGGGGAGCAGCGTGATCCGCTGTTCCGCACGCGGCCATGCAGCGCCGTGCGCTTGGGCGACTGGAAACTGCACGAATATTTCGAGGACGGCGCACTCGAGTTGTACAACCTGAAAGAAGACATCAGCGAACGGAAGAACCTGGCCAAGGCGAACCCGGCCAAGGCGCGGGAGCTTCACAAGTTGCTTGTCGATTGGCGGCAAAAAATAAACGCGCCCGTGCCGTCGAACTCGAATCCGGATTTTGACGCCCAAGCCGAGGCAGAGGCGATCCGAGATGCCTTGGGCAAGCAGGCACGCAAGACGTCAAAGCGGTAGGCTGAGATTTTTTACCACGAAGGACTTGAGCCGAATCTCTCACCTGTTCCTCACGTGCAGGATGAGGGGATTTGAGACGATGCCTTTTTCAGCGGTTGTGCGGATGTGGAAGCGCCTTGTCGTTTCCGGCACCCAGTCGTCGGCGGTGATGAAGAACTCGCGCTCGGCTTGGCCCTCCACGATGAGCAGGCCGTTCAGTCCGATGTTATCGACGTAAACGCCATGCGGCAGGTTGCGGCCCGCGTCGTGGCTGCCGAGTTCAACCCGGCGGTTGAATCCGTTGCGTTCCACGTGTACCCGGGCGGAAATGGTCTCTCCCGGTGCGATGGTGAATTCCAGCGGTTCGGCGGTGGTGCCGGTTGTCGTGGCCCCGCTTTCGTTGGGGGTCACCTGCACGAGCAGCTTGGGCTTGTCGATTGGCTTGATGTTGCCGAGTTTGCCAATGTCGCGTGTGACTTCGTTCCCGTTGATGGTTGCAGTGGCCTTGAGCAAGGCAAAGTCTTTCGCAGGGGTTGCGGTTTCCGTTTCGGCGTAGATGGCACCAAAGGCCGTGAGTTGCCCGGCCTCGATGGTCAAGGGAGTGGTCACATGAAACCCTTCAGGCACGTCGGTGATGTCGATCCGAATCGGGCCGTCGAAATCGTCATGCCGCTCAGCCTTCACGTTGAACTCCCGTCCGCTGCCCCTGGGCACGCCGTCAGAAAACCCGCCGATGCTGATTTTAAAATCCGGTTCACGCGGTCGAATCGTCAGGGTGTATTTAAAGTCCTCGCCCTGGAATCCGCGCATGTCCGACACCCGCACCAGGTAGTCGCCATGGGTGGGCGCGGTAAACGTCAGCTTGGAGTCCTTGCCGAGGCGCCGCCGGCTTTCGTCGTCGTTCTCGAAGTAGATCGTGAAGGCCGGCAGGCCGTTTGAACCGGGCGCGACACCCTTGGCCAAGGGCTCGACGATGTAGGCCGGTTGGCCAAGCGGATGGGCCAGCGGCGTGGTATCGAAGTAACCGTGACGGCTTCCGCTGCCGGGATAGACCAAATAGCCGCTGTCGGGACCACGCGGGTAATGCCAAAGTTTGAGCACCTCGCCGTTCACATAGAGGAACTGGTTGAGTTTCATCTCCTCCCACTTGAACAGGCGAAAGTCGCCTGAGGTGTTGGAATCTTTTCCACGGAAGGTCAGCCACGACTCCCTCACCGCCTTGAGGCGAACGCGCTCGACGGGTTGGCCGCCGGCATCGAGGACCTCCACTTTCGAGTCGAGCGGTGACTTGCTGCGAGCGGCGTCGATTTCGATCACCCATTGCTCGCCGGCCTTGGCCTGAAGACGAAACAGGTCGGTGTCGGTGTCTTCGCTCCCGTTGATGGTGCCGACAATTTTTGCCGGGACTTGAATTATCATCGCCGTTTTTGTCTTATTGTTTGGCTCCCGTTCCGACAGTTCGACTTGGTCAAGCGGGCTTCGATGGGTGATTTGACGGGATGGTGCCTGGGCGAGTGCAGCCCCCGGCTTGGCCAAGCGCAATTCGTATTCCTGGACCGAGCCGTCCAATCGCCCTGCGTGTACTGTTTGCCCGTCGAAGCCGAAGGCCAAGGCTGAGACGACATCCGGCTGATTGGGGATGGTCTGCAGTGGCTCGAGGCTTGGCAGCGACCATACTTTCACCGTGCGATCTGCGGAGGCGGTTGCCAAGCGCATCCCGCTTGGGTTGATCACCAGGTCTGTGATCTCATCCTCGTGCGCAAAACGAACCCGCTCGAGGGGGTTGATTTTTGCCTGATCCCCGCTGATCCATTTCCACATACGGATTTGCCTGTCGGCACCGGCGGCGACAATGTGCCGGCCATCCGGCGTGAATGTGACGTGGAATTGTTCACCGGTGGGCTGGCCGAGCGTGTCCAGTCTTTGTCCAGTGGCGGTGTTCCAAAGTTTCACCGAAGAGTCGCCACCGGCGCTGGCCAGCACCTTGCCGTCCGGGCTGAAGGCGATGCCGAAAACGGCACCGTTGTGGCCCTCAAGCGTGTTCAGCACCTTGCCGGTTTCTACGTCCCAAAGTTGGATGAGTCGGTCGTACCCGGCAGTGGCCAGGCGCTGCCCGTCCGGCGAAAACGCAACACCATACAGGGCGTCACGATGGCCTTGGGTGAATTGGCCAAGTCGATTCCCGGAATCAAGGTCGAACAGCACCGCAGTGCCGTTCAGGCCGGGAACACCGGAGGCTGCCGCCAGCCACTTGGCGTCCTTTGAAATGGTGATGGCGTTCACCTTGCCGGGAATGTCCCTCAATGTTTTGTCGCTGAAAGAAATTTCACCATGACGCCCAATTGAAAGCTTTCCGTTGGAGGCAATGGCCATGGCGGTAACCGGTCGGACGGCATTTCTGCTGGCTGTAATATTCGGGACGTTCAACGTGGCCAGGATGGAACGGTCGTCACTCGGGCCTTTTGCTCCGTTATTGATCCATGCCGTGAGCGTGGCGATGTGTTTCGCTGCAGGCTGCGGTTCCTTGCGTGGCGGCATGTGAGGCTTCGCCTGCTTGGTGACAGCCTTGATGAACAGAGAGTCGTCGGCGTTACCGGGCTTGATGGCGACTCCGTTTTCGCCGCCTTTCATCAGCGTATCGAACGTCTCGACGGAAAATTCACCCTCGAGGTCGACATCGTTGTGGCAGCCGGCACAATATTCGCGCAGAATCGGGGCCACATCTTTGTGAAACTCGATTGATTCTCCAAGGGCGGGGAGTGAGATCAGCACTAGAAAAAGAGAGAGTGGAAATCTCATGGCTCAGTGCTGAAAAAGGAATTCACGGCTGGTCATGAGCGACCAGAGGAGGTCCTCAACGATGGCACGGCGTTCGGTTTCGGGTGCCGTTTCAAAAATATTCCGAAGCCGCTTTCGTTCCGTGTCGCTAGGGTGGCGCGAAAGGCAGAGCAAGTAGGTTTCGTCGATGATTGCTTCATTGCTTTCCTTGATCATCGTGTTCACGCGGCTTTGTTCGCTGCGAAGATTGCTGTTCAGCGTGTCGCCGTTGGAGAGGTGGAGAACTTGAACCAAGCTGGGCTTGTTGGAACGTTCGCATTCGCAGGTGATCTCGCGTTCGTTCCGCCCGAATGTCTTGAGGAAATAGGAGGTTACGGCGGAGTCGGAAAGCTGAAGCGCGCGTGTCCCGTTCCGGTATGCGCTAATTCCCTGCGTGCTGCCGTCAGAGAGTGTGATCTTGTTGTAATCCGGAGAGATGCGGGTCACGAACGTGATCGCATCCTGCAACACCTCCGCCATCAGGCGGCGAGGATAGTAACGGGAGTAATATTTCTGGTCCCCCTGGTTTTCCGGCAATGGCCTGCTGCTGCGCCGATAGGTTTCGCTGTTTAGGATAAGTCGAATGAGTGACTTCAGTTCGTAGTCGTTTGCGGCAAGATGGTCGGAGATGGCCTGCAGCAACGGTTCATTTGACGCCGGGTTGGAGGTGCGGAGGTCATCAACCGGCTCCACGATGCCGCGCCCGAAGAAATTGGCCCATACTCGGTTGGCGATGGAGCGGGTGAAGTATGGGTTTTCCGGCGAAGTCAGCCAAGAGGCCAAAGCTTCACGGCGATCTTCGGTCGAGTCGCGGTCGATCACTGGGCCGTCCAGGGGTGCCGGCGGTTGCGGCTTGCCGGTGCGCGGCTGGATGAGGTCGCCGCGGTCGGCGATGAACAGGGTTCGCGCACCGTCTCCGTTGCGTGCGTCGCCACCCCAGCCTTTGGCCCGGACACGGGCAAACAGATTGGCGAACGAGTAGTACTGGTCGTTGGTCCATTTCTCCAGCGGGTGATTGTGGCACTTGGCACAGCCGATGGAGAGGCTCATGAATGCCTGGCTGACATTCTCCGCCATGGTTTCCGGATCCTGATGGATGGAGTAATAATTCGTGGCGCCATTTTTCAACGTGTCCCCCTTGGCGGCGACAACCTGCCGCACGAGTTGATCCCACGGCGTGTTTTTTTCAACTTCTCCCCGGAGCCAATCATAATAGGTCTTGAGCGCTTGGGGGCGCAGCTTTTTGCTGCTGATTAAAAACAAGTCGGAGAGACGATATGCCCAGTAGTCTACGAACTCCGGTTGGGCCAGGAGTTTTTCGATGAGCCTGTCGCGCTTGGTCTCGGTGGGGTCGGCGAGAAAATCCCTCGTTTCATCCGGTGCCGGCAATGTGCCAATGACGTCAAGGTAAACCCGCCGAATGAACTCGCTGTCGGAGCTTGGCCCGGATGGCTTGAGGTTAAGCCGTCGCAATTGCCCGACGACGTGTTCATCGATCACGTTGCGCATGGGCGTGCGTGCAAACACACCGTCCGGGAGCGCGCTTGGCCAAGGGGAGGTGATGCGGGCCAGGGCGATTTGACCGGAATACCACGCCGTCACCGCGCCTTCGCCGTAGCCGATGACCTTGGCCAAGCCGGTGGTCTCGTCCACCTCGGCCACGGTGGCGTCGGTCGAGGTGAAGCGCGCCCATCGGGTGACGTCCCGCTTGGTTCCGTCACCGAAAATGGCGTGAACCATTAACGGTTGTGTGTCCCCTTTATTAAGTTGCGACAGGGACGGGGTGATTTCGATGCGTTTTAATTCAGGATCGTCAGGGGAGGGGCCGGGCGCACCTTGTTGAATCCATTCAATCAGTAGCCGGTAGTCATCGGAATTTTCGTGGAGCACTTTGCCGCCCTTGTGGCGGACGGCGGCGGTGGGCTTGATGACGAACAAGCTCCGGGCCGGGGCGGCGAACTCGATGCGCCGCCCACGGTTCCCGCGGGTGATGTTGTAATGGTCGGTCGCCGGATCGTATGCGTTCAGGCTCAGCCGAAAACCGCCCTTGCCGGCAAGCGCGCCGTGGCAGCCGCCGGCGTTGCAACCGGCCTTGGACAACACTGGCAGCACATCGTGCCGAAAACTCGGTGGTTGGCCGTTGGCCAAGGCAGATGCAGCTAGGGCGAACAGGCTCAAGAAAGACAGCGTTCTCATGCGAACAGTTCCTTGATCGGTTCATTGCCGAAATCGACGAGCGGGAAGGGGCGTCCGGATGGGCCCGGAAGCAAGGCCTCCGGATCCAGCCCAAGACTGTGGAAAATGGTCGCCACCACATCGCCCGGTTCGACCGGACGTTCAGCCGGCAGACCGCCGATCGGGTCGCTTTTGCCGACAACTCTTCCGCCTTTCACGCCGCCCCCGGCGAAGGAGCAGGTGAAGCATTGCGGCCAATGATCACGCCCGCCCGCGGGGTTCACCTTGGGCGTTCGCCCGAACTCGGAAAGGGTCGTGACCAGGGTGTCGTCCAGCAGTCCACGGTCGTGCAGATCTTCGATCAAGGCGCTGTAGCCCTGGTCGTACATCGGGGCCACCTGCTCCTTCATCTGGTTCACAGAGATGAACGGCTTGGAGCCGTGGATGTCCCAGGAGAGTTGGTCGAACACAGTCAGGAAGCTGTTGATGGTCACCATTCGCACCCCGTTTTCCACGAGGCGGCGGGCCAGCAGGCAGCATTGCCCCAGTCGATTCATGCCGTAGCGCTCACGCACGGATTGCTTTTCCCTGGACAGGTCGAACGCGGCACGCGCCTGTTCGCTGGTCATCATGCGAAATGCGGAGTGGAAGCTGTCGTTCAGCAGCCGGGCGTCCTCGCTGGCTTCAAAATTCTTCACGGCCCCGTCGATGATGTCGCGCATCCTGCGACGGCGATCAAGACGGGCTGCGCCAATCTGGTCCGGAGGAAGCAGATCCGGCACCTTAAAGTCCTTCTTTGATGGATCCGCGTTGAGCGCAAACGGGTCGTGTGCCTTGCCGAGGAATCCACCCGCCTGGCCGTTGGGCAGGTTGCCGCCTCCGCGCCCCATCAACTCAGGCAGCACAACAAACGGTGGCAGGTCGCTTTTTCGTCCTTTTAAATAGCTGGCAACCGCTCCGGCATGAGGGGTCTGTACGCCGCCACTGAACCGCCGGCCGGTCTGCATGATTTGCCAGCCTGCATCGTGTACCGCCGCTCCGCCATGATGCACGGTGCGCACGAGTGAGAATTTATCTGCCACCTTTGCGTGCATTGGCAGGATTTCAGAGATGTCAATGTCGGGTGACTTGGTGCGAATGGGTTTGAACGGTCCGCGAATCTCCCGGGGTGCGTCCGGCTTCATGTCCCATAAATCGATGTGGCTCGGCGCGCCAAGGTTGAAAATCATGATGCAGGCACGGTTATCGTGCCCGGGGCGGACGGCACCGGCCTCCCTCGCTGCCAGCAGTTGGGGCAGCGACAGTCCCGCCGCGCCGAGTGCGCCGATTTGCAGGAACTCGCGGCGTTTCAAATGACTCCCACCGCAGATCGAGGCGTTCTCTTCAGCCAAAAAATCAAACATGTATTGCCTTGCTGTTTTGCGGAAATGTGACCGCACTATGGACTCGGGGGGAAGTTAGTCCATGATCACAGGTTGGACAAACAAAACGATGCTGGCGGTTATCGGCTTTCAGTCCGGTTGCGTTTCCGGGGCTTGCCGCTGGGACGCCAGCGTTCTGCCGGGGCGTGCGCCTCGGTGAATAACCGCTCGACTCTCTCGACTATTGCCGGATAGCGCTTGGCCAGGTTTTTCGTCTCGGCGATGTCCTCCGACACGTCGTAAAGCTCAATCGGGCCGGTGATCATCGGGCGGCGGATGGCCTTCCATTTGCCGGTGCGCAGCGCCTGCTTGGAGCCTTGTTCGTAAAATTCCCAGTAAAGGTAGTCGTGCTTTTTCTGCTGCGCCTCGTTGCCGAGCAGCGTGGGGAGAAAGCTGATGCCATCAGTGGGGGCATCCAGTTTCACCCCGGCGATCTCGGCGGCGGTGGCCATGAAATCCACCGCCCCAGCCATAAGGGCGGTGGTGCTGCCGGCCTTCACCCGGCCGGGCCACTGCACGATCATCGGCACCCGGATGCCGCCGTCCAGCAGGGCGCGCTTGATACCGCTCACCGGGCCGTTGGCGTCAAAGAAGGCGACATCATTGCCGCCCTCGCTGTGAGGGCCATTGTCGGACGTGAAAAAGATGACGGTGTTATCGCTGAGGCCGTGAGCCTCGAGTCGCTTGACGACTTGGCCCACCATGTCGTCGAGGTAGGTGATCATCGCGGCTTGGCCCTTGTTTTGTTTCGTCCATTTTTTATCTCTGTAAATGCCGAGGTCCGGCACCGCTGTGCCGTCGCCGGTTTTGCCGCGAGCCTCGTTGTTGGCGTGTGGTAGCGTGTAGGAGAGGTACAGGAAAAAACGTTGGTCCTTGTGCTCGTCAATGAAGCCAAGCGTTTCATCCATCATCAACGCAGGGCTGTAATCGATTTTTTTGCTGGCGACACCTTGGCCCCATCGGCCCTCGTTCGGGACGATGTTGCGCAGTCGCACGCGCTTCTCGTTCTTCACGAGGAACGTCGGGTAATAAAGATGCGCGTGATGCTGGTCTAGGTAGCCGTAAAAAAAGTCGAACCCCTGCCGCGTTGGCAGGCCGGTCGAGTCCTCGTGCCCGAGCCCCCATTTACCGACTTGGCCGGTCGCGTAATCGGCGCGCTTTAGCACCTCCGCCACGGTCACGTCCTCCGGCCGCAGATTGTCCTTGCCGTTGCCCCGTATAAAGCAATGGCCGGTGTGCAGGCCGGTCATCAGCACGCAACGCGACGGAGCGCACACGGTCGAGCCGGCATAAAAATCGGTGAACCGCATCCCGCGCTTGGCCAAGCGGTCGATGTGCGGCGTCTGGATGAGCTTTTGTCCGTAGCAACCCAAGTCGCCATAACCAAGGTCGTCCGCCATGATGTAAACGATATTGGGGCGGTCGCCGCTTGGCTTGGCCGCCTCAACGGAAACAAACGAGCTGCACGAGATGAGAGAAACGATGAAGGCTAGTTTTTTCATGATTTGTTATTATTAAAAAATTTTTCCGCAGATGACGCAGATTCTCGCAGATTTAACACCGATCTTTTATGTTGGAGTTTCTTTGTGCCGAAATTGATTAACAAGGCTCGACTCAAGCCGGATGCTTTTAAGTAGTTGATGACTTGCGAATCCTCTGTGCCTGTCAGGTCAGACAGTGCTTTCAACTCGACGATAACGGATTTGAAACAAACAAAATCCGCCTTGTAACAGGTAGTTAGCGGAGCACCTCGATAATCGATCGCCAACGCTTGTTCTCGTTCGAAGGGGATTTTGTTTTCCTGAAACTCCCTCTCCAAAGCTTCCTGATACACAGCTTCAAGAAAACCGTTTCCCAGTTCTGTGTGAACAGCCATAGCTGCACCAATAATGGCGTAGGTCTCTGGGTCCCTTTTATCTGCGCTCCTCTGCGTCATCTGCGGATTGTTTTTCATTCAATTATTCTCTTTTTTATCCGTAGATTTCGCAGATTTCCGCAGATGAAATTTTTTATTCATGAATTATTAGTCAACTAATGCCCCGTGCTTACATCTTGTTTTTATCTTCGCTCCTCTGCGTCATCTGCGGATGACTTTGAGGGGCGAGTTTTGGGTTGGCTGCGGATTTGCTCGAGCTTGGCCAATAGGGATTTCACGATGTCCGGCTTTTTTAGATACAGGTTGCGGGTTTCCGCGAGGTCGTTGCCGAGGTGATAGAGTTGGCCAACGGGGCCGCCGGGCGTGGGCTTGATGTGTGCCGGTTTTGAGAAACCACCGGAGCCGAGGCCGGTGATCAGCTTCCAATGCCCCGAGCGGATCGACATCATGCCGCGCCGCGCGGGGATGACGATCGGCCCACGGATCGGCTTGTCCTCCGGTTGTTTGCTCAGCAGGACGGGGAGGATGTTGAAGCTGTCAGGCCCGGCGTTCGGCGGCAGTTCGGCATCCGCGACGGCGGCGAACGTCGCCAGCATGTCCGTGAAACAGATCGTCTGTCCGCTGACCGATCCGGCGCGAATCTTGCCGGGCCAGCGCGCGATGAACGGCATGCGATGGCCGCCTTCCCACGCGTCGGCCTTCATGCCGCGCAGATCACCGACGGAATTGTGGCCAAGCCGTTTCACATCGGCATCGTACCAGACCGGGCCGTTGTCGGAGCAGAAAAACAGCAGCGTGTCGTCGCTCATTTCGGCTTCGTCGAGCGCCTTGAGCACGCGCCCGATCATGGCATCCACCATCACCAGAAAATCACCGTACATCCCGGCTTCGCTGCTGCCCCGAAACTTGGGCGACGGCAGCCAAGGCGTGTGTGGGGCGGGGTAGGCGAGGTACAGCATCAGCGGCTTGGTGGTTTTAGACTTGGTGTGTTGTTCGATGACGCTGACCGCCTCGTCGGTGAAACGGGGAAGGACATCCTTCAGTTGCAAGCCCGGCGCGATGCCACCCGCCCTCCAGAAGGCGCCTTGAATCGGCGTCCAGCCGTCGCTGCTGTTTGCCCCAATCCGGTCGGTCGGTGGCGCGACGGCTCGATTGCCGCGAATGTAAAAATAGGGTGGAATATCGGTCGAGGCGCGGATGCCGAAAAACGAGTCGAAACCACGATCCACCGGGCCGCCGGGCAGCGGTTTGTCGTAGCCGTTCTCGTGAAATCCGAGATGCCACTTGCCGACCATTGCCGTCCGGTAGCCGTTCGACTGCAGCAGCGAGGCGAATGTTGTCTGCGTTTTCCGGATCACCGCCCGCGTGCGCCACGATTCCACATTGGCTCGAAACGGATGCTGCCCGGTCAGCAGTCCGTACCGCGAAGGGTGGCACAACGCCCCCGGCGCATGGGCGTCGGTGAAGCGCATTCCGGCATTGGCCAGTGAGTCGATGTTCGGCGTGGGGATTTTAGACTGTGGATTGTAACAACCCGCGTCGCCGTAGCCCATGTCATCCACCATGATGTAAATGATATGCGGCTTTGGCTGTGTGGCCTGCAGCCAACCTCCCGGCGGCAGGAGCAGAAGGGCAAATAGAATCGCGGGCGATTTTATCAGGTGAATCATCCGGGGCCGATGTTATTGGAGGCCTAACGGCTGGCAAGATTTCATTTGACTCTCATTCCGTTTCCATGTGAACCCGCTGGTCAGTTTCTCTGGCTCGTATGATTTCGGATCAGCCATCAACCATCAGTTTTTAAGGCTGAAGGCTTTGATCGGCAACAGTTAAAACGCCTTGAAAACTGCGCTCAACGGGGTGACGGTTTCCTCGCTATGAAATCAATACTCGTTTCAATCGTCGCAGCCGTGGTGCTGGTGGCCTGCGCGTCCAAGCCGGAATACTCGGGGAGTTACAGCTTAACACTCGTTGAGGGAATGACTATTCGTTTTCAACTCAAGTCTGATGGTTCATTTATTGGAAGCCCAGAGGGTGAGGACTTTGCGACTGATGCTTTAGTTGGCACGTGGAAAATCGAAGGAGATTTGTTGGTGTGCGAAGGGACGACAACAGAAGATTCCGAGCAAATCACAGTCAAGTTCGACAAGACAACCTTCAAGTTGATTTCGTACGCCGGTAACGGAGAGGAGGCTCCATTGGACGAGATGATACCAGAGGGCGAGAATGGCATCTACTTGAGGAAGTCGCAGCAGTCGACTCCTGCACCAGAAACGAAACCAGAACCGCCGACAGCTGAAGCACCAGACATCTCAATTCATGAAGCTGTGATGCTTGAAAATGTTGAAGTCGTCAAGCAGCACTTAGCTGCTGGTACGGATGTCAATGAATATACCGATGGATGGACACCTTTGCATCAGGCTGCTTATCAAGGTTACGGGGACATCGTCGAGTTGCTGCTTAGCGAAGGTGCGGATGTACATGCGCCACTGAAACATGAACTAGTTGCAGGAAAGACCGCAGTCGATATTGCTATAATATCGAAACACCTTGAAGTGGCTGATCTGCTCCAAAAATTTGGAGGCAACAGCAGCGCTAAAGTTTCAATTTTTCATGCTGTAGAATTGGGTGATGTTGAAGCTACCAAAAAACACTTGGCTGATGGTGTGGGTGTGGACATCAAGGACGAGCATGGGCGGACTCCTTTGTGTTTGGCGGTCAGTTCGAGAGACAAAGAAACCGTTCAACTCCTCATAGACAAAGGTGCGGATGTTAATTTCAAGATGGACGTTTTCGGTGGCACACGAACACTACTAGACATAGTCATCATGGAATCCGCCGACATGCCCACGCTACCACCAGACACTTTCACCATGGGATCCCCCGGCATGCCCACACTACCAGACGATTTCACATCACGGGGTGAGCCCGGCGACGGCATGCCGAGTGAAGCAGAGGTGGAACAGTACATGGCCAAACTGTGGGCCGAAATGTACAGTACTGACAAGCTAAAGGAAATCGCTGACCTTCTCCGCAAACACGGCGGCAAGACGGGTGATGAGTTGTAAGCTAAAGGGGAATGAACGGCGATGAAGCCAGAGCCGGGGTGATATTTTTGTGCCGGAACCGAAAACGGATTGCGCACGAAGTTGGAGAATCCCGCAATTAGATTACAAAAGAATGGCCAGTCTCGGATGTCGGCTTACCGTCGATTGCGAAACCAAATCGCACATGAAAAATTAGAACAATCCGAATCAGAAATAACTTGCAAAGATAATCAAAAAAAACTAAGCTTAGGCCGATATGAAAAACATACTAATCACAACAATCGCAGCCGTGGCGTTGGCCACAACCGCCCTCGCTGATCCGATTCACGATGCTGCCAGAAACGGTGATCTTGATGGCGTTCAAGCGGAATTGGACAAAGGTGCGGATGTGAATGCGAAGATTGAAGGTGGAACGACTCCTTTGTTTCTTGCGACTTTGGAAGGTCACAAGGAAATCGTCGAACTACTGATCGCCAAAGGTGCGGATGTGAATGCGAAGGACCGGGGTGGATCCACTCCTTTGAATGGTGCGGCTTGGGAAAGTCGCAATGAAATCGCCGAATTGCTAATCGCTGCTGGTGCGGATGTGAATGCGAAGGATGATTATGGTGGGAATACTCCATTGTATGATGCGGCTTATACAGGTCACAAGGAAATCGTCGAACTACTGATCGCCAAAGGTGCGGATGTGAATGCGAAGGACCGGGGTGGATCCACTCCTTTGAATGGTGCGGCTTGGGAAAGTCGCAATGAAATCGCCGAATTGCTAATCGCTGCTGGTGCGGATGTGAATGCGAAGGATGATTATGGTGGGAATACTCCATTGTATGATGCGGCTTATACAGGTCACAAGGAAATCGTCGAACTACTGATCGCCAAAGGTGCGGATGTGAATGCGAAGAATGATGGCGGATCGACTCCTTTGCATGGTGCGGCTGGTAGAGATCGCAAGGAAATAGTTGAACTGCTAATTGCCAACGGTGCGGATGTGAATGCGAAGGATGAGGATGGATTGACACCGCTAGATTTGGCCGTGCGCGGGCACGGTGACATCGGTAATAAAATCGCCGACCTCCTCCGTAAGCACGGCGGCAAGGAATCGCCAAAAAAACCAAGGGTCTCAATTCACGTTGCTGCCAGAGACGGAAACATCAAGGCAGTCAAACAACACTTGGCTTATGGCACGGATGTGAATGTGAGGGACGTTGTTGGTACTCCTTTGCATTATGCGACTTATGGTGGCCGCAAGGAAGTTGTCGAACTGCTTATCGATTCTGGTGCGGATGTGAATGCGAAGGATGTTGGTGGATGGACACCTTTGCATATGGCTGCTGGAGATCACAAGGAAATCGCCGAACTGCTTATCGCTGAAGGTGCAGATGTGAATGCGAAGAATGATGATGGCGAGACACCGCTAGACTTGGTCGGAACAAGAAAGTCATGGGCCCGGTTACTCCGTAAGCACGGTGGCAAGACAGCTAAAGAATTGGCACTGATGCCTCGTTTGACTTATAGCAGAGGCCTGTTTGAATTTAGTTTCACTGCAATGGATGGGGTGACCTATGTGGTTGAAGTGACGCAAGACTTCAAGCAGTGGGGTGAGTTGGAAACAATCGAGGGAACCGGCAAGCAGATTGAGTTCACCGACCCAAGACAGCCACTGGTGCCGTTCAAGCGAAACTTTTATCGGGTTAAAGTAGTCGAGTGACCTCCTCCGCAAACATGGCGGCAAGACCAAGAATGAACTGGAAGCCGCTGGCAACTAAGCCAACTCCCTCCACCACTTGAACGCCGCAGGGTTGTTGTTCCAGACCGTGCACAATCCTGTCGCCAGACAGCGAACGTAGTTTTCTTCCGTCTCGGTTTCCTTCAGTCCATCACGTGAACGATGGCGTGGAACACTTCGTGCAGAAACGTGTCCTGCATTGAGTCGTTGGACTGACTTCCCACGAGGCCGATCGTTTGGGACTTGCCGATGTGATTTTTCAGGTCGTAAAATTTACCGATGTTGTGTTGAATTCCTGAAACGCCCTCTTTAGATTGTCTTTTTAGCACTCATAAAATTGTGATGAAACTCAACATCCAATCTATCGTCCTGCTCATTTGCCTGTCGTTTGGCCAAGCGCACGTTCATGCCGCTGACGAAGCCAAGCGGCGGCCCAACATTGTATTCATTCTTGCCGATGACCTTGGCTGGCGCGATCTCAGCAATGAGGGCTCAACCTATTACGAGAGCCCGCACATCGACCGCATTGCCAACGAGGGGATGAAGTTCACACGCGGCTACGCGACGTGTCAGGTTTGCAGCCCCTCGCGGGCCAGCATTCTCACCGGCAAATACCCGCCGAACCATGGCATCACCACGTGGATCGGTGATGCGTCGGGCAAATCGTGGAGCGGACGGGGGCGTCACGACAGCCACTTGCCGGCGGAGTACGATCGGAATCTGCGCGCGTCGGAGATCACGCTCGCTGAGGTACTCCGGGACAACGGCTACAAGACATTCTTCGCCGGGAAATGGCATCTCGGCAGCAAAGGTTCGTGGCCGCCGGATCACGGATTCGATATCAACAAAGGCGGTTGGGATGTCGGCAGTCCGCGCGGCGGTTTTTTTGCACCGTGGCAGAATCCGAATCTGAAGTCCGGCCCCGCAGGTGAGTCGCTTACCCTGCGTCTCGGCCGCGAAACTGCCGACTTTATTGAGGCCAACAAGGAGAAGCCGTTCCTCGCCTATCTATCTTTTTACACCGTTCATGGCCCTATACAAACCACGCCCAAGTTATGGAAAAAATACCGCGACAAGGCAGAGTCAGCCGGCTTGGCCGGGGAGCGCTTTCTGTTCGACCGGCGGCTCAACGTGCGTCAGGTGCAGGATTGCCCGATTTACGGCGGGATGGTCGAGACGATGGACGACGCCGTCGGCATCGTGCTGCGGAAACTCGACGCGCTTGGCTTGGCCGACAACACGATCATCTGTTTCACCTCCGACAACGGCGGTGTTTCCTCCGGCGACGCCTACTCAACCAGCAACACGCCGTTGCGCGGCGGCAAAGGGCGGCAGTGGGAGGGCGGCATCCGCGAGCCGTTTTACATCCACGCACCCGGCGTGACCACGGCCGGCTCGACCAGCGCCGTGCCGGTGAACGGGATTGACTGGTACCCGACGCTGCTCGAGCTTGCCGGTGTCGCCGTGCCGAAACAACAGGACGTGGACGGCGTCAGCATCGTGCCGTTGCTCGAGGGCGGCTCGATCGCGGACCGGCCGTTGTATTGGCATTACCCGCACTACGGCAACCAGGGCGGCGAGCCGTCGTCGATCATCACGGAGGATGATTGGAAGCTGATCCACTACCACGAGGATGGCCGTGACGAACTGTATCACTTGGAGGAAGATTCGGTAGAGCAGCACGACTTGGCCAAGCGCCATCCCCAAAAGACAAAGGCTCTTCGCGCCGATCTCGATGCCTGGCTTAAGGCCACCGGTGCGAAGTTCCCGGCCAAAGACCCGGCGTTCAACGCGGCCAAGCGCAAGGCACGTTGGGAGTCGATCCAAACCAAGGGCAAGGCCGGCCTCGAAAGACGCCATGCCAGCTATCTCGCCCCCGGCTACAAGCCAAACAAAGATTGGTGGGGCAGCGCCCCGGTGGATTGAGCGAGCTTGACGGCAAACTTTGATCCTCAAATTAGTGGTACGGCTGAGGTCGCTTCATGAGCAGTGGGCCGGGGAGGTTGTCCGAAAATAGCGCTTGGCCAAGCGCGGCTGGGGCTGGAGGATGCGCGTCCGCATGAGACTGTTTTTGCCGTTGTCGTTGTCGATCGTCTGCCTGACGCAGGTGGGGGATTTGTGGTCGGCGACGAACTCGGCCAAGTGGGCGTTTGAGCCGCTGCAGCCCGTGCTCAAGCCAACTGGAGCGGGACATCCGGTGGATGGCTTCGTGCGGCAGCGCTTGGCCAAGGCCGGGTTAAAACCAAACGCCCCGGCAACACCAAGGGCTCTGGTGCGTCGTCTTCATTACAACCTCATCGGTCTGCCGCCACGGCCGGAAGTGGTTCAGGCGTTTGAACAGAGCCCGACCGAGGAGGCCTACCTTAAACTGGTGGACGAACTGCTTGCGTCGCCCACTTACGGCGAACGCTGGGCACGGCATTGGCTGGATGTCGCTCGCTATGGCGAGAGCAACGGGTTCGAATACAACGAGCCGCGTCGCAACGCTTGGCCGTACCGCGACTGGGTGATCAACGCCTTCAACACAGACATGCCGTACGACGAGTTCGCCCGCATGCAACTGGCCGGTGACGTCATCAAGCCCGGTGCGGAGGGCGCTGCGGCGGTGGGGTTCCTCGTGGCGGGCATGCATAACACCGTGCTGCCGGCAAATGTGGTGTTGAAGAAACAGGCGCGTGCAGATGAACTGGGCGAGATGATGGGCGTCGTGGGGCAGGCGTTTCTCGGTCTGACGATCCAATGTGCGCGCTGCCACGATCACAAAGTCGATCCGATTTCGACGGAGGAATATTATTCTTTCGCCGCCGCGTTCAACGGAGTGCATCACGGCGAGCGGCAGGTTAAGGGAGCCAATCCGCCAAAACTGTTTACCGTGAAGACAGGCAAACCGGCCGTGATGCGGGTGCACCTGCGAGGTAACGCCGGCACGTTGGGTGATGAGGTGCTGCCCGGCGCGGTGTCGGCAGTTCGCGGGCTATCGGCGAATTTGAATCTCACCTCGGCTGCGCCCGATGCCGAGCGGCGCAGGGCGATGGCTGATTGGATCACGCACCGGGACAACCCGCTGTTTAGCCGTGTGATGGTCAACCGAGTCTGGCATTGGCACTTTGGGCGGGGATTGGTGACCACTCCGAGCGACTTCGGGGCGAGCGGCACACGTCCCAGTAACTCCGAACTGCTCGACTGGCTGGCCGACTACTTTCGGGACAATGATTATCAACTGAAGCTGTTGCATCGGCTCATCGTGACCTCGGCCACCTGGCGGCAATCTGCCCGCGTCAACGCCGTTGCTTCGCAGGCGGACCGCGACAACGTATTGCTTTGGCGGTTCCAACCTCGTCGAGTGGAGGGCGAGGTGTTGCGCGATTCGTTGTTGTTCGTTACCGGAGCGCTCAATCCGCAGAGCGGCGGGCCGGGTTTTGAAGACGTGCAGGAAATCCACTTCAACGCCGGTCGTTATTATCAACCGATAGTCCGTGAGGGGCCGGAGTTTGATCGCCGCACCGTTTATCGCTTCACACCGCGGGGTGGGCGCGACTCGTTGCTGGACGGTTTCGATTGTCCCGACCCCTCGACCACCACGCCCGTCCGCACCGTCACCACCACGCCGTTGCAGGCACTGAGTCTGCGAAACAGTCCGTTTGTCTGGCGCTTGGCCAAGCGCTTGGCCAAGCGCGTGCAACAGGAGGCTGGGGATGATGCAGCCGCCCAAGTGGAGCGTGCTTGGCAGCATTGCCTCGGTCGCCCGCCCGACGCCGACGAGTTGAAGAAAGGCATCGCCTTGGTCGAAAAACATGGGTTGCCGACATTGGCCAGAGTGCTGTTCAACAGCGGCGAATTTGTCGTCATCGAATGAGCGGTCCGTTCCAAAACCTCAGTCGGCGCCGGTTTTTTAATTGGGCGGTGCACGGGCTTGGGGCGACGGCGTTGACAAACCTGCTCGGGGCGCAACCGGATCACCTTCCTCGGGCCAAGCGCGGCATCAACATTTGTCTTGTCGGTGGGTTGAGCCAGGTTGATTCGTTCGATTACAAGCCGGACTTGCCCAAGCACCACGGCCAGGCGCCGAGCATCAAGAACATTGACCCGTTTTTCGGCAAGGTCGGTCGCATCCGGAAAAACGACTGGTCCTTTCGGCAACACGGCCAGAGCGGGCTGTGGATCTCCGGGTTGTTTCCGCACTTGGCCAAGGTCGCCGATGAGTTGACGGTCATTCGGTCGATGCACGCGGACACCGGCAACCACACGCCCGCGTTGTTCCTGCACAACAGCGGGTTTCCGGTGAATGGTTTTCCGTCGCTAGGCAGTTGGCTGAGTTACGGCTTGGGCACGGTTACCGAGTCGCTGCCGGCGTTCGTCGTGCTGCCGGACCCGCGCGGCGCACCGAGTGGCGGGGCGTCCAGTTGGAGCAGTGGATTTTTGCCGGCGACACACCAAGGCGTTGCATTTGATGGAGGCAGGCATCCGGTGCGCGATCTGTTCCCGCCCGAAAAACCAAGCGCAGTTGCCGAGTCGGCCGCCGTCGATCTGCTTGGGTTGATCAATGGGAAACAGCTTGCGCGTTTGGGTGGGGCGGAAGATTTGTTGAGTGCCCGGATGCGGAGTTACGAACTGGCTGCGCGCATGCAGCTTTACGTGCCGGGCGCGGCGGATCTCTCGAGTGAACCAAAATCAATCACCGACCTTTATGGGCTCGAGGGAAAGGCGACGGCAGAGTTCGCACAGAATTGCATTCTTGCCCGGCGACTGCTCGAGCGTGGAGTGCGCTTTGTGCAGCTATATTCCGGTGGACCGCTTGGCGGCAACCCGCGCACCAGCTGGGATGGCCACGAAAAAATGGTGCCGAACCATACCCGTGAAGCGGCGCGAATCGACCAGCCGGTCGCCGCGCTGCTGAAGGATCTTCGCCAACGCGGCATGCTGGAGGATACGCTCGTCACCTTCACGACTGAGTTTGGACGCACGCCCTTTACCCAAAGTGCGGCCAACACGCTGGGCGACGGCCGGGACCACAATCATCCCGGGTTCACGGTGTGGATGGCCGGGGCGGGAGTGCGTGCCGGAACCGCCTACGGCGCGACCGATGAGATCGGCTACCGCGCGGTGGAGGATCGCGTGAGTTGGCATGACTTTCACGCGACCGTTCTCCACCTTTTCGGCCTCGACCACGAACGCCTCACTTTTTACCATAACGGCATTCAGCGCCGCCTCACCAACGTGCATGGGCGGCTGGTTCACGGAGTGCTGAGCTGAATGACATGAAAAACATCCTGACAGTCTTATCTCTACTGTTTGTTTCCGCTCTAGCGATAATCGCGGCGGAACGTCCGAACATCGTCATCATCTTCACCGATGATCAGGGCTACGCCGATCTTGCCTGTTACGGGAACACGAAAAACAAAACGCCGCGTCTGGATCAACTGGCTAAGGAAGGCACGCGTTTTACGTCGTTTTATTCGCAGACCGTCTGCGGTCCGTCGCGTTCGGCGCTATTGACCGGTCGCCAGCCCATCCGCAGTGGCGGCTGGGGCATGCCGGCAGAGGAAATCACCTGGGCGGAACTGATCGGCAAGGCCGGCTATCAAACCGCCTGCATCGGTAAATGGGATGTGTCCAACCGCAAAGCCATCATCCCGCGCATGCCGAACGCGCAGGGGTTCGATTATTTTTATGGCGCACTAGGCGCGAATGACAACGGCGTGGTGAAGCTGCATGAGAACAACGAGGACGCGGGTTCCACGCGTGACATGGGCGGCTTGATCAAGCTCTACACGGATAAGTCGATTGATTATCTGAAGAACAAGCGTGATCCGAAGAAGCCCTTCGTGCTGTATCTTGCGCACACGATGATGCACACGATCATTGATGCCTCGCCGAAGTTTCGCGGCAAATCCAAGGGCGGTTTGTACGGCGATGTGGTGGAGGAATTCGATTTCGAAACCGGCCGCCTGCTCGACACGCTGGACGCATTGAAACTGGCCGACAACACGTTGGTCATTTACACGAGCGACAACGGCCCGTGGAATCAGGACAAATACACCAAGCGCAAGAAGGGGCATCCGGCCGGCGCCATCTTCTGGGGCGAAGCCGGGCCGCTGCGCAACGGCAAAGGCTCGCCCTACGAGGCCGGCTATCGGTTGCCGTGCATTGTGCGTTGGCCGGGCAGGGTGCCGGCGGGGCGCGTAAATGATGCGGTATTTGCCTCCATCGATTTCATGCCCACCTTTGCCACCCTGTGCGGCTTCGCGCTGCCCAAGGATCGCCACATTGATGGCATCGATCAGACCGATCTTTTGCTCGGCAAACGCGAGACGGGGCGCGAGTTTTTCTACTTCAACAAAGCCGGCGTGCGGAAAGGAAAGTGGAAATACCTCCGCGCCAATGCGCATTTTCACGGCTACGCAGTCGACGACCAACGCCCCAAAGCCGAGGAACTGTACGATCTGGAGGCCGATCTCGGCGAACGCAACAACCTCGCCCAGAAGCATCCCGAGTTGCTGGCCGAACTGCGCGCACTGACCGATCAGCTCGAGGCGAAAAAATAATCCCGCCAGCCTCTACACAATTCTAAAGGAATTGATTGTGTCGCTTTTCGAGAAGACCCCCATTTTACAGGCATTTTCGCAACACCCCCTACAGACCATGAACTCCAACATCAACCATGAGCCCTATTATCCGGGGTTTTAAACCGGACACTAGTGGCTGGATATCTATTTTTGCTAATGAACAAAACGATCCCATTGAACCGGCGCCGATTTCTGCAAGGCACCGGCTTCGCGCTGACGCTTCCGATCTTTGAAAGTCTGGCGGTCGGAGCGAAGACGGATGAAAAAACTCCGCGCCGACTCGTCTGCGTGGGTAATCATCTGGGCTTTTACCCCGGCAATTTCTTTCCGCAAACCGCCGGGAAAGATTATGTGGCGACCTCGACGCTGAAGCCGCTGGAGGCGCATCGCAATGACCTCACCGTGTTCTCGAATCTGGACCACGAACTCAATGGCGGTCACCGGGCGGTGCAGGGTTTTTTGACCAGTATCAAGAAAGAGGAATCCGCCGGGTTCCCCGAGAAGAACATCTCGCTGGATCAGGCCGCCGCTGGGCTGGTCGGCAGCGCCACGCGATTTCCCACGATCAACACCGGCATCGTCAACGGCACCGACATGTGCTGGACACGCGCTGGCGTGCACGTGCCGCCGGTCAACAATCCCGCCAAGCTGTTTCGGGCGTTGTTCGTCAACTCGCCGCAGGAAGCCCGAGCCGCCGAACGCACGCGACTGCAACATCGCGGCAGTGTACTCGACGCCCTACGCGATTCGGCCAGCGCCCTGAACCGCACCCTCAACGCGGCCGATCGCACCAAGCTCGACCAGTACCTCACCTCGGTGCGCGACGTGGAACGGCGCTTGCAGATGTCGAAAGAATGGCTCGATCGACCCAAGCCCAAGCCGCCGATTGCCGAGGTGCAGGATGAGGAACGACAGCACATCGACGAGGTGGCTCTGTTATATGACCTGATGGCGCTGGCGTTGCAGACCGATTCCACGCGCATTGCGACTCTGGAAACCGGCATGGGCTTTCGCACCTCCGAGCTGGATTTGGGCAGCTACCACGGCCTCTCACACCACGGCAAGGCGCCCGGCCGCATTGATCAGTTGAAGGTGATTGAAGCCTTCCTGACCACCAAGCTCGCCAACTTCATGACCCGACTGCAGGAAGCGCAGATTTTCGACAACACCCTGATCGTCTTTGGCAGCGGTATGAGTGACGGATCGAGCCACAGCAACCGCAACCTCCCCGTGATTCTGGCCGGCGGCGGCATTCAACATCACGGTCACCTGGTCTGCCCCGCCGATCCACACAAACGCGTGCCGCTTTCGAACCTGTGGCTGTCCGCCCTGCAATGGTTCGGCTCCGAGGCCGATCGTTTCGGACGCAGCACCGGCACGTTTTCCCCCATGAAAATCGGGTAAGGATGAACACGTTCTGTAAATATGCTGCGCTGCTCCTGTTCGCAGGCGGCACCATGGTCGACGCGAACGAACGGACCCAAACCTTTCTCAAAACCCACTGTATCCGCTGCCACGGGGCGCAGAAACAAAAGGCGTCTCGGCGGTTTGATCTGTTGCCGGAGCGGATCACGAAGCTCGATGATCTGGAGCGTTATCAGGAAATCGTGGATCAATTAAATCTGGGCGAGATGCCGCCGGAGGATGAAGCCCAGCCCACGGCGGCCGAGCGGGCCGAGGTGATCGCGCATTTGACGCGGCAATTGAAAACGGCCCGGGCCGAGTTGAGCAATGCCGGTGGCCGTAGTGTGTTGCGACGGCTTAACTCCTGGGAATATCGGCAGACGATTGGCGATTTGCTCGGGTTGAATGTGGACGTGTGGGATCCCGCCGAGGATTTTCCGGCGGAGGTGACGGTGCATGGGTTCGATAACAACGGCGCTGAACTGGTCACTTCCGGTCGGTTGATGGATCATTATTTTATCGCGGCGGAAGAAGCCATTCGCCGGGCCACGCAGTTTGGCCCGCGGCCGGCTTCCAAGCAATACGCGCAGCCGTCGCCATTTTACTTCAAGGGCAAGGCGGGTGCTGAGCTGCCGAAACTTTTTCAGGTCGACCGCTACCGGTATATCCCGGACACGCCGTACACGGATCTCGTGGGCCGCCATTATCGCGGTGGGCACATCGGCTTCGTGCCGTTGCACCGGGAGGGCGGCGTTGCTCACAGCGGCATCTACACCATCCGCGTGCGGGCTGCTGCGGTGAATCGCGTTCATGATTACGGCAAGGCGCTCGGCGATTTTCGCAATGGCGATCCGCTGGTGATGGAAATTGCCTCCGTCGATCGGCGCGGCAGTGTCACCAGCACCGGCAATGTTTCGAAGATGACCTCGCTGGCGCGCATTGAGCTGACCAATGAGGAGCCGAAATGGTTCGAGTGGACCGTGTTCATGGAAGCTGGCTATGAACCGGAAGTGCGCTTTCGCAACGGTCCGCTGGCGGCCAAGCGGATGGTCCGTGTGCTGACGACGCTGGCCGCCGACAAGCCGGAGTTCAAACCGTTCATTGGCATGAAAGGCGGCACCGAAAAGGCGCACGGTGTGCTCAAGGCGTATCGCGGGCCGAGCCTGCGCATCTGGGAAATTCAGGTTGAAGGCCCGCACGTGGAGGCCTGGCCAACCGTCGGGCATCGCGCGCTGTACGGCAACCTGACGCCGGACCAACTGGACGCTTCCACGATTGCCCGCCGTCTCGAAGCCTTCGCTGAAAAGGCGTTTCGCCGTCCGCCGCTGGCCGGTGAGCTGGAGCCGATCCAGCAACTTGTGACTGCCAAACTCAAGGAAGGCGTGAAGCCCTTACAGGCACTTCAGCTGGGCTGCCAAGCGATTCTTTGCTCGCCCGGGTTTCTGTATCTCAACCTCGGCGAAGGGGAGCTGAGCGAAGTGGCGTTGGCGTCGCGGTTGTCGTATTTCCTCTGGTCCGCGCCACCGGATGCCATGCTCCTCAAGCTGGCCGACGCCGGCAAACTGCGGGCCGATTTGTCTGCGCAGGTCAAACGCATGTTAGCCGATCCCCGGTCCGAGCGGTTTGTCCGCCACTTCGTGCGCCGCTGGCTGGATCTCGACAACATCGGCACCATGCCGCCTTCCGGGGAATTTTTGGTGTTCTACCGCGATAACCTCGAGGCCGCTATGCGCCGGGAAACGGAATTGTTCTTTCGACACATGCTCGATCGCAACCGTCCGCCGCGCGAATTTCTGGATGCCGAATATTCCTTTCTCAACCGCGAACTCGCTTTGCACTATGGCATCGCCGGGGTGGAGGGCAACGACCTCAAACGCGTGTCGCTCAAGGGCACCGGCCGCGGCGGGCTGATCGGGCAGGGCGCCTTCCTCACGGCTTCGGCCAACGGCGTGGACACCTCGCCCGTCATCCGCGGCATTTATGTGCTGGAGAAACTGCTCGGCTACACGCCGCCGCCCCCGCCGCCGGATGTTCCCTCGATCGAGCCGGATATCCGGGGCGCCGTCACCATTCGCGGGCAACTGGAGAAGCATCGGGAAATTGCCACCTGCGCCGAGTGTCATCGCAAGATTGATCCGCTCGGGTTCGCTTTGGAAAACTTCGACGCCATCGGCGGCTGGCGCACGGAGTACGGACGCAACCTGCCGGTGGACGCTTCCGGTAAACTGCCCGACGGCGCAACCTTTAAGACGCCGGACGAATTTCGTCGCCTGATGTCCGGTCGCCACGAGCTGTTCACCCGCAATCTCACGGAGAAACTCCTCACCTACGCGCTGGGCCGCGAACTCATCGCGCTCGACCGCCCGCAACTCGACGCCATCACCACGCGCATGAAGCAACCCAACGCCGGCCTGCGCGATTTGGTGGAAGCCGTGGTCCAGAGCAAGGCGTTCCAGACCAACTGACCCAATGCCCGCCGTGCCGTCATTCGAGATCGGCTCCTCCATTCCCGTGCTGCGGATGGTTGATGAACGGGCGGCGCGCGCGTTTTATGTCGATTACCTCGGGTTTGAGATCGAGTGGGAACATCGCTTCCACGAGACGCCCGATTCACCGCTCTATTTGCAACTGCGCCTGGCCGAGGCCGTGATTCATCTCAATGGCCATGCCCAGCCCGAGGATCCGCCCGCCGAAGTGCGCATTCCCGTGCGTGGCATCGAAGCCTTCTGCGACCATCTCCGTGCCCGCGCCGGCGATCGCCCCGCCCCCGTGGTGGTCGATCCCCGCGGCACCGGCCGCAACACTGATCTCAATCTCGACGATCCTTCCGGCAACACCCTGACTTTTTGGGAGCCGCTGGGCGCCGGATAGGCACATGAATCGGGTTGTCTTTTTTCGTCCCCGAGGTCATCGTGACCCCATGCAAACAGTGGTTCCGACGCTCCCTCATTGGGCCAGCCTCGGCGTGGCGCTCATCCTGTTCAGCTTGGCCAAGCCGGCGGAGGTCGGCATGCGCTTGGCCAAGCGCGAGGCTGCGCGCGACTACGCGCTGAGTGGCTCCGGCGCCGATGCGTTCTCGGTGCGGAAGGCCACACTTGATATCCGTAAACAGCCCCATTGATTCATGGTTTATCGATTCATTTTTTCTGTGTGGTTCACCGCCTCGGCGTTCGTTGCGAACGCCCAAGACTCCGCGCCGTCGTCGCACTTTGTCTTTGACGACAACTTCGACGGCGACATCGTGATCAATGAGGTGCGAGTACCCAAGTTGGGCGAGGCGTTGTACACTTATTACGAGGCGCTTGGCTGGCGGGGCAGGGCGGCCGGTTACGCGGGCATCCAGGCCCACCCGAGGGGGCACATTTATCTTTTCTCCATCTGGGATCACAAGGCGCACACCACGCCGATCCGCGCCGTGCACCGGGGGGCGAAGACGTTGACGCAAACGTTTGGCGGCGAGGGGACCGGTCTTAAGTCGTGGAATTTTGAATTAGGCTGGGAGACGGACAGTTGGTACACGCTGGTTGCCCGCGCTTGGCCGGTCGGGGAGCATACGTTTTACGGCTACTGGGTGCGCTCGGGAAAAACCGGGGAGTGGACGCATTTGGTGACGATGGATGTCGCGGCTAAGGAGGCGTTTTTCAAGGGGGCGACGGATGCGTTCATCGAGGATTGGCTCAATACCGGCAGCAAACCGCGAACGACGAACCTGCGGGGCGGTTGGAAGCGCAAACTCGACGGCCAATGGCACGCGTTCGGCGGCGGCCGCTACTCGGTGAACCATTGGGACCTCGTGCCGGGGAAGCGTTCGTTCAATTTCAAGACGAACTGGAACGGCGGCGTGGCCGGCGATGAGGCCGGCCCGTTTTATTTCATGACCGCCGGTGGGCGTGACACGAAACCAAGCGCGGCCAACCCATCGTGGCACCGCATCAAGCGCACGGAAACCAAGCCGGGCTACGCGCCAATCAAACTCAAGTCCGCCAAGGTGCGCTTGGCCAAGCGGGGCAACCTTGAACTCACGTGGGAGACCGATCCGAAGACGCTGCCGCAATTTGCCTACACGATCACCGGTCACGATAATTCATCCGGCGAGGGAAAGCCGTTATTTCGGCTCGAAAAGGTCAAGCCGCACGCGCGCAGCGCGGTGTTGCCCATCCAACCACCGCTTGGCCAAGCGCAGATTTTTATCCGCCTTCGCTCCCGGGACATTCTCGGCAACCAATCCAATCTTCTTTCCGTGGAACAGCAAAACGTTGAATAAGATGCCATGGTTTTCTGTTGATTTAATTGTGACCCTTTCCGGGAACGACGAATGAACCGTCACGTCTCCATAAGTTTTGCCTCGCTCCTCCTGCTTGCACCGGGCTGGCAAACTTGGGCGACCGAGACCGTGCCGGCGGAGGTGCTGTTTGTGCGGAAGGTGCTGCCCCTTTTTCAGTCCAAGTGTCTGGCCTGTCACGGTGAGAATCCCGAGAAGAAGCTCAAGGGCGACTTCGATATGCGCAGCCGCGCCGCTTTACTCAAGGGCGGCGATAGCGAAGAGCCTTCGATCCTCCCCGGCAAGCCACTTCAAAGCCCGTTGTATTTGGCTGTCACGCGCACGCATGAGGATGACTGGGAGCCGATGCCGCCCAAGGAGAATGACAAGCTCAATGCGGAGCAGGTGGCGTACATCAAGGATTGGATTGCCGGAGGTGCGCCTTGGCCGAATGCAAAGCAGTTGGCAACTTTGCTGAAGCAGAAGGATCCATGGGGTGTTGAGGGTGGGGTGCAAGTCCAGACCAGCGGTGGCTTGAGCGAGGATTGGACCAATCGGAAATATGATTCAAAGAATCTCTGGGCGTATCAGCCGGTTAAGCGGCCAAAGCTGCCAATCCCGACGGCCAACCCCATCGACGCCTTCATTAGCGTGCAACTACCCAAGGGGGTGAACCCGGCACCATTAGCCGACCGATTGACACTCATCCGCCGCGTGACCTTTGA